>URDX01000068.1 GCA_900546695.1 uncultured Eubacteriales bacterium | reverse complement strand
TGCGCTTTTTTAGCCTCCCCCGAGAGCTTTTTCGGTCCGGACGATTTTAGCCTCCAGATTTATTTTAATTCTATCAGCGATTCATCCCACATCTCGGGTGCCTCATAGCCGAGCAGGTTAGCGGTGGTAGCGGCGACATCTGAGAGTCCGAACTCGCCCTTATCCTCCTTGACCGTATAGCGATCGGCGGTGAAGTTATCGTAGATAATGCAGGGAACGCGGTTAAGCGTATGGCTCGTCTTAGCCTTCGGCGTGCCGTTCGCGTTCATCTTAGGCTCGCCGGTTTTCTTGTTCATCTCGAACATCTCGTCGGCATTGCCGTGATCCGCGGTGATGATAGCCGCGCCGTGCAGCTCGTCGATAACGGGCAGCAGACGCGCGAGCTGGAGGTCAAGCGCCTCCATGCTGCATTGCGTTGCGGCAAAGTTACCCGTATGACCGACCATATCGCCGTTCGGGAAGTTGCAGCGCAGGTACTTGAACTTGCCGCTGCGAAGCATCTCGATGAGCTTATCGGTGATCTGTGCGCACTTCATCCACGGGCGCTGATCGAACGAAACAACGTCGCTCGGGATCTCGATATAGGTCTCAAGCTCCTCGGAGAACTTACCGGAGCGGTTACCGTTCCAGAAGTAGGTAACATGTCCGAACTTCTGCGTCTCGGAGATGGCGAGCTGCGAAACGCCGGTTCCCGCAAGGTACTCGCCGAGGGTATTAGTAATTTCGGGGGGATTGACGAGGTAGTGCGAGGGAATATGGAGGTCGCCGTCGTACTCGAGCATTCCCGCATAGTAGACCTTAGGCGCGCGGACGCGGTCGAATTTATCGAAATCCTCGCCTGCCTCAAAGGTGCGCGAAATCTCGAGCGAGCGGTCGCCGCGGAAGTTGAAGAAGATGACCGAGTCGCCGTCCTCGACCGTTCCGACGGGCTTGCCGTTCTCTGCGATAACGAAGGGATCGAGATCCTGGTCGATTGCATGGGTCTCCTCGCGCAGCGTCTTGACAGCCTCCTCTGCGGATGCGAACATTCTGCCGTCGCCGAGCACGTGCGTATGCCAGCCGCGCTCTACCATCGACCAATCAGCCTCGTAGCGGTCCATGGTAATCTTCATTCTGCCGCCGCCGGATGCGATGCGTGCATCGAAATCAGCCGAACGGAGTGATGCGAGAAATCCCTCGAACGGCTCAACATAATCGAGCGCGGTGGTCTCGCCGACATCGCGTCCGTCGAGCAGGATGTGCACGCGGACGGTGCGGACGCCGTCCTGCTTTGCATGCTCTATCATGCTGCGCAGATGTGCGATGTTCGAGTGAACGTTTCCGTCGGAGAAGAGTCCGAGGAAATGCAGGGTGGAGCCGTTCTTCTTAACATTGTCGACGGCGTCGCGCCATGTCTTTGACTCGAACATCTTGCCCGACGCGATGGAGTTGGAAACGAGCAGCGCGCCCTGTGCGAACACCTGACCCGAACCGAGTGCGTTATGTCCGACCTCGGAGTTGCCCATGTCGTCGTCGGAGGGCAGACCGACAGCCTTTCCGTGCGCGCGCAGGGTGACCATCGGGTACTTCTTCATCAGCATGTCAAGGGTGGGGGTGTACGCCGCATCGACAGCGTTTCCGCCGCCGGGTGCTGCGAGTCCTACACCGTCCATGACTATCGTAAGCAGCGGACCGCTTACGCCTTCAAACTTATTTGATCTATTCAGCTTCATAGCCTTTCTCCTTTGTCCTCGACGGGGCATTTCCCCCGCACGGGCTCATTTTTTTACAGTGATATTATAGTATCTAATTGTGACCAAAGCATGACGAAAGCGGAAAAAGAGGCTGTGTTTTGCGCCGCAAAACGATTTGACGGACAATTCTCCCGACAAAGCACGCCCAACGGGCGTGCTGCGACGAAGGTCATCCGCTCGGTCAAAGCATCGTCCTTTATGTAAAAAGCGGGCGATGCCCGCTTTGTGATTGCATGAAACAAGTCTAAGATACATTCGTAGCCCGTCGCCGCGCTGACGGATAATCGGCGGTGATTTAAATAATATAACAACCTCCCGTGTCAAGCCGCGCCGCGGCTGATATGGGAGGTTATTCCTCGCGGTAAAGCTTCAATACGCTCTGCCGAAATGAAATTTTCTGCCTTAAAAAA
>URDX01000067.1 GCA_900546695.1 uncultured Eubacteriales bacterium | reverse complement strand
TTCGCGTAAAAAGAAAGCGGTAAAAAACGAACAACTAAATCACTTCTCCATATCCCCTGTAATCGCCGAAGGGCCGAAGGCGCGCTTTGTCCCACTCAACACAAACATATTTTCTGCACTAACCTCGACCGCGGCAGCGAGATTTAACCTTTTCAGCAAAAACAACCTTCATCCGCACACAACCCGCCCGCGTCAGCGCGGTACACACTAAATCCCCTCTGCGAACCAAAAAAACTTTTTCAGAGGTTTTTCACGAAAAATCTCGCCGCTTTTCGAATTGACAAGACCCGCAATATGTGGTAGAATGTCGAGAGAATAATAATTCTGCTTTTCACGGAAGGAAAGAAATCATGAATATACAGGAACTGATCGGAAGCGCCGTTTCCGGCAACACGGCTGCTGCCGCCGGGATATACGACGCATACAAGAACAACGTGTACTATCTCTGCCTGCGGCTCGTAGGCGGAAACGAGGACGCTGCGGCGGGCATGCTGCAGTCCGCATTCATGCACATCTACGGTAAGCTCGGACTGCTGAAGGATCCCGCATCCTTCCCCGCATGGACCTATATGACGGCTGCAAAGCGCTGCCGCTCCTACCTCTCCGGCAGCGGAAGAACCGTCGATTTTTCGCGCCTCGCCGCGACCCTGCCCGACGATGCGGGCGATAAAAAGAGCTTTCCGTACAGCCTCGGCGCATCCCGCTCCGAGCTTGTCGGCGACGCTGCCGCATGCCGCGCGGTCGAGGAGGCTGTCTGCGCACTGCCCGAAGCAGAGCGCTTTGCCGTTATGCTGTTCTTCTTCTGCGGGCTCGACCCCGATCAGATAGCAAGAAATCTCCAGGCGGACCCCCGCAGCGTTCGCCGCGCGATAATCTCCGGCGCGGGTCTTGTCGGCGCGGAGATTAAAAAGCGCACAAAGGATACCCCTACGCTCTCTAAGTTCCGCGGCGCTGCCGAGCTCGGCGCCGTACTCTCCGAGTGCGCAGCCGCCGTCCGCGTGCCCGAGCGCGTCTCGGATACCATCGTCGCTGCGGGAATGACCATGATAGCAGGCGCTGCCGAGCAGACCGAAAATCACGACTTTACATACGCCTCCGGCGAGGATGAGGAAGAGGAAAATGCAGGCGGCAGACGCTTTGCAGGTGTTGCGCTCATCGCGCTGCTCGTCGTCGTTCTCGGTGCTGTCATTGCACTCGCAATAAAGTTCGTACCGCAGCTCATATCGGGCGGCAGCGAGACCACTGCCGTTACAACTACCGCGGCACCCGACACCGACGAGACCGAGCCCGTTGAAACATCTGACGTCGAAACGACCGCTGACGAGACCGAGATCGACGCTCCCGACGAAACCGATGCTCCCGCAGCGGAGACGACCGCCACGCAGAACGCGCCCGCGCCCGTTGAGGCTGATTATACCTACGTTCTCGACGCATCGGGCAACGCGACCGTTACCGGCTATAACGGAAACGGCGGTGCCGTCACCATTCCCTCGACGCTCGGCGGCGCAAAGGTCACCGCGATCGGCGCGTCCGCGTTCAGAGGCAATCAGACAATTACCGCCGTCACCATTCCCGACGGTGTAAGCTATATCGGAACATACGCATTCCTTGAGTGCTCGAATATCGAGAGCGTGTCTATCCCCTCGTCGGTCAAGAGCGTCGGTCTTACCATACTCGGTAAGACAAAATGGCTCGCCGCACAGACGGATACATTCGTTACAGTCGGCGACGGCGTGCTCATCAAGATTAACTCCAAGGACAGCACTATCACCGTTCCGAGCGGCGTTAAGTATGTTTCCAACGTGTTCTATTACATCGCAACGGTCAATACCGTTAAGCTCCCCGATACCGTCTGGGGCGTGGGCGACCTCGCGTTCGCCGTATGCGTGAACCTCAACAGCATCGAGCTTCCCGCTTCCGTTACGACTATCGGCGACGGCATGATCTATCAGTGCGACAAGCTCTCTTCGATCGTCACTCCCGCCGGCAGCACCGCCGCTAAATGGGCTGAAAACGCCGGCTTCGGCGCCCTGCTGAAATAAGGAACGAGGGAAGAGGAGTACGCGGCCTTTTGAAAAAGGCCCGGCGAAAACTTTATAATAGGGAGTCTTTCTCGGGCAGAGCAGCGGGACGATTGCGAAATAAAGGTGTCACCCGACGACGCGCACGGACTAAGGTTCAGACAGTTTAAAAGTTTCGTCGACCTTTTCAAAGGTCGCGGGGCGTGGGGCGG
>URDX01000066.1 GCA_900546695.1 uncultured Eubacteriales bacterium | reverse complement strand
TTCTGCACTAACCTCGACCGCGGCAGCGAGATTTAACCTTTTCAGCAAAAACAACATTCATCCGCACACACCCGCCCGCATCAGCGCGATGCAAACTAAAGCCCCGCCGTAAACAAAAAAGCTTTTTCAGAGTTTTTTTCACGAAAAAATTTGCCTCACAGTGCTCTATATACTGTATTATTATAATATAATATATAAATATTGCATTTACTCTTGAAATGAACGGATTTGTGTGCTATAATATAGGATGTATTTGTGTACGCATTCGATATTATCTGAAAGGAAAAGCCTATGCAGTTTCTGTCGGAGGTCTGGAATTCGGTTCTCGCCGAGATGCGCGGGAATTACTCCGAGACGCTAATGGAGCTATGGTTCAACGAGCTGCACCTATCGTATCTTAGCGACGAGGTTGCCGTTATCGCGACGAAGCAGAAGTTCAAGCGTGACTTTCTCGAATCAAAATATACATCGGTCATACATGATTATCTGACGCGCGTCGGCTTTGACGTTCGGATAATCTTCATCGCCACCGACGAAAAGAGCGAGGCGGAGCATCTGCGCGAGCTCGGACTTTCGGGGAGCGATGCGGCACCGCCCGAGCCCGAGCCCGACACGCCGTCCGACCCTGCCGAATCCGACAGGCGGAACAAGCAGTTTCTCGAGCAGAATTTCGAGAGCGGAATAAACTACCTCTCGGGTGAGAGCAAGAAGGAGAGCGGCGATTCGACCGTAGGCTCGGATTACACCTTCGACAACTTCATCGTCGGCAGCTCGAACAAGTTCGCACATGCGGCGTGTCTCGCCGTCGCGAACCGCTATGCATCGGGCACGAACGCGGACGAGGAATACTTCCAGAAGCAGTACAACCCGCTGTTCATATACGGCCCGAGCGGACTCGGAAAAACGCATCTGCTCTACGCGATAATGAACCGAATCTCCGAGCTCTGCCCGGAGGCAAAAATCGTCTATGTAAAGGGCGAAGATTTTACAAACCAGCTTATAGACTCGATAAGTCACGGCACCTGTGAGCAGTTCCGCAGCAAGTACCGCACGGCGGATGTGCTGCTGATAGACGACACGCAGTTTATATCGGGTAAGGTTTCGACGCAGGAGGAATTTTTCCACACCTTTAACACACTCTACGAAAATCACAAGCAGATCGTACTGACCTGCGACTGCCCGCCTCGAAGCATAAAGACTCTCGAAAACCGTCTGCAGACCCGCTTTGAATGGGGTCTCACCGCGGACATTCAGCCGCCGGCGTACGAGCTGCGTATCGCGATAATGAAAAGTAAGGCGGAAGCGCTCGGCATCTCGCTGCCTGCGGACGTTCTCGAATTTCTCGCGAACAATCTTCGCAGCAACGTCCGTCAGCTCGAGGGCGCGGTCAAAAAGCTCGGCGCACAGTCGTTCCTGACAGGCGCACAGATAACCGTAGACCTTGCCATCTCATGCGTCGCAGACCTGATGACGGGAAGCGAGCCCGCGTCGGTCACCGTCGACCGCATACTCGAAAAGGTCTCGCAGAAGTACGGCGTCTCGGTTGAGGATATCAAGGGCAGAAAGCGGACGAAGGAGATAGCGCTCGTTCGTCACCGCTCGATATACATCATCCGAAAGCTGACCGATCTCTCGCTTCCCGCTATCGGAAAGCTGTTCGGCAGGGATCATACCACCATAATGGCGTCGCTCGATACCGTTGAGCGCGAGATGGCAAAGGATTCGCTGCTTGAATTAGAGATGAACGACCTCATCCGCGAGCTGCGCGGTTAGGTTGAAAATGAATAGTCCACAGGTGTTTTGCACAAGCTGTGTAAAAGTCATATCCGCATAAAATCAGGTATTTTAAGAGCTTATCCACACGCCGTGCGAGGCATTTTCCACCGAGCCGTGACATAAAGCTATGTGTACGGAGCTGTGTAAAAATCGGCTGCGCCGATAAGGGTGCGGGGCGGAAAAATTGTCCACACCGTGCAGATGCTTCTTTCCCCACCGAAATGCGGCACGCGAGGAAGAATAATACAAGCTGTATCAACGCTTCCCGCACTCTCAACAGTTTCAACATACCCTACTGTTACTACTGTATCCGATTATCTTTTATCTCTTTCTCTTTTTATCTTTTTTAGGGGGATGAGCGGAGAGCGGTAGTGAACGGGAATGTATTTAAAATGTGCTTTGTCTTAAGTTGATAATGCATACGGAAAAGTTCGCGCGTGAAAGCCTCCCTCATTGAACCGCTGCGCGGTTCAATATGAAATTTTGCTTTGCCGCAAACAGCGGCAATCTTGCTCCGCAAGACCGCAAAATTGCACTCGTGTAGGAGGGTAGCATTATTAATTTGATTTACTTTAAGCGTTATCACTACGAATTTAGGTAAATCAAACCTTTAGCCACTTTTTCTTTGTGCGAGTAAGGCGCAAAGAAAAAGTTAACAAAAAGAAACGCCGCTCTGCGGGGCTCCGCCCCA
>URDX01000065.1 GCA_900546695.1 uncultured Eubacteriales bacterium | reverse complement strand
TTCGGCGGTAGAAAAAGCGGATAATCATTCCTTCGGAGAAATCCGATAGGATTTCTTCCGCTTTCTTAGCTCTCGTGCCGAACAAAAGCCCGAATCATTCCTTTATCCGCTTTTTCGATCTGCGCTTTTTTAGCCTTCCCGAGCGCTTTTTCGGTCCGGACGATTTTAGCCGACCCGGACCGAATCAAGAAATATAGCCGCCCGAAGGCGGCTCTACATTTCTTGATTCGGCGCAGATCAGCCGATCTGCTCCTTGACCTTAGATGCCTTACCGACTCTGTCGCGCAGGTAGTAGAGCTTCGCACGGCGGACCTTACCGCGGCGGACGATCTCAACCTTCTGTACATGCGGAGAGTGGATCGGGAAGGTCTTTTCTACGCCGACACCATAGGAGACACGGCGGACGGTGAACGTCTCGCTGATGCCGCCTCCGCGGCGGGAGATGACGGTTCCCTCAAAGATCTGAATTCTTTCGCGGGTGCCCTCTTTGATAAGGTCGTGAACCTTGACGGTATCACCGATGTTGACCTCGGGTACCTCTGTTTTGAGCTGCTCGCTTACAAAAGCCTGAAGCTTATCCATAGTAGCTTCCTCCTTCAAAAATAACGGACATTCATGCGGAGCTTCACAGCGGACTGCCCGTGCTTACGCGTGCCTAAGCATACGCGTACAGAATTATACCACAGCTTTCGTGCGGTTTCAAGTGTTTTTTAAACTTTCGACCGATTTAACAATTTGTTTACATTTTGCCGCCGCATACAAATACCGTGTGCGTATATGCTTCGTGATCGCTTGCCGTTTACGGCATGCTTTGCGGATTGTGCTCCTGCGTGCGGACGCTTGCGTGTCGGCACAGATGCATGCGCGATGCACTGTGTGCCCGATGCCTTGCGACCTTTGCGTGCGTCAGCGGTCAATGCCGAGCAGCCTGCACAGCTCGGAAAATACGAAGTCGACGCTCGCCCGTCTGACCGCGGCCCTGCCGAGCTCGCCGTGCATGACGGTGCAGCTCGATACCTCGCCGCCTATCGAAAAGCCGAAGCAGACGGTGCCGACGGGCTTTTCATCGGTTCCTCCGCCGGGACCTGCGATGCCCGTTATGCCGACGCCTACCTCGGCGCGTGCCGCACGTGCCGCACCCGCAGCCATCTCGCGGGCGGTCTGCTCGCTGACTGCACCGTATGTCTCGAGCGTTTCGCGGCGAACGCCGAGCAGCTCGTGCTTTGCGTCGTTTGCGTAGGTGACGAACGCGCGGTCAAGCACCCGCGATGCATCGGGGATATCGACGAGCCTTCCCGCGGCGAGTCCGCCCGTGCAGGATTCCGCAAAGCTGATGTGCCACCTGCGGCGTATCATCTCAGCTGTGACGAGAGCGGCGGCGCTGTCGCGCTCTGCGTCGGCTGCGGGTTCGGGCGGTCTTACGTTAAACTTCCATTCATTCATGGTCTTTTCCTTTAGTATCTGTAATATCGGTAGGCGGGTAATGTCGGTAAGTTGACGATGTCGATAACGTCTGTGATGCTGATAATATCGTTGAAGCCGACAGTGTCGGGATAATTTCTAACGTGCGCCAGCGCACGACGTTGGTTTGTGTCAGCTGACAAGTTATTGTCGGCTTGCATCGCCTTGCACGCCGCTGCTTGCTGCGCGGCGAATTATGTCGAGCCGTCGACCCGCGTCAGCGGATGAAATTCGTCTTAACGGCAAGCTCTTTCTCGGGCATGCCGAGCTGCTGCTTGCCGAGCGCGATGCTCTTCATCAGAAATGACATATTCCGCGCAAGCACGCGCGCGGTGCGCAGACCCTCGCCGTCCTGAGCTGCCTCTCCTGGCGCAGCGCCGTGCAGCGTGTTCCAGTATTCGCTTGTCGCGATGGGCATGCCGCTTATCGCGAAATATTTGTTCAGCTCGTCGAAGGTCGCGGTCGTTCCGCTTCTGCGCGCAACGGCGAGCGCCGCGCCGACCTTCATCGTCTTGTCAAAGTGCGTCGAATAAAAGAGTCGGTCGAGAATCGCTATGAGTGCACCGGGCGCGGAAGCGTAATGAACGGGCGACGCGATGACAAGCCCGTCTGCGGTCTCGAATTTGTCCGCAAGCTCGTAAACGCCGTCGTCGTTCACGCATCTGCCCGTTTTGCAGCAAGCGCGGCAGCCCGTGCAGCCGTGAACGGCATCTCTGCCGACGGTTATGACCTCACTTTCGACGCCCTGCTTATCGAAAATTTTCCGCATCTCCTCGAGCGCTATGCGCGAGTTTGAGCCCTCGCGGGCGCTGCCGCAAATCATAAGAACCTTCATACCGTCGCCTTTCCCGGGACGCTGCCCGTGTCGGATTTTTTGTGAAGAAAAAATAAAACGGTCCTTCTCCGAATAAGTTATGCCCGATCGGGGAAGATTATGCACGCGCGGATATCGCGCACATATATTATATAATGATGATTATAGCACGCAGCGCCGAAAAAATCAACCGTAATCCGACTTCCCGAAAGATTTTTCAAGAAATTTGAGAAAAGGGGTTGACAAGTGGAGAGC
>URDX01000064.1 GCA_900546695.1 uncultured Eubacteriales bacterium | reverse complement strand
TATGGCCGCGCCGATTCCCCCTCTTATGTATCTCCCCCTGACTGCTCAGCCGATATCTGAAGTACGAATTTGTCCCCGAAACGGTCGCCGGGCACGACGGCTCCCGTTTCTAAAAAAAGGTATCACGTCTTAAACTTTAGTTTTTCCCGCTCACAAGGCGTGTACACCCGATGCCGGGGGAAACACATAACAGCGTTGTTCTTCTGCTGCGATTATTCATACACCCGACATCGGAGTTGAGTTAATCAACGTAGTATATTTTATGAGATAAAACGGACCACATGTAATCAAGACGTTATAACGGATAAAGAGTGTATAAATTATGTTTTTTATATTACTGTAAGCGTGCAATGTGCGAACTGTCGAAACGGGAAAACCAATCATTTAATGATAATCAGAAAAACGGGTGTACACGTTCGGCGAGCAGGAAGAACTGAAGCACTATGCGTGCATTCCCAAAATAAGAAACGGGAGCCGTCGTGCCCGGCGACCGTTTCGGGGACGAATTCGCACCTTAGATATCGGCCGAGCAGTCAGGGGGAGATACATAAGAGGGGGAACCGGCGCGGCCATATGCTCGCGTGCGCGAGCATCCTCAGCGCCGCCCCCGCTTATGCGCGCTTTTCTTTCCGCCGCTTTCTTTTTCGCGTAAAAAGAAAGCGGTAAAAAACGAACAACTATATCACTTTCCCATATCCCCTGTAATCGCCGAAGGCGCGCTTTGTCCCACTCAACACAAACATATTTTTCTGCACTAACCTCGACCGCGGCAGCGCGGTACAAACAATATCGTACGAACATACCAAAAAAGCTTTTCAAGGTTTTTCACGAAAAACCTCGCCCCGGAGGGTGTTATGATTCAGATCTTCGGCACCAAAAAGTGCAACAACACAAAAAAAGCCCGGCGCTTTTTCAAGGAGCGCGGCATAAAAATTCAATTCATCGACCTTCGCGAGCACGAAATGAGCCGCGGCGAGCTGCAGAGCGTCATTTCATCGGTCGGCGGCATCGAAAAACTGCTTGACGACGGCACCCGCGACCGCGATTCGCTCGCACTTATTCGACATTTGCTGCCGGAAGCGCAGCTCGAACGCCTCTCCGAATGCCCCGAGGTCATGCGCACCCCGATAGTGCGTCTCGGCAGGCTTGCCACCGTCGGCTACGAGCCCGATACATGGAAAAAATGGCTCGAAAAAGGAGATGTCAGATAAAATGAAGCTGCTTACCCGCGACCGTAGCTTTTATCGCCGCTTTATAAGCCTTATGGGGACGCTCATCCTGCAGAACGTGGTCGTTCTCTCGGTCAATCTCGCCGACAACGTCATGATAGGCGCGTACAGCGAGACCGCGCTTTCGGGCGTTGCTGCGGCAAATCAGATACAGTTCATTTTTCAGCAGATAGTGCTCGCGGTGGGTGATGCGCTCGTCGCCGTTTCGAGCCAGTATTGGGGGCAGCGGCGCACCGCGCCGATACGGCAGCTATCCAAGGGCGCAATGCTCGTCGGGCTCGGCTCGGGAGCTGTTTTCTTCGCCGTTCTCTCGCTTCTGCCGCGGCAGGTGATAGGGCTGTTCTGCAGCACCGACGCCATCATCACGGCGGGCGCGGAATACCTTTCGCTCATCCGCTTTACCTATCTCATTTACGCCGTCACAGCGGTGCTGCTCGCGATGCTGCGCAGCGTTGAGACGGTAAGAATAGCGTTCATTTCATCGGTCGAGGCGCTTGTCATCAACTGCGTGCTCAACTATGCCCTCATCGGCGGACATTTCGGTGCGCCCGCGCTCGGTGTCCGCGGCGCGGCGATAGGAACGCTCTGCGCGCGTGCGGCGGAGCTCGTGACGGTGCTGATCTACGTCATATTCCGCGATAAAAAGCTCGGCTTTTCCGCCGAGGACATCCGCCATACCGACATGACGTACGTCCGCGACTACGCAAAGACCTCGTTTTTCTTCATTATTACGGGGCTCATGTTCGGCGTGTCGACGGCGCTGCAGACGGTGATACTCGGTCACATGACCGATAGCGCCATCGCGGCAAATTCGGTCGCCTCGACGCTGTTCCAGCTGCTCAAGGTCGGCTCTGTCGGCGCGGCGAGCGCGGCTGCCGTGATAATCGGAACGACGGTCGGCGCGGGCGACGACGAAAAGCTGCATGAATATACAAAAACTCTGCAGGTAATATTCGTAATGATAGGAACGCTGATGAGTGTTTCGCTGTTCTTCCTGCGTGATCCGATACTCTCGCTCTATTCGCTCAGCCCGGAGACGCTGTCGCTTGCGCGCAGCTTCATTCTCGTGCTGTGCGTCACGGGCTTCGGCACGGCTTACGAATTTCCGACGATCTGCGGCATTATCCGCGGCGGCGGGGACACAAAGTTTGCGTTTAAGAACGACCTTGTCAGCATATGGGGCATCGTGCTGCCGCTGTCGTTTCTCGGCGCGTTCTGCTTCGGCTGGAGCCCGACGGTGCTCGTGTTCTGCCTGAATTCGGATCAGCTGTTCAAGTGCGTTATCGCGGCGATAAAGGCGAATTCTTATTCGTGGGCGAAGTCTCTGACAAGAAGCTCGGAGGGCGGCGAGGTCTCGCAAGGGCTCTGAAAATATTTTTTACATACTGTAAAGCACACCGACTGCGCAGTCCGTAATCGGACGACGCGGTCGGCGTGCTTTTTCAGTGCGGACTTATTTTTTCTATTCCCCGCATATAAAGTCGTATATAACCTCTCTTGCATTCAACGGCGAGACGCAGCC
>URDX01000063.1 GCA_900546695.1 uncultured Eubacteriales bacterium | reverse complement strand
TTTCTTTTCCTTAGCTTTTCTTTGCGCCTGTATGGTCAAAGAAAAGCGGCTAAGGCTCTGATTCACCTGAATTCGTAGTGATAATAACAGCGTTTCTTCCTGTTAACTATTTGCACAGTGCACAGTGTTCCGCATTGCCCGCTGCGCAACGATTTGATTGACGGACCGTGTGATGACATAATGACGGCGTTTTTTCATTCGTAATTCAATTTATGTACCAACCGACTCACAAAGGAGAAAAAACATGACAGACAAATGGCTATGCCCCGTATGCGGCGGCGGTTTGACGGCGAAAGACGGCAGCTACCGCTGCGGCGTGGGTCACTGCTTTGACATAGCAAAAAGCGGATATGTGAACCTTATCCTTTCAAACAAGAGCCTGCACGGCGACGACCGAGAAATGATACGCGCACGCAATCGCTTTCTTGAGGGCGGGTACTACGCGCCGCTGCGGGACGCGCTGTGCGAGGTTTTGCGCGATGCGCTGAGCGGTGCGGTGTCACCCGTCTGTCTCGACGCGGGCTGCGGCGAATGCTACTACACCGCAGGGATGCACGATGCGGTCGGCGGCGAAATGCTCGGCATCGACCTGTCGCGCGACGCGCTGATAATCGGCGAAAAGCGTAGGGCGGGGCTTGAGCTTGCGGCTGCGAGCGTCAATGCGCTGCCGCTCGGCGACGGAACGGCGGATTCGGTCATATCGGTATTCGCCCCGCTGTGCGCGGAGGAGTTTCACCGTGTGCTGAAGGCGGGCGGAGTTCTCATCCGCGTGATTCCGCTCGCACGGCATCTGTGGGGGATGAAGGAGGTACTGTACGAGCACCCGTACGAAAACGCAGAGGAGCGCGACGCACCGAGCGGATTTCTCCCTCTCGGCATGCGTCGTGTCGAGTATACCGCGGAGATAGACGGCGCGCACATAGCGGATCTTTTCACCATGACGCCGTATTTCTACCGTACCGACCGCGCGGGGCGCGAAAAGCTTGCGGCGCTTGAATCGCTCAGAACCGAGATCGCTTTCGGTATACTTACGTACCGTAAGCAATAGTCGACCTGCGGCGGCATTTCGAGATGTGATTGCTGTACGCACTAAGAACAGAATAAACAAGCAAAGCATCGGCACGCGGCATATCTGCCGTGTAGCCGATGCTTTGCTTGTTTACCCCGCAGTGTTAAGCGGACGGGGAATTATAGCTTACCTTTCCCGCGGCGCGGCGTAATTCCGCGTTTTACAGCTGTCGTTTCGCGGCGGGAGCTGTTACTCCGTTCCCGTTCCGTCGAACAGCGGAAGCATTTCCTCCGTCGCGGAGTCGAGCCCTTGGAGGTAATAGCTTTCGATGCCCGACAGCTCGAGATATTCGGCGGCGCGGTCGTACTCCTGCTGCGTGACCCTTCGTCCGAGCTCGGGAAAATCGCGCTCGATATCGGGGATGGGGGTATACTGCGCCATCAGACTGAAAATAAAGTCCTGCGGCAGCTGCGCGAGCATGTCGATAACGCCGCGCGTGTTCTTTCCCGCACTCGGCAGCACGAGGTGGCGCACGAGCGTACCGCGCGTCAGCATTCCGTCGGAGTCAAGCTGCGGTGCGCCCGTCTGCCGCAGCATCTCGCGGATAGCGCCGAGCGCTACGGCGGGATAATCGGGCGCGTGCGAATACTCCTCCGCAAGCAGGGCGGAGGAGTATTTCATGTCGGGCATGTAGACCGAGACGAGCCCTTCGAGCCGCCGCAGCGTCTCCGTGCTCTCGTATCCGCTGCTGTTCCACACGACGGGAACGGGCAGCACGGGCTCGAGCGAGCGGGCTATCACATCCGCGAAATGCGTCGGTGTGACGAGATTTATATTATGCGCGCCCGCGTCTATCAGCCGCATGTACAGCTCTCTCAGCCGCTGCGGTGTAACGGTCACCGCATCCGCTCGCGCGGAGAGACGTTCCGCGCCGCCCGAAATATCGCGATTCTGACAGAAAACGCAGTGCAGCGAGCAGCCCGAAAAGAACACCGCCCCCGAGCCGCGCGTGCCCGATATCATCGGCTCCTCGCCGAAATGCAGCGCCGCGCGGGTCACGCTCGCCTCTGCGCGCTCGCCGCAGCAGCCGACCGTGCGGCTGCGGTCTGTGCGACAGCGCCGCGGGCATAGAGTACATTCCATATTACTTGCTCTTTCCCTTTGAAAAGTTTACTATCTTTTTGTACAGGAGAAGCTGCTGGCGGTACTGCGTATCCGCCTTTTCCTTGCCCTTGAACAGCGAGTTTTCGGACTCGCGCAGCACGCAGAGCAGCGTGTCGTCGGGCAGGGCGGCGGTCGAGCCGTTGTAATACTGCGCAAACGCGGTCTCGGAGAACACTATCGCGCAGTCGTCGTAGGCGCAGTCTGGCATGTCATTCTCTTCAAAAATATCGGCGAGCGGGACGAGCGCTCCGCTGTCGAGGATATCGTCATACTGCGCGGGGTCGACGAGCAGAATAACGTACTCGCCCGACATGAGCAGCTGCGTGAAGGTGGTCTTGTTGCTGCCGAGCGCCTTTGAATTGTAGACGAAAACACTCGAATCCTCCGCCGCCTTTGCCTCGGCTTCGGCAACCTGATCTTCGGTCATGAGCGATACGGCTTCGAGCTGAACAAGCTTCTTTCCGTCGGCGTTGAAGTCGCTCGGGAGGATGCTCTTGAATGCAGTTTCGAGGTCGCGCGTCTCGTTCGCGGTGAGCGCCGCAGGACCGCCGTAAAGGATGACGGAGTCGGGCTTTTCCTTCGTCAGCATCTGCGCGGTCAGTACGGAAAAAACAATGATGAAAAACGCGGAGACGAGGGTGACCCATTTGTAGTGATACCAATAGTTATCGAGCCATTTGTAAACCTTGTTTTGTTTGATTTTCTCGAGCATACGAGCCTCCGGATAGAAAACGGCAGCTTTGCCGAACGTTGTATGTAAATGCTACAACAAAAATGTGTCGGCAGTTGGTACAGACAAATAATACGTTATTAACATTGCGGTGGGGCTAAAAAAGCGCAGACCGAAAAAGCGAAAACGAGCTTTTTAATGACGGCTTTAGTGTAAATTGATTTGCGGAATGATGTCGGAATCCTTGCGGATTCCTTCAAAAGATGGAATAACGTTTTCGCTTTTTCTACCGCCGAAAATCGCCTCTGCCGTACAATTGTACGGCGACGTGAC
>URDX01000062.1 GCA_900546695.1 uncultured Eubacteriales bacterium | reverse complement strand
GAAAAAGCGGATAATCATTTCTTCGGAGAAATCCGATAGGATTTCATCAGCTTTCTTTGTTTTTGTGCTGAATAAAAACAGCAATCACACCTTTATCCGCTTTTTCGGTCTGCGCTTTTTTAGCCTCACCGAATAGGTAGTTCGAACCAGAAGGAGCTACCCTCCCCAGGGGTCGAGCTAACCCCGCACGCCCCCCCGAGCAGCTCGGTCGACCCCCTGACTATCGACAATCCGAGTCCCGTTCCGACCGCCGCGCGGCGATGCACCTTATCTACCTTATAATACCTATCCCATATCAGCGGGAGCTTATCCGCAGGGATACCCTCGCCGTAGTCGCGTACGGTGATGCGCACGGCGGAGCCGTCCTCGGATATCGTCTGCGTAACCGCGACGGTACGGCTGTTGCCCGAATAGTTGATAGCGTTATTCAGCAGATTATAGAATATCTGCTGTACCACGGTGCGGTCACTCTCGACTACGGCATCGCAGTCGCTGTCGAACGTGATGGTAAAGCCGCGTTTTTCGGTCAGCTTCGAGTAGATCTCCGTCGCGCCGCGAATCAGCTCGGTAAGACAGAATCGGGTGATATCAAGCTTTCGCGCGCCCGATTCGATGCGAGAGATATCGAGCACGTCGTTAACAAGGTCGCGCAGCCGTCCTGCTTCGTCGATGATGACCTGCAGATTCTCTGCGGAATTCTCGCCGGGGATGTCGCGCATTATCTCGGCGTAGCCGGATATCATGGTCAGCGGCGTGCGCAGGTCGTGCGAGACGTTCGCTATGAGCTCGCGGCGGAGCGAATCGACCTTTGACAGCTCATGCTGAGCATAGTCGAGTGATTCGGCGAGCTCGCCTATCTCGCGGTAGCCCGATGTCGAAAAATCGACGTTGTAATTTCCCGTTGCAAGCTCCTTCGCGCCGCGGCTGAGCGATTCGATGGGGCGGGAGATCTTCTTCGAGATGAGCACCGCCATCAGCAGCGAGAGCAGCACGAGCAGGATCGAGACGGCGATGAGTATCGCGTTCAGCGTCGTGACGGTCGCGTCGACCGGTGAAATGACAGAATTGAGCAGCAGCAGCACCGCCGTGCCGTCGGGCTCGTTTGCGACGATGGCGTAGATGATGCTCTCGTTGTCCGCATCGAGCTGATCGTACATCGGGTTCTGCGAGCTGATATAGCTGCGCCATTCTGTGCTGTAGCGATAGCGATAAACCGCCTCGCCGCCCGCTTCGAGAGCCTCGCCGTAGAAAACGAACACAGAGCTTTTTTCGGCGTTGTGGATAACGCAGCTGCGCTGCGACTCGACCGAACACAGCTCCTCGGCTCTGCCGTCGCTCACCATTCGCAGTGCGAGCATGCACAGCTCGCGGTCCTCGGCGAGCGCGCTCGCCTCGTCCTCAAAATCGTCGGTCGACGATATGAGCGTTTCGATGCGGCGGGCGGTGCGTTCGATGGTGACCGTCTTTACCGTCTTGTAGATGCGGTCGAGAAAGACGATCTGACACAGCCACAGTATCAGAATTATAGCGGCAGTGAACAGGGTGAGCAGGGCAAAGAGCTGCCAGCGGATGCTTATTTTTTTTGCGCCGCCGCGCTCTCCTATGCGCCCACCTATGCGACTCCCTTTACGCCCCCCGCCTATGCGGGTGAAAAGTGCGCGGATGCCGCGTTTTTTGTGTCCTTCGGGCGTGATGTCGTTGTTAGGCGTGGTTACGTTGTCGGTAGTGACATCGGTCGCGGTGCCGCTGTCGGGCGTGATTCTGCCGTCGGTCGCGGCGCTGTTCTCAGGCGCATCACCGCCGTCGGTGACGGCGTTCTCGCTTACCGCGATTCGCGCGTCGGGCGCTCCGTTTGACCGGATATGGGCGACGTTCTCGGTCATGCCCGCATCGTTCGGCTGAGCCGCCGCATCCTCCGAATAATCATCTCGGTGCTTCAAAACGATAGCCAACTCCTCTCAGCGTAACGATAAGCGATGCATATTCTCCGAGCGAACGGCGCAGCAGCTTGATGTGCGTATCAAGGGTGCGGTCGTCGCCGTAAAAGTCGTAGCCCCAGACCCCCGTGATGAGGCTTTCGCGGGTGAGGGCGATGTTTTTGTTTCGGATGAGGTAGAAGAGCAGGTCGTATTCCTTCGGCGAGAGGTCGACGCGCTGACCGTCGATGCTGACCGTCCGCGCGGTAAAGTCGACGCACAGCCCCTCGTATGTAAATACGTCCGCCGCGGCGGTCTGCTCGCCCGCCGACTGTGTGCGGCGCAAAACCGCGGCGACGCGGAGCATGAGCTCCTTCGGCGAGAAGGGCTTTACGACATAGTCATCCACTCCGAGCTCAAAGCCGCTGATGCGGTCGTATTCCTCGCCGCGCGCGGAGAGCATGATTATGGGGGTGGAGGAGGTCTTTTTTATCTCGCGGCAGGCGGAGAGACCGTCGAGCTCGGGCATCATAATATCCATGATGATAAGGTCATACTTATTCTTGCGGCAAAGCATGACCGCGTCCATACCGTTTTCTGCCTCGGTGACGGCGTAGCCGTCGAATTCGGCGTATTTACGGATGAGGGTGCGGATCATTTTTTCGTCATCGACAACGAGCAGTGACTGCATGAAGGGTCTCCTTTGGAATGGTGGAATTTCGGTGGATTGTTTTTTCTGTGCCGAAAGGGCGGGGTGAGCAAAATTATGTTATAAGGGTAATATCTCGCTGCTGCGGCGTGGCTGCTGCAAATAAAGTATGTTTGTGTTGAATGAGTCAAATCGCGCCTTCGGCGGTTGCAAGGGATTTGGAAAAGTAATTTAATTGTTCCTCTTTTTACGCTTTCTTTTTACCTGAAAAAGAAAGCGTAGGAAAGAAAAGCAGGCATAAGGGGGATTGCGCCGCGATACGCTGCGCTCCTATTCGGCGCAGTTTCCCCCTTATGTATCCCCCTTTGGACTGCTCAGCCGATAGCGTAAAGGCGGGTTATCGTCCGAAACGGTCGTCGGGCATGACGACTCCCGTTTCTTATCGGGGGAATGCACGTATAGCGTCTTGGTTTTTTACGCTCGCAGAGCGCGTACACCCTGCGCTGCGGTTGAGATAAAAAACACAGTTTTTCCTGACTTAAAGTACGTACATCCTATACCGCAGTCAAATCAAAATGCGTCGTTTATCCATTATCGGCAGCGCGCCCATCCCAGTCCGCTTATCAATTCCGCGTGTACTCCGTCGGTGGAATCACTGCGAAATTTAAAACGTTCTATGTCCCCCCTCAGATTTAAAGCTTTGGGAGGGGTTCGGGGAGGACTTTCTCGAAAGTCCTCCCTGAGCGTTT
>URDX01000061.1 GCA_900546695.1 uncultured Eubacteriales bacterium | reverse complement strand
TTGTACGGCGACGAGGCGGTTTTCGACGCTTCTGCATCTTTTTTATCTCTCCCCGCTCGGGTCGGCTGAAAAAACGTTTCCTATAATATCTGCTTGCAAATGCGGCGCATGCGGTATATAATAATCTTGGTTATACCGAATCACTTGCGTCCGTAGGGAGGATATTATCAGATGAAAATGCCACAGGGCGAAAAGACATCGCCGATGTATGAGCGCATATACGGCGAGCTGCGCGAGCGCATCATCTCGGGCTGCTATCCGCACGGCAGCCGTCTGCCGTCAAAGCGGATGCTTGCGGAGGAACTCGGCGTCAGCGTTATTACGACGGCAAAGGCGTACGATCTGCTCTCGGATGAGGGGTACATCGTCTCGCGCGAGCGCAGCGGGTATTTTGTCTCGTATAAGCCGGGTGACGGTCACATACTTCCGAGCGACGCTCGCCCCCGTGCGCTGCCGCCGATGCCTAAGCTCTCGGAGGAGACGATGCCGTTTACCGTTCTGTCGCGCGCCATGCGCCGCGTGCTTTCCGATTACGGCGAGAGAATATCCGAAAAGAGCGAGGGCACCGGCGCGCTTGAGCTGCGCTCGGCGATCGCATCCTTCCTTTCGCGCAGCCGCGGAATAGAAGCATCAGCGGAGGATATCGTGATAGGCTCGGGTGCGGAGTATCTTTACGGGCTGATTCCCGCGCTGCTTGGGCGCGACCGCATCTACGCGACCGAGCGACCGTCATATAAAAAGATAGAGCAGGTGTACCGTTCGCTCGGCGCTGAGTGCGAAAATCTGACGCTCGGTGAGGACGGTATCCTGTCCGAAGAGCTTGCCGCATCGCGCGCGAGTGTGCTTCACATCTCGCCGTACCGCAGCTACCCGAGCGGAGTTTCGGCATCGCTCGGCAAGCGGCTCGAGTACATCGACTGGGTGCACGGGGGCGACCGATACATAATAGAGGACGACCTCGGCTCCGAGTTTTCCGCGCGCCGCCGCCCCGAAGAGACGGTCTATTCGCTTTCGGGCAGCGAGCGTGTGATTTATGTCAATACCTTTTCGCTCACCGTCGCGCCGTCGCTGCGTGTCGGCTATCTGCTGCTGCCGAGAGGCGGCAGGGCGATGTATGAGCAGAGGCTCGGATTCTATTCCTGCACCGTCCCGACCTTTGAGCAGTATCTGCTCGCAGAGCTTATCGGCAGCGGCGAGCTCGAGCGGCATATCAATCGCGTACGCCGTTCTCTGCGCCGCTCGGGCGGTGAGCTTTAGATGGCTTGAGGTGCGCTGCGCGCTTAGTTTGCGCGCTTATGTAGAGGAGACTTATATCGAAAAAACACCCGTCGGTATCCGCTTGCACGGACTGCCCGACGGGTGTTTTGCGGCTGCGGGGAGATGCGCGGTCACAGCTTCGGTGCGATGGCGACATGCAGCTCGTCGATTATTCGCTTTTCAAGCCTCGATATGTATGACTGCGAGATGCCGAGCAGCTCTGCGACCTCCTTCTGCGTATGCTCGCGCCGTCCGCACATGCCGAAGCGCAGACAGATTATCGCCCGCTCGCGCTCGGGCAGCGAACGCACGGCATCGCTGACGATCTTTCTCTCCTCGCTTTCCTCTATCCCGCGGCTGACGCTGTCCTCATCACCGCGCAGCACATCGGATATCAGCAGCTCGTTGCCGTCCCAATCGACGCTCAGCGGCTCGTCGAGTGAAAGCTCGCAGCGGCGGTTTCCGCTCTTGCGTATGAACATAAGTATCTCGTTTTCAATGCAACGGGAGGCGTATGTGGCGAGCTTTATTCCCCTGTCGGGGCAGAAGGTGCCGACCGCCTTGATGAGCCCTATCGTGCCTATCGAGATAAGATCCTCAATGCCGACGCTCGTGTTCTCGAATTTTCTCGCGATGTAGACGACAAGGCGGAGATTATGCTCTATCAGCACACTTTTTGCATTGTCTGCCGGCAGCTGTGCAAGCAGCTCGCTCTCCTCTTCGGGGCTAAGCGGCGGTGGGAGCGTGTCGGGACCGCAGATGTAGTAGACCTGACCTTCATGCGACAACACTCGGCTGCATGCGCGCCTGAGCAGTGAAAAAAAGGATTGAACCTGTCCTTGAATACTCATTTTATCATGTCCTTTCTCGGTGGATATGTACGTGGTTTCGGGAGAGAGCGGTTGGGTGAATTAACTATTTGCGGTTGATGCAGCTTTTGATTTGAGCTCGGAGCAGCTTCTGGGTTATTTCTGCCCGCGCCGTATCCTGCCGTTGCTGCCGCTGTGTATGGCTTGCCGCTACAGAAGTGCGGCGGGTACGAGCGCATCCGCACCGCCGAATTCGCTCTGCGACGGCACGGCGGCTATCAGCGCGCTGCATTCCCGTCCGCCTATGCTTACCGAATCGGGAACGACGGCGGTCAGCAGTGTATTGCCCGTCGGTGTATGCATGGGTATCATCCGTATCCGCAGATTGCCGGGTGACGCGGTGTCTGTTATATTGCTTGCGGGGCTTACCGTGCTGCCCTCTGTGCCGCCTCCCATACTGCTTGTCGAGCCGCCCATCCTGCCGCTCGGGGCGGCTGTGCAAAGCTCAGGCGGGAGAAGCATTGCGGCGGCAGCTTGTGTCAGCAGGATGCATGGCTTTCCCGAGAGGGGATCGCACAGCAGATTTCCGCTGTCGCACAGCCCGCTGAGTTCGACGCTGCGCCCGCCGAGTGTTATCAGACAGCTGCATTTTTTGCGTCCGAGTCGCGAGCGCAGCGCGCGGCAGAGCACAAGACCGAACGCCGCCGACACTGCCGCTGCGGGAATGAATCGCCCGAACGGCAGCCGAAACGTTCCGTCCGCCGCAGCACCGTCTCCGACCGAGAAGAGCCCGTCGCCCATTCCCGCGAGCGAGTACAGCGCCGTCATTGTTCCCCCGATTATAACGCTCGAGCAGACAAATGTCAGCACCGTGCGTATCAGCTCCGCTGCACCGAATGCGATGACGCACATCAGCACCGCGCATGCAACATCTGACAGTACGGACAGCAGCTGCGAGCCGCTGACGAACAGCCGCAGCGCTTCATACACCGCCCCGATAAGCGATGCCGCCGCGAGCGGCAGTGCCCGCGCCTTTTCGTGAATGAGGTGTGCAGTGAGAAACAGAGCGATAAAATCCATGCTGAAGTTTATCAGCAGGAGTATGTCGATATAAATTACCTGCATCGCGCCCTCCTTGCTCTATATACGAAATTGTATCACCGCGCGGCTGAAAATGCTGTCAAAAGCCGCTCTCGAAAAAATAATTTATTTATCGAGCGATAGGAGCGCGTGCGGCATGCGTGAGTCAGACGGTCGATTTGTAACGAAACAGGGAGGCTAAAAAAGCGCAGACCGAAAAAGCTTTCGGGGAGGCTAAAAAAGCGCAGACCGAAAAAGCGGATAAAAGTGAATTTTGGGC
>URDX01000060.1 GCA_900546695.1 uncultured Eubacteriales bacterium | reverse complement strand
TTTCTACCGCCGAAAATCGCCTCTGCCGTACGCAAGTACGGCGACGTGACGATTTCCGACGCTTCTGCATCTTTTTTATCTCTCCCCGAGTCATGCGAGCCCCAACCGGCACAGGTCCAAGTTTTACAAACCGAAATGAGTATTACACAGCATCGGGAGAGCATTACATGAAATACAAAAAGATAGATCCGAATGCGCCGCCTGCAAGCGGTGTGGAGAAGCTGAAAAAAACACGAATCAAACGAGGGCTGCTGACGGCGGGGGTATTCATCGTTCTGATGGGCTTATTTGAGGCGCTTGTCGCGCTCGAGTGGAAGCCCGTATACCCGATATATCTCGGTGCGATGACCGTTCTGCTGCTGCTTTTCCTTTTCTTCAACAAGGGCTTCGGCAGCGCGGTGCCGCCCCGCGAGGCTCTTCCCGACGGGTGGAGCGAGGAGGAGATCGACCGCTTTTACGAGAAGTTCGGACGGGATAAGGCTATCGCGCGGCGGATACTCATCTTTCTCATCCCGCTGCTGCTCGTCTTTTTCATCGACTCACTCGTACTCTTTCTTCCGGGGCTGATAGGCTCATGATGCAGGGACTTCGGGTTGTTACCCTTTATTCGGGCTCGCGCGGGAACAGCATCTATGTGCGCGCGGGCGACACGCGGCTGCTGTTCGATGCGGGGCTCAACTGCGGTGCGCTCTGTCGTGCGCTGCACGAGATAGGCGAGCTGCCCGAGCTTATCGACGCGGTCTACATAACTCACGAGCACAAGGATCACATATCCGCGCTTGACGTGTTTCAGCGCCGCTACCCGGTGACGGTGCACATGACCGAGCCGACCGCCGAGGCTGTCCGCTGTGTTGACTATCTCACCGTTCGGCACGCGCCGCTTTTCAGCGTCAGCGAGCGCTGCTGCGAGGTCTCGTCGTTTATAACGCCGCACGACAGCCGCATGAGCGTCGGTTATATTATCCGCACCGACTATGGGAATGTCGGCATCGCGACCGACCTCGGTACGGTGACGGAGGAGATTGCCGAGTCGCTTGCGTACTGCGACAGCGTCGTGCTTGAATCGAATCACGATGTCGAAATGCTGCGCTCGGGTCCGTATCCGCCCGCGCTCAAGGCGAGGATACTCTCCGACTACGGGCATCTCTCGAACGATGTCAGCTCCCGCGTCGCCGCATATCTTGCGTCCTGCGGGACAAAGAATATCATTTTAGCGCATCTGAGCGAACACAACAACACCCCCGAGCTTGCGTATTCGGCATCCCGCCGCGCGCTCGATGAAGCGGGCTATTCGTTCGTGCGGCTCGAGGTCGCCGACAGCGCAAAGCCCACCGTTCTGATATGAAATTTCGCCGCGCCTGATGCGAAAAATGCCGCATCCGCTTTAAAAACCGCCGCTTTTTACGCAAAAAGCGCTGTGCCGAGAGTTACTGCTTTTGATGAAAAAACTGCTGCTCATTGCGGAGCATTCACACAGCCGCAGCGCGTCGGCGCAGGGAGGATAAACCGTGCTTTCACTGACTATAATATGTGTAGACAAGCTGCGCGAGCCGTATCTGCGTGCCGCCGCAGCCGAATATGAAAAACGCCTCGGCGGCTACTGCCGTCTGCGCACCGTCGAGGTGCAGGACGACGCGGGGATACTTGCCGCGCTCCCGCCGCGCGCCTACAAGGTGGCGCTGTGCATAGAGGGGCGGCAGCTGTCGTCGGAGGAGCTTGCCGAGCGCGTTTCGGAGCTTCAGGTCAGGGGGTATTCCGAGCTTGTGTTCATCATCGGCGGGACCGACGGCATGAGCGAGGAGGTCAAGTCGCGCTGCGACCTGCGCCTCTCCTTCTCGAAGATGACATTCCCGCACCCGCTCATGCGCGTGATACTGCTCGAGCAGCTTTATCGGGCCCTCAACATCGCATCAGGCGGCAGCTATCATCACTGACCGCCGCCGACCGATACCGACCGCCCACCGACCGTCCGTCGACAGAGAACCGACCGCTCACCGACAGATAACCGACCGCACGGGCGGCTCTCACGCCGTGCCGTCATACGACCGATTCCGCATAAACAAAACCGTCCGACCCATCGGAGGCAGAAAATGACCGACAAAAGGGAAACAGAAAAGAAGGGCATGCGGGCAGCAGACCGTCTGCGTTGGCTGCCGCCTGCGGTGAGAAATATCATCATTACGGCAGTTTCCGCCGCCGTGCTTTGTTTCTGCGCCGTTGCGGCGATACGCTACGGGAGCTCGGACAGCGCGGACGGTATTCATAAGCCCGACGAATCGGGGCATTTTGCGGCGGATACCACTGCATCGCCCGATACGACCCCGAGCGGGCTCGACCCCGACACCGAGGACGACCTTCCCATCACCCCGCGCCCCGCAGCGGAGCTGTCGGCGGAGGGGTACGTCATCTCGGACGGGAGCTATGAGAGCGGGAGCTATGTGCTCGGCGAGCTCGACTGCGGTATAGACTTCGGCGAGGATTACAGCCGCCGCAGCATCAAATCGAGCGACGGGGGCGGCTATACCACCGTGCCCGTGCTGCGCGTTTACATGGGCTACGTGCTCTACGATAACGGCAGCTATCTCAGCGCGCTGACGGGAGACGGAGCCGTCGCCGCGGAGGGTATCGACTGGCTGACCCCCGTCTATCAGCGCACGAGCGCGGGAAAGCCCATCTTTTTCGCGGGCAAGCGCTACTACACGATAAACGACGGCGAGGGCTCGGTCTCCGAGATACGCTTTGACCCCGATTTCGGCACGACGCTCAGCTACGACTACCCCGCCTCCTACGTTTCGCGCGCGTCGCGGCTCTACCGCTTCTATGTCGATACCGAGGAGATACGGCTGATATCCGATTGGACGGGCGAGGATATGACCGACGATATCGCGCGGACGCTTGAGATACATGACGAGGATTATCTCCCGCGCATGAACTTCGACCCGTATACAAAGCAGGTCGTGCGCACCCGTCTGTGGGGCTACGAGGACGGCTCGGGCAACGTCGTTATCGAGCCGACCTACCATTATGCGACCGAGTTCAATTCGAACGGCTATGCGTTTGTCGGCGGCAGCGACGGTCGCCTGCAGATGATAAATACGTCCGGCGAGGTCGTTCTCGACACCTTCCCGAGTCCCTTCTATTTCGCATCGGGTGACGAGCGCTACGTCGTTGACGGCATGTACATGCCTACGAAGCGTGATTCCTCGTGTATCGGAATGTTTCACTTCGATCACGGGCTGATGCGCGTCTCGCGTCAGATATACGACTATTACAACCCCGACGAGCATGTCAGTACCGTGGATTCGCTCATCTATCAGGACGGAAAGGTCTTTGCGCTCCCCGCGGGCTACACGCTCTGCTCCTACTCGGACGGTGTTGCGCTGCTGCGGCACGGTGCCGAGTACGGGTACATGGACTACACGGGGCGCTGGATAGTCGAGCCGACGCTCAGAAGCGCCGAGCCGTTTTATGAGGGGCTTGCGGTAATCGGCTACGGCGGCGGTGAAAAGGTCGTTATTGATACGGCGGGGAATGTCGTCCTGCGCGGCGATTACAGTAATATCTCGAACTGCTCGAGCGGCGTTATTGTTGCATATTCGGTTGATTCGGGGTGGCATATCTTTAATAAGATGACGGCGGCGCAGTGAGGTTTTTCGCGAAAGACCTCTGAAAAAGCTTTTTTGGTTCGCAGAGGGGATTTAGTGTGTACCGCGCTGACGCGGGCGGGTTGT
>URDX01000059.1 GCA_900546695.1 uncultured Eubacteriales bacterium | reverse complement strand
CTTTGGAACAACGCCCTGCGTTGTTCACTGCGCAATCAAAGAAAAGCGGCTAAGGCTTTGATTCGATTGAATTCGCAGTGACGGCGGCGTTTTCTTTTGTCAACTATCCGAACACCCGCTCTGTTCGCCACGCAACGTTCTCGCACGTTTCCGCTCACCCTACAGCGAGACCCCCGCGGAGCTCCCGAGGCTTCGGGTATCATCCATGGGGGTCCGTAAAAACCGTTATTCTGCTATTCCGCGCCGACCGCAGCGGTATGTATCACTCGTCGTCGTAATCGTCGCCGCCGTTATCCTTATTGTAATCGCTCTCATAGTCGGAGTCGCTGCGTCTGCCGTCGTCGTATCTATCGCGGCGGTAGCCTCCGCGATTACCGTTATATCCGCGGCGGTCGCCCGAGCGGTAGCGCGGCATGCCGACCTCCTCGGAATAGATAACAATCTTACGGTCGGTATCGCTGCCGACCGAGATGGTGGTAACGCCGGGGATATTCTGAACCTCAGAGTGGATTATCCTTCTCTCATAGGGGTTCATCGGCTCGAGGGTAACGCTCTTTTTATACTTCTGCACCCTATATGCCATGCGGCGTGCGAGTGCGCGGAGGGTCTGCTCGCGCTTTGCGCGGTAGCCCTCGACGTCGAGAGTGATGCGGACATAGCCCTTGCCGACCGTTCTCGAGCGCTCTGTCATCTGATTTCTGATGCCGCCGTCATCGTAGCTGTCGCCCTCGTCGGCAGGCTCATCCTCCTCACCGATATCGGCGGAGGCAGCCTCCTCCTCGCGGCGGAGCATATCGCTGCGCTTATTTGCGGCAAGGTTGACCAAATACTGAATAGCATCAAGGGTCGCGCCGTGATGACCGATGAGAATTCCCGCGTCGCTGCCGCTGATGTTTATCAGCTTTCCGCCGCCGACATCGGATATCTCCGCCTCGGCATCGATGCCCATATCCTCGATAAGCGTGCGAATAAAGTCGATAGCTACATCCTCATCGCCCGTATCGTACGAGATACGAACCTTTGCGGGTACCTCACCGAAGCCGAGGAAGCCGCGCTTGGGCTCCTCGAGGATCTCATACGATAGATGCTCACGGTCAACTCCGAGCTGAACCGCCGCGTCGGCGATAGCCGACTCAACCGTCTTTCCGTATACTTCAACGACCTTTTTCATCTGTTTTCACCTCTTAAGCTCAATAATCGTAATCGTCATCGTCGATGTGGTGGAGCGAACGAACCTTCGGCTTTTCGCCGTCGCTTCGGCGCTCCGGCGTTTTTCCGTCCTTATCCTCCTTGAGTGCGGGCGCATCCTTCTTCTCAGCGGGTGCGGGAGTCGGCTCGTCATCGTCGTCTATATGATGGAGGGAATGAGGCTTTTCAGCCTTCTTATTCTTCTTCTTTGCGCTGCCGGCGAGCTCGCGCTCGGCGTTCTTATAATCCTCCTCGGTGAACTTCGGAATCTTGAACATCTGCGAGAGGATAATCTGCTGAACGGTGCTGAGAACGTTCTGGAACATCCAGTAAACACCGATAACCGACGGGAGGGTATATGCGATCCATGCCGAGAAGAGCGGCATGGTAAAGTCCATTATCTTCATGGACAAGGCGTTGTTCGCGCCCTCTGCCTGCGGTGCCTGGTAGGTGAACTTCTTTGTCAGCTTCATGCTGCCGAAGGCGAATACAAAGGTAAGTATCGGGATGAGCAGATACCAGTTGCTCACGCCCGAGGCGTTCGGCGTTATCGAAAGGTCGAATGCGCCGATATTGAACGACGGCACCTTATCGAGGGTAATGCCGTTCATGTATGCGGCAAACTCCGAGAAATTCGCTCTTATCGTCGGCATCATCTCGAGGTCGGTCATGACCTGCTCTGCGCCGGTGAGGTTCTTGAATATCTCCTGAATCTTGGTCAGGTTATCACCCGCGATGCCGAGCATATACTGAAGGGGATTACGGATAACATTATACAGCGCAATGATTATCGGGAACTGTATGAGCAGCGGCAGACATCCGCCGAACATGCTGTAGTTCTCCTTCTGATACAGCTCCATTATCTCCTGCTGTACCTTCTGCTGCGTCGCCTTGTCGGTGCGCCCCGCGTACTTTTTGCGGATCGCGAGCTCCTTCGGGCGGAGACGCGCCTGCTTCTGAGAGTTCTTCTGCTGCTTTATTCCGAGCGGGAACATCACTATCTTGATGATAAGTGCGAAAAGCAGGATAGCTACGAGGTAGTTGGGGACGATCTTATAACAGAGATCAAGCACCCATCCGAATGCTTTGTAAAGATAACTCATTCTTTGTCCTTTTCCTTTTTCTTAGTTGATTCTTTATTCTCCGATCTGCGGCGGCAAAGCCACCCGCGCAGACCCAAAAACCATTTTTCCCAGAAGAAAGCGCCGTACTCAGGTACGGGATCCTCGCCGCAGCCGCCGAACGGATTGCAGCGCAGTATCCGCCGCGCACCGAGCAGGGTGCCGACGATTATGCCGTGCGTCTCTATCGCTCCGAGCGCGTACGCCGAGCAGCTCGGCTCGAATCGGCAGGAGCGGGGAAGCGCGCCCGACAGCGTCTTTCGGTACAAAATTATCGGCAGGCAGTACAGCCGCCGCAGCAGCCTTATCGGACCGAAGCTTCCCGTAGCCTTCTTTTCTTCCCTTTCATCGGTATGCTGTGCCATCACGATCACCGTATAACCGCCTCAGAGGCTCATTTCGAGCTTTTTCATCGCACGGTGCATATCCTTGTATACCTCGGCTGTTTTCGCGCTCACAGCGGCGCTGCGCGCGACAAAAACGATTATGTTCCCGCACCTGACCCCGTCACTCATCACCTGTCTGTACGCCTCGCGGATAACGCGCTTTGCTCTGTTGCGCTCAACGGCTCCGCCGAGCTTCTTCGAGACGGTTATGCCTATGCGGTTGACCCGCTTTTTGTCGGGGCGGGCGTTCGCGATGCGCCCCGCGGCATAGTCGCGCATGACGTAGACGATAACGGTCGGGGTGACGAACTTTTTGCCCTTTGAGTATGCCTTTGAGTAGAGATGATTTTCTTTTACGGCTGTAAATTTCATTCTCAAAGGCTCACTTTCGATAGGTTTTTCGATAGGTTTTTCGATAAGCGGGATGAGCGTGCGCGACACGGTCGCGGCACGGCAGGATAATCAATCCGTATTATAGCACACGGGGGGCATTATTTTAGAAAAATAATTGTAACTTTTCTATAAACTTTGAGTTGTCGATTAGACAAGAGTCCCGCCGCAAAGGCAGGGCATGAAAACTGCGGCGTTCACGGCGGCGCGGCAAAAAGAAAAACTGAAAAGGAAAAGGACCGGCGGGAATCCGTCGGTCCGTCTTTTCTCTTTGCAAAAAGAAAATAACTGTGTTCGCGCGATCAATAGGTAAGTCTTGCTCTACCCTTAGCGCGTCTTCTCTTAAGAACCTTTCTGCCATTGGCAGTACTCATTCTTTTTCTGAAGCCATGCTCCATCTTACGCTGTCTTTTCTTAGGCTGGTATGTTCTAAGCATTCTACGGCACCTCCGTTCTCTGATAGCTCTTTTATCACAACAATTATTTAAAAAAATAAAAAATGTGTTTTACCGCGAAATGCTTGCGCTGTCCGTCATACCCCGCGCGATGGGTCTGTGCGGACGCAAAAAGCGGCACGTTTATTATTATACCTGAGATTATGGCGGTTTGTCAAGGGATTTTTACAAAAAAAATAAAACCCGGTGCTTTTTATCCCTACGGTAACGCGGTGGGACTTGTCGGTTTGCCCTGATTTTGGGGTTAAAGAGGTATTTTCGGGGTACTGCAGAAAGTATGTTTGTGTTGAGTGGGACAAAGCGCGCCTTCGGCGATTACAGGGGATATGGAGAAGTGATTTAGTTGTTCGTTTTTTACCG
>URDX01000058.1 GCA_900546695.1 uncultured Eubacteriales bacterium | reverse complement strand
CGCTTGTACGCCGACGTGACGATTTTCGACGCTTCTGCATCTTTTTTATCTCTCCCCGGTTTCGGTGAGGCTAAAAGCGCAGACCTAAAAAGCGGATAAAAGCTATGCCGAATGACGTGCCGAGTGCCGTGCCGAATGCCTTTCCGCAGTGTTCAGCCGCGCTCGCGTTCCGCGATAGCACAGACCTCACCGAAAACACGCTCGGTCACAATCCTAAAGCGTTCACGGTCGCCGAGCGGCGCGCCGTTCTCCTGCTCGCGCTGCGCGATAAGCTCGTCAAGCTCCTCGCCCGTTATCGGCTTACCGACAACAAGACGGGTGCGGCGGAACGGCTTTATCTTCATCGCGGGATTGACGAGCGCAACGGGAAGCACATCCGCCCCCGTTTTTACCTGCACCATACCGACGCCTGTGCGTGCGGTCTCGGGTCTCGGCAGCTCGCCGGGCAGGCGCGTGCCCTGTGCAAAATAACCGATGTTCTCCCCGCCGCGCAGCAGATCTATCGTGCGCTTGATAGCGCCTACGTCAGCCGCGCCGCGCTTAATGGGATATGCGCCGAAGGCTCGGATGATGAGCCCGAGCAGCGGAACATGAAAAAGCTCCGACTTAGCGACGAAATGCACCTGCTGTCGCAGCGATGCGACAATGAGTATCGGATCGGCAGCCGATATATGATTTGAGCATACGATAAAGCCGCTCGAGTCTGTGGGCTCGTTTTCGGGGTTTACTATCTCTACGCGGAAAAGTCCGAGCATTATGCGCGCGAATATCGAGCGCATGACCGCATAAAAGCGGCTCTTTTTCGGTCCTCCCGTCGTGACACGCTCCGACACCGCCTTACCTCACAGGAACTGCGCCCGTCGTCTCGCGGATTATGCGCAGAGCCTCGGCGAGCGTTCCTTCGCGGTCGAGCTCGCTGTTATCGAGAATTATTGCGTCGTCCGCCGCAACGGCGGGAGCAACATCGCGGGTGCGGTCCAGCTCATCACGTCTGCGCATATCGGCAAGAACGTCCTCAAACGACTGCTGTATTCCCTTCTCGTGCAGCTCGAGCATGCGGCGCTTTGCGCGCACCTCGTCGCTTGCGGTAACATATATCTTGACGCTCGCATCAGGCAGAATGACCGTTCCGATGTCGCGTCCGTCCATTATAACGTTATTCTCGCGTGCGAGACGGCGCTGCGTCTCGAGCAGAAACGTCCTGACCTCGGGAACGCTCGAAACAGCCGATGCGTACATCGAAATATCGGGTGTTCTGATAAGCCCGGTAACGTCCTCGCCGCAGAGATAGACGCGCTGCGCGCCGTCCTCAAAGCCGAGCTCCACGGTAAGTCCGTCAAGCACGGGAACGAACGCCGCCTTATCCTCGGGAGCTATCCCGCGGCGGCTCATATAAAGACCTATCGAGCGGTAGAGCGCGCCCGTGTCGACATGAATAAAGCCGAGCTTTTCGGCAAGAGTATGTGCGAGCCAGCTTTTGCCCGCGCCTGCGGGACCGTCAAGTGCAATGTTTATCATTATTTTGTCTCCTTATCCGCCGACCGCGGCGACATTTTTTCCTGTTTTAAGCAGCTCGGTGCGAGCCGTCTGTGTAAGCGGCGATGCGTCAATACTGCGAGTCAATACTGCGCGAGAATAGAATCCGCCGCAAGTGCGGCTGTCGAAAACGCTATCTGCAGATTGAAGCCGCCCGTATATGCATCAACATCAATGACCTCTCCGATGAAGTACAGCCCCGGCACAAGCCGAGACTCCATGCTGCGCGGGTCAAGTTCCGTGACCGAAACGCCGCCCGATGTGACTATCGCCTCTTCTATAGGGCGCGCACGCTCCACGGTGAGCGTCAGATGCTTGAGCACGCCGAGCAGCGCCTGCCGCTCATCTCTTGTTATCGAATTAATCTTTTTGTGCTCGGGGATGCCAGACAGACGTATGACGACGGGTATCAGCTTGCGCGGAAGCAGCTCGCCGAGCGCGTTTGCCATATTGCGGTTTGAATACTTTGCAAAGTCGGAGAGCAGCCGCATATCGAGCGTTTTTTCGTCGAGCGCGGGCTTTAGATCAAGCTCGACCGTATATCTGCCGGGCTCTATTCTGCCGAGTCTGCTCGACGCGCTGAGCACCATAGGGCCCGAAATGCCGAAATGCGTGAACAGCATCTCACCGAAATCCTCGTATACGACAGTGCCGCCGCTTTGACCGTCTGTCACGCGAAGCGCGGTGTTGCGCAGCGACAGCCCCTGAAGCTCACGGCACCACCGCTCACGCACAACGAGCGGAACAAGCGACGGTCGCGGTTCGACCACCGTATGTCCGAGCGCGCGTGCAAAAGCATAGCCGTCGCCCTCCGAGCCCGTCTGCGGGTACGATGCCCCGCCCGTTGCAATGATAAGACGGTCGCAGTCGTAGCTTCCGCTGCGTGCTTTCACCGTGAAGCGCCGCCTCGCAGTGCCGCTGCCGTTGCCGTCACCGACCGATGCGGAATCCGCCTCACCGTTGTACACGACAGACAGCACCGGACTCTCAAGCTGTGCCCTGCCCGCATAGCTGCGCAGACAGCGTACAATGTCCGATGCCTTATCCGATACGGGAAACACCCGCCCGCCGCGCTCTACCTTGAGCGGAACGCCGTGCTCCTCAAAGAACGCGCGCGTATCCGACGGGTCAAAGCGCGAGAACGCGCCGTAGAGGAAGCGGGGATTTGTCGGAATATTAGCTATCAGTCCGCGAACGTCGCTGTCGTTTGTGACGTTGCACCGACCCTTGCCCGTTATTCCGACCTTGAGTGCGCTGCGATCCTTCTTTTCGAGCAGTCGGACATCGGCTCCGCCCTCGCGCAGTCTGCCTGTCGCGAACAGCCCTGCCGCGCCGCCGCCTATTACGATTATCTTTTCTGCCATCCGATCTGCCATCCGATCTGCAATCAATCACCGCCGACCGAAGCCGATGCGGTCATTCCCTGTTGTAAACGTCAAATTCGTCCCATACCGTCTCAAGCCGCGCAAATGTATCGGTGAGCTCATCCTGCTTTGCGCGGGAGAGCGCGACGATAAGCGCGTTGATTATGCTGAGCGGAGCGACGAGCGAATCTATAAACGACGCCATATCCGAGCGCGCCGTCAACAGATAGTCTGCGAATTCGGCAACGGGTGAAACATCGCTGTCTGTAAGCGCGATGACCTTTGCGCCGTAGCTGCGGGCGTACTCAACGCCGCGTACGATGCGTTTTGAATATCTCGGAAAGGTTATCGCGATGATAACGTCTCCTTCTCCGACGCGCAGCAGCTGCTCGAATATTTCTCCGCCGCTCGAGGTCTGCACCTGCTTGACGCCAGGGAAAATCATCGAGAGTCCGAAGGTGAGAAACGATGCGAGCGAGCCCGTCATGCGAACGCCCATGACGTATATCGTGCGCGCGCTGAGCAGAGTGTCGACCGCGCCCTCAAATGCGTCGGGGTCGACCGTTTCGAGCGTTTCCTTTATCTTGTCCATATCGCTGCGCAAAACGGTGGAGAGCACCGAATTATCGCCTATGCGCTTGTTCGTTATCTCCATCCGCTGAACGCTCGTCAGACGGGTGCGTACCAGTTCGCGCAGTGCGTGCTGAAGCGCGGGATAGCCGTCGTAGCCGAGCTCTATCGCAAAGCGGACGACGGTCGACTCCGATACGCCTACGGCTGCGCCGAGCTTTGAGGCGGTGAGATATGCTGATTTATCGTAGTTTGCAATAATATAATTTCCTATGGCGCGCTGACTCTTTGACAGCTCCGGCATTGCTTTTTCAATGCGGCTGATAAGATCGTGTTTCATCTTACGTCCTTTTTCCTCCGAGAAAATCAGATATCGTATTGGTTCTGCGCTGCTTTTATGCATACACCCCGCCGTACGGCGGCATGTACTCGGGCGAGACCGTACGGCTCGCCTGAATTGATATTATAACCCTCTGCCGTTTTTTTGTCAAGAGCATAGGGCGGCGTTTGCGCGTTTACGGTGTAGCGTTACAATAGATGTGAGACCAAAAGAATAGAAAAAGTGATTGAGTTCT
>URDX01000057.1 GCA_900546695.1 uncultured Eubacteriales bacterium | reverse complement strand
TAAAAACAGCAATCACACCTTTATCCGCTTTTTCGGTCTGCGCTTTTTTAGCCTCCCCGGTTACATGACAGTAACTTCAGCGCCGGATATATACTTCATAAGTCTTATAAGGTCGCGGGTGTCAAGCATTCCGTCTCCGTTGACATCAACGAAAACAGATTCAACGTCAGCGCCCGAGATACTGCGCATCAGACGGATAAGATCGCGCGTATCGACGACTCCGTCGCCGTTAATATCGCCCGGAACATGGTCGGCGGGCGCTACGCATACGGTGATAAACGTCTCTACCTCGCCCGAAAACAGACGCAGCCTCGTCTGACCCGGCGAGAGCGCCGTTATCGCTGTGCCGTCGCAGTCAATCACGGTTTCATCCCAGCCGTCGACCGAAACCGTGCAGTCGGTCGCGTTCGCCGGTACGGGGGAATATTCGAGCACGCAGCGCTCACCGGGCAGCAGCGAAATATAGCTCTTGCCCGCCTTTATCCCGCTCCGCGGGATGACCTGTCTGCGCCAGACGGCATAGAGTGTGGTGTCGGCATCAATATCAAACTGCCCTTCGGCAAGATATTCGGGCTCGCTTGCCTCGGGGGCTGTCGCCCAGCCGAGAAAATCGTAACCCTCGCGGGTGGGCTTTATCGGGCTGATTATCATCGGCTTTCCCTCTGCTTTGCCCTGCGGGAACGGCGCGCCGCTTCCCTCGCCTGCATCGTACGTAATGCGGTAATCGCCGCTCAGCTTCGGTATCACCTCGGTCTTTTGCGCACCGCAGTAGCAGGTGTACATGATCAGACCGTCCTCCTCGACCGACGGCTCAATGATTATCTCGCCGCTGTTCCAGCCGTAGCCGAGCTTGTTGCCGTGATCATGATAGCTGCCGCTGCTCGATGCGGTGGAGGATACCGTCTCATCGCCGACCGTCAGGTCAAGCGACAGTCGGACGGCGTAGCCGAGCTTGTCGAGCGCGTAGATATCGTATTTGTAGCTGCCGCGCGAAAGCTTGTTGAAGGAGATGCTGCGGTCGACACGGTGAATGTCGTAATAGTTCGCTCCGCCGAGCGCAGCGGCATCGACGACACTCTCAATTACCGCATCGCCCGAGCTGTTGTAAACGCGAACGGCAACCTCTGAGAGCGCTCGGGGCGAGACCACCGTGCCGTAAATGCTGAAATGCGCACCCTCCGCAATCGACGACGGATAGGTGATGCCGCGCAGCTCCATCTGCTCGTATACCTCCCCGCCGTACAGCGGCCAGAAGGAATCCCGCGCGAGCGCGGCACGGCGCTCATAGTATACCGACGAGCAGCGCTCGAAATATTTTGCCCAGTTGTAGGAGGCGGTGTACGCGCCCTCCGCGGTGTTCTCCGCGTCGCGTATCTTGGAGTAGGCGGAGCGCTCTCCGTTTTCGAGCTCGTATTTGAGATATTCAAGCTGACCTTCAATGGTTGTATAGTCAAGCCCATGCTCCGAGCAGTAGTTCTGCAGCGCATCGTATCTCCCCTTGTGCCACTGGCAGATGCCGTAGCTTATGTAGCCGTCCGATTCCATCGCAGAGGCGGTCGGCCGAAAGCCCGATTCGCTGTATATATTGGCAAGTATCGCAGAGGCAACGGCACCGTTTACGCCGAGCCGGTTTATCGCAAATTCGTATACCTTTCGTTCGTTATCGGTTCCCGTGTACGAGCCCGCAGCCGACGACGGCAGCACAAGCGCCGTTGCAAGCATGCATGCGGACAGCAGCACGGATAGCAGCTTCTTTTTCATAGTATCATTCCCTTTAAAATATCGCGTCGCGCCGACCGCGCCCGCCGTGTTGCGGACAACTGCCCCGATGCTCCAACATCCTAACAACATCATAACACCTTGGCAACCTAATGCCCTAATGCTCTGACTCTCGGTATCCCGACCTGTTATTCTCGACATCCTGTGGGTTTTCGGCGTAAAAATCAAAGGCATGCCCGCCGCATACGCACAATATCGGACAGAAAGCCTTTGCACGCTGATATGATAACATAAATATCGCTCTGAGTCAAGCGCGCCGCGGCATAAAAACAGCTCGCCGCGACGGTAAATCACGGCAGGCGTAGATCAATATGCACGATTTAACACGGTATGGCATTTGCTGCTCTACATTTTCTGCATTTGGCGCATAAGGCCGTTGAAAATTCGAGAACGAAAGAGTGAAAACGGTCCCCTGCCGTTTCGCTGCACCCTTCTGTCGCTGTTTGTGAACGCGCTGCTGTTGACAAACTATCCCCTCGGTGTTATACTCAAATCATCCCCACACACCGAGAAAGGACCACCGCATGAACTACGAGCGCAAGACAAAAGAAAAAGCCCCCATAATCGCCATCTGCTGCGACTTTGACAAAACGCTCTCCCCCGACGACATGCAGGCGCAGGGGTATATCCGGTCGGTCGGATGGGACGTAGCCGAGTTCCGGAAAAAATCAAACGACCTCGCATCGGGCAGCGGCATGGATCAGAACCTCGCCTATATGTACGTCATAGACTGTTTCGCGCCTGCGGATTATTCCGCCGAATCCGCCTTCGATAAGCTTGTTCGGGCGATAATAGACCGCCCCGCGGTCGGAGGCGCGCTCGAGGCATGGCACGACGAAATGCTCCGCGAGCAGCAGAAGCGTGAAACAAGCTCGCCGCAGGAAAGAGAGCGGCTGTTCGGCGCAGCGCTGAAAAACAATCAGGTGCGGCTCGTGCTCGGTGACGCGGACGTTCGTCGGTTCTATGCAGGGCTGCTCAGGAACAGCAAAACGCCGAGTGAGAGCTCGCAGGCGCGGCAGCAGCTGCTCGCGCAGAGCGGAGAGGAGCAATAATGGGGAGCTTCGTCACCTACGCAGAACAGACGCTCGAGACCTTCGACGAAAGGGCGTTTTCGGCGGTCGACAGTCTCATTCTCTCATGGCTGTCCTACTTTCATTATCCGGACGAATCGGGCGTAGCTTCATGGGACGGCGTCCGCCTGACCGAGCTGTTCCGCACCGAATATTTTGAGCAGCTTTTTCACGGAAATTGGGACCCGTCGGGCAGCAGACAGCTGCTGTCGGCAATGACGGCGAGTCCGCGCTTCCGCGACATCCGCCTGATGGGCTATGCCGAGCGGAGTGACGACGCAGCCGAAAAGCAGTTCGCTGCGCTGAGCTTTGCCCTGCCCGACGGCAGTCTGTATGTCGCCTATCGCGGGACCGATTCCTCCTTCACGGGGTGGAAGGAGGATTTCAATATGGCGTTCAGGTACCCCGTCCCCGCGCAGGAGGAAGCGTCGCTCTATCTTGCGGAGGCGGCAGAGCATAGCTCGGGCATCATCCGCGTCGGCGGGCATTCCAAGGGCGGAAACCTCGCGGTCTACGCTGCCGCAAACAGCGAGGGCAGCGTGCGCGACCGCATCGCCGCCGTCTATTCGCACGACGGTCCCGGCTTCCTCGCCGAGGTGCTCGACAGCCCGCGCTTCAAGGAGATAAGCAGCCGCATTGATAAGACGGTGCCGCAGTCCTCAATTGTCGGCATGCTGCTCGAGCAGCAGGAGAATTATCGGATAGTCAGGAGCACCCGCTTCAGCGTGCTGCAGCACGACCCGTTTTCATGGGTCGTTGAGAATGGGGATTTCAGCCCCGTCGACTCGCTGACCTCGGATGCAAAGTACGTCGACGGAGTGGTGAACAGCTGGCTCGGTAAGCTCTCGCCCGAGGAACGCGAGCGCTTTGTCGACCTGCTTTTCGGTCTCATCGACACCGAGAATAACGAGAACACCGATCAGCTGTTCGAGCAGTGGCAGAAGAACCTCCCGCTTGCGCTGCGTGCCGCGCAGGGGCTCGACCCGGAGACGAAGGAGTTCGCCGTGCGAACGGTCCGCGCGCTGCTCTCGCTCGGCATAAAGAGCTTCCCCGAACTGTTCAAGCAAGCAAAGCGGGAATAAAGACAGAGTGGGAATGACGCTTTCCCGTCGCCGCGCTGCCGGATAATCGGCGGTAATTTAAATAATATAACAACCTCCCGTGTCAAGCCGCGCTGCGGCTGATATGGGAGGTTGTTACTCGCGGTAAAGCTTCAATACGCTCTGCCGAAATGAAATTTTCTGCCTTAAAAAATGCATCGCCGAGGTAGACCGCAGT
>URDX01000056.1 GCA_900546695.1 uncultured Eubacteriales bacterium | reverse complement strand
AGAACTCAATCACTTTTTCTATTCTTTTGGTCTCACATCTATTGTAACGCTACACTATGGTTACGAAAAATCGCAAAAAACTCTTGCGCGAGCGAAAAAAGTGTGTTATAATCATAACAGAAGAATACCTAAATGCAATGATGCGGTCGGCGGCACGGCAATGCGCGTTCAGGAGAGAGGGTCATCAGCGGCTGGAAATGACCCGAACGGCGTCGTACAGGCATTTCCCCGCGGAGCAGACTCGGTCAAAGCTTGCGAGTGCGAGTAGCCGGGTACGGTCGGCAACCGTCAGACAGCCGAGAGTGCGCGTTCCGCTCGGTCGGGCGCGAATTAAGGTGGTAACGCGAAGGATATTGCTCCTCCGTCCTTTTTCGGGATGGGGGAGCTTTTTTGTTCCGTTCTTCACCTCCCGCCGCGCGGGCAGCCGCCCGATGCGGTAATGCGGCTATGCCGTGCGATATTGCTCACGGCGATGCCGTCACACCCAAAATAAAACTCAGCTCCGCTTGTCGGGGCGGGAAAGGAATATGGAAATGAAAGAAAAACTCAAACAGATCCGCGAGTCCGCTATGGCGCAGCTCAGCGCGGCGGACAGCTCGGAATCGCTTGAGCAGCTCCGTGTCAAGCTGCTCGGAAAGAAGGGAGAGCTCACCGCCGTTCTTCGCGGAATGGGCACGCTCTCCGCAGAGGAGAGACCCGCCGTCGGTGCGGTCGCGAATGAGGTCCGTGCCGCTATCGAGGAGATGATAGAGGAGAAGAAAAAGAGGCTCGAGAGCGAGCGGCTTCAGCACCGTCTCGAGAGCGAAAAGATCGACGTTACCATGCCGTCAAAGCGGCGTGAGCTCGGTCACCGTCATCCCCTTGCACAGGTCGAGGAGGAGATGTGCGAGATCTTCCGTTCGATGGGCTTTGACATCGAGGAGGGTCCCGAGGTCGAGACCGATTACTACAACTTCCAGGCGCTAAATACGCCCGAGAACCACCCTGCGCGCGACACGCAGGACACCTTCTATATCACCGACAACATCCTGCTCCGTTCGCAGACCTCGTCTGTTCAGGTGCATGCGATGGAGCGTGCGGGACAGCCGCCTATCCGCGTAGTTTCCCCCGGACGTGTCTACCGTTCGGATGCGGTCGATGCAACGCATTCGCCGATGTTCCATCAGCTCGAGGGACTTGTCGTTGACAAGAACATCACCATGGGCGACCTCAAGGGAACGCTCGAGACCTTCGCCCGCAGAATGTTCGGCGAGGATACGCGCATCCGCTTCCGCCCGCACCACTTCCCGTTTACGGAGCCGTCCGCGGAGATAGACATCTCCTGCTTTATGTGCGGCGGCGAGGGCTGCAAGGTGTGCAAGGGCGAGGGCTGGATCGAAATACTCGGAGCGGGCATGGTCCATCCGAATGTCCTTCGCTGCTCGGGCATCGACCCGGATGTATACTCCGGCTTTGCCTTCGGAATGGGCATCGAGCGTATCGCGATGAAGAAGTATTCCATCGACGATATGCGTCTTCTGTATGAGAATGATCTGCGCTTCCTGCGCCAGTTTTAACGGAAAGGGGCTGCTATAATGAATCTTCCTATTTCATGGCTTAACGAATTTGTAGATGTGTCGGATATTCCCGTTTCCGATTACTGCGCGCGCATGACCGATACCGGCTCCAAGGTCGAGGATTGGGAAGCGCTCGGCAGCGAGATAGAGAACGTAAGGGTCGGTAGGATCCTTTCGGTCGAGCGTCACCCCGATGCCGACAGGCTCGTTATCTGCTCGGTCGACGTCGGCGAGGAGGCTCCCCGCCAGATCGTTACCGCTGCAACTAATGTTTATGCGGGCGCGTTCGTGCCCGTCGCATGTGCCCCCGCAAAGGTGGTAGGCGGCGACATCAAGCGCGGCAAGCTCCGCGGCGCGGAGTCGAACGGCATGTTCTGCTCCATCGCCGAGCTCGGACTTACCCTGCACGATATGCCGTACGCTATCGAGGACGGTATTTTCATTCTGAATGACGACCCCACACTCGGCGAGTACAAGCCGGGCGACGATATATGTGAGCTGCTGGGACTGCGTGACAGCGTCGTCGAGTTCGAGATAACTCCGAACCGCCCCGACTGCCTCTCGATGATAGGCATGGCTCGCGAGACCGCCGCTTCGTACGGCAGGACCGCAAGCTATCATAAGCCCGTTCTCCGCGCAGCGGACAAGAGCGACAGCATATCTAACTATCTTTCGGTCGAGGTAAAGAACAGCGAGCTCTGCCCGCGTTACTCCGCCCGCGTTGTAAAGAACGTTCACATCGCTCCCTCGCCGCTCTGGATGCGTATGCGTCTCCGCGCAGCGGGCGTGCGTCCCATTAATAATATTGTAGATATCACGAACTATGTAATGCTTGAGTACGGTCAGCCGATGCACGCATTCGATTATGCATGCCTCGACGGCAGCGCCATCGTCGTAAGAAACGCAGGGGAGGGCGAGGATTTCCGCTCGCTCGACGATATCGACCACACGCTGCGCTCGGACATGCTCGTCATCGCCGACAAGAACAAGGCGGTCGCGCTCGCGGGCGTTATGGGCGGCGCGAACAGCGAGATAAAGGACGGAACTCAGACGATCGTATTCGAGTCCGCGAACTTCATGGGCAGCTCGGTCCGTATCACCTCCCGCGCGCTCGGAATGCGTACCGAGAGCTCGGGCAGATTCGAGAAGGGGCTTGATTCCGAGATGACGCTTGCAGCGCTCGACCGCGCATGTGAGCTCGTTGAACTGCTCGGTGCGGGCGAGGTCGTCGACGGACTTATCGACGTTCGCCGCGAGGAGAAGCCCACCGCGACGGTTGAGCTCGAGTGCGAGCGCATCAACCGCTTCCTCGGCATGGACATCCCCGAGCAGAGGATGAGAGAAATACTCGAGAGTCTGCTCTTCCGCATTGAGGGCAATACGATATATGTACCTTCATGGAGAGACGACGTTCGCTGCATGAACGATATCGCCGAGGAGGTCATACGTATCTGGGGCTATAACGACATCCGCTCTACCGCATTCCTTGCGGGCGTAAAGACGGGCGAGTATACCCCGAGAAAGGCATATTCCAACCGCCTTGCACGTCTGCTATGCGCGCTCGGCTGCTGGGAGACCTGCACATTCTCGTTCATCAGCCCTAAGTACTACGATAAGGTGGGCATGGCTGAGGACGATCCCCGCCGCCGTTCGGTAGTTATCCGTAATCCGCTCGGCGAGGATACGAGCGTAATGAGAACGGTGCTGCTGCCGTCGGTGCTTGAGGCTCTTGCAAGAAATAACAATAATCATGCGGACGATACCGCGCTGTTTGAGACGGCCCCCGTTTATATTCCGAACGCCGACCCGACCCTCCAGCCCGCGGAGCCGCTGCACACCGCTATAGCCTTCTACGGCGGAGATTTCTATGTGCTCAAGGGCATGCTTGAGGAGATACTTGAGGACGCGGGCATTAAGGGCTGCCGCATATGCAGCTGCACCGACGCTCCGACCTACCATCCGGGGCGCTGCGCGCGCATGCTGACCGCAGACGGCACACAGCTTGCGATTCTCGGCGAGCTGCACCCGAACGTTGCCGCGGCATACGGCTTTGACCGTGAGGTCTACGCTGCCGAGATAGAAACCGAGCTCATTGCGTCGCTCGCATGCTACGACCGCAGCTATACCCCCATCCCGCGCTATCCCGCAGTCAGCCGTGATTTTGCATTCCTCTGCAACGCAGATACAGAGGCGGGCAGCATCGAGGATGTTATCTTACGCGCGGGCGGAGAGCTTGTCGAACGCATCGACCTGTTCGACGTTTACCGCGGAGAAAAGCTCGGCGTAGGCAAGAAGAGCCTTGCGTTCAGCGTTTCGCTGCGCGCCGCCGACCATACCCTCAGCGATGAGGAGGCAGATAAGACGGTCGAGAAGATTCTCGGCGCCGTCGAATGCGAGCTCGGCTTCCGCATCAGAGAGATTTGACGGCGCTTTGACGGTTTGTCTGTTGTATAAGTGAAAAAATGTGATGCTGAAAAAAGTTTTCAGCATCACATTTTTGCTTTGAACTTTTCGTATCTCAGAGAACCTTACAGATTTGTGCTGCTTTGAGCTTACAGGGGGGGCTCGGGAAGAGATAAAAAAGATGCAGAAGCGTCGAAAATCGTCACGTCGCCGTACAAGCGTA
>URDX01000055.1 GCA_900546695.1 uncultured Eubacteriales bacterium | reverse complement strand
AACTCAATCACTTTTTCTATTCTTTTGGTCTCACATCTATTGTAACGCTACACCGCATTTACCCCGCGCGGGCATTTCATACTTGACACATATGCTCTGCTCATGATATAATTTCAGGTCGATAGATATCGAATTTGTTCGATATGAGTACGTACGGGCGCTGCCTGCTGCCGGTATGCCCATACGGGCACGGCATCACATACCGCGGCGCACAGTGCCGATATCAAAAAGAAGGAAAGCCGTGCAGCTGCGCGGCAGACATCGTAATGAACTATATTGTATTTGAGCACGGAATATATAACCGCGCACTCGAGCGCAGACTGTATGCGTTCTGCCGCAGACGAAAGCTGTCGCTGTGGAGGTTCGTCTTCATATATCTGCTGTATGATTTTCTTTGCTATTTTCATATTATAAGCAGGCAGAAATACCTCGCAAAGCACTGGTCGTTCCTGCGTGAGCTTGACGCGCCCGAATTTGCGATAACGGCTTTTGCCCGCAAAAACAAGAAGCGGCTGCATCTCACGCCCGAGAGCATGACGGTGCTCAGCACCCACCCGCGAAAGGTGATAGAACTGCTGACGGGGATGAAAACGATAGCGGGGGAATATTCGCCCGTGAGCGAGACGTTCAGCATCTACCGCAATCTGCGTGAGCTGCCCGAGGGCGAGTACACCGCATACGGCACCGCGCGTTCTCCGATAATGCGACGCGCCGCCCGCCGCATAATGACCGACGGGGACAGAATATATCTCTCCCGCGCGGACTATGTGCGCCACTGGATAATTAAATATGTATTCTCCTTCGGCATAATGCTTGCAAGCTCGCTGTTCTGGACGACGATACATCTGTACTACGCATCGCGCCCGTTCTCGGAAAACCTTGCGCTTTTCGGCTCGTATTTCAGTCACCCGATGATATTCATGCTCAATGCGCTGCCCGTGCTGTTTCTCTGCGCGGTCTTCTATCTGCTGTCAAACCGCGTTTCCGTCGCCTGCTTCCTATCCGGAGCGGTCACGTATGCGGTAACGCTCGGCAACTATTTCAAGATATCGCTGCGCAGCGATCCGCTCATCGCGGCGGATATCGTCAACCTCTCGGAGGCCGCCAACATCTCCGACAGATACACCATCGAGTTCACTCCCGTGATGATAGCGCTTGCGGTGTTCCTGCTGGTCTCCTGCGTAGTCATACGGCTGCTGTTTGAGGCGCGGATAAGAATACGCTATGTTCGACTTATCTCGCTGCTGCTCGCCGGCGTTATCGGATTTTTCGGTATCAGCTCGTTCTATATGAACGACGATGTATACGAGACCTACGACAACACAGAGCTTATCGACATCTGGGCGAGCATCGAGCAGTATATGTCTCGCGGCTGCCTCTACCCCTTCCTGCACAGTATTTCTACCGCATTCGACAATCCGCCCGAAAACTATACCGAGCAGAGCGGCGCGGATATCCTTGCCGAATATGAGGATGGGCACATCCCCGACGACGAAAAGGTCGATATAATCTCGATAATGCTCGAGGCGTACAGCGATTTTTCGCGCTTTGAAGGGCTGTCGTTCACCGAGGATCCGTACGCCTTCTGGCATGATCTGCAAAAGGAATGCTACTCTGGCTATCTCGTCGACGACATCTTTGCAGGCGGCACGATAATGACCGAGCGCAGCTATCTGACAGGCTATGCATATCAGCCGTCATATACTAAAAGCCTGAACTCCTACGTCCGCTATTTCGCCTCAGAGGGCTACCGCACCGAGGGCAGCCACAGCGGAAACGACTGGTTCTACAGCCGCAAAAACGTCAATAAATATCTCGGATTCGAGGACTATTATTTCGCAGAGGACACCTATTTTGACCTATCGGGCGGCTCATACTGCGCCGACAATAACATTCTTCTGCCGAACATCGTCTCGCTCTGGCAGCAGAATGCAGAGGGCGACGGAGACCCCTATTTCTCCTTCAACGTGACCTATCAGGGACACGGTCCGTACGACACCGAAGTGCAGCTCTTTGACCGCGAATACGTGGCAAACACGGGCTTCTCCGAGGAGACCTACAACATGCTCAATAACTATCTCGACACGGTGCGTCAGACGGGCGACGAGTTCTACAAGGTGATAGCGTCACTGCGCGCCTCCGACCGTCCCGTGCTGCTCGTTCTGTTCGGCGACCACATGCCGTGGATGGGCAACGAAAGCACCGGATATGAGGAGATGGGAATAAGCTTTGACCTCTCGACCGAGGAAGGCTTCTGCAACTACTACTGCACCCCGTACTATATATGGGCGAACGAAGCCGCAAGAGAAGTCCTCGGCGATAACTTCCGCGGAAGCGGCGACCGTATCGGTCCGTATTATCTGATGAACGAGGTGTTCCGCCTCTGCGGCTGGACGGGCAGCGCATATATGCAATTCATGGATGACTGTCTCCCCGTTCTGCCCGTAGTTCACATGAACGGCACGTTCTTCAACAAGGACGGCATGACCCATACCCTGAACGAGCAGGAAGATGCGGTATGGCAGAGGCTAAAGACAGTGCAGTATTATTACAGTCATCAGTCGGTAGGCGGCAGTTAATAGTCGAGTCACGACTGAAAAGCAGCAAATATCCCGAGGTCGTACCTCGGGATATTTGCTAATACCACACAAGGAGGGAGAAAAATGCGAAAATCGGCGGACAACATGCAAGGGCAGCGCGGTGCGGACAATGCGCAAACGCGGCACGGTACGGCAGGTGCGGGCGCGGGCAAAAAATCCGCTGCAAGAGGCGGCGTGCCCCGATTCTCCCCGCTGCTGCGCGCGGCTGCTGTGGTGTTCTGGCTTGCACTGTGGCAGGTAGGCGCGAACGCGGTCGGCACGGAGGTGCTGCTTCCCTCCCCGCTTGCGGTACTCAGGCGGCTGTTCTATCTCGTGCGCGAGGAGGATTTTCTCGCATCGGTATGCGGCTCGCTCTGCCGCATAATGGCGGGCTATCTGCTCGCCGTGCTCATCGGTGCGCTGATAGGTTTTCTGTGTGAGCGCAGCCGCGCGGCGGAGCTTCTGCTCTCACCGCTGCTCAGCGTCATAACCGCGACCCCCGTCGCCTCGATAATCATACTGACCCTTGTGTGGATAGGAAAGCAGCTCGTGCCGTCGCTGATAGTCATGCTGATAGTCATTCCCGTCGTGGTATCGCACACCCGCACGGGGCTTAGCGGTATAGACCGCGGACTTGTCTCGGTCTGCCGCATCTACGGGCTGCCGCGCATGACCGTGCTGCGCAAGCTCTATCTTCCGTCGATGCTGCCCGATATTTCCGCGGGGCTGTCGACGGCGCTCGGTCTCGCGTGGAAATCCGGCGTTGCCGCGGAGGTGCTTGCGGTCCCGCTGCACTCGATAGGCGCAAACGTTTACAGAGCAAAGCTCTATCTCGAAACGACCGATCTGTTTGCATGGACGTTAACCGTTGTGCTGCTCAGCATGCTGATATCAAAGCTGCTCTGCGCCCTTATAAGACGACCCGCCGTACGCGCGCAGCTTGCCACCCATGAGACATCGACCGAGACCGATTCTGCAACGGAAACAAATTCGTCAAGCACAACAGACACAGCAATCGTAACCGATTCTGCGGCGGCAACCGATTCAAATTGTACGACGGAAGGCAACACACGCGACACCGCCCGTCACGGCGAGACGGTACTCGAACGGGATGTCGCGCTGCGCGGGATATGCAAGAGCTACGGCGACCGGGCAGTGCTGCGCGGGCTCGATCTTACTCTGCGCGCGCACCGCGTGACCGCGCTGACGGGCGCATCGGGCATCGGCAAAAGCACGGTCATGGGCATACTGTGCGGTGAGGTCAAGCCCGACAGCGGCGAGCTGCTCGGACTTGAGCCGAACTGCTGCGCGCCCGTATTCCAGGAGCAGAGGCTGCTGCCGTGGCACAGCGCACTCGACAACTGTGCACTTTTCTCCCCGCTCGGCAAAAAAAGATATTCCGAGGCGCTGCGTGAAGCATCCGAGCTGCTGTCGCTGCTCGGCATAGACCGTGAATCGCAGCAGAAAACGCCCCGTCAGCTCTCAGGCGGCATGAATCAGCGCGTCGCAATAGCGCGTGCACTGATATCGCACCGACCGCTGCTGCTGCTCGATGAACCGTTCCGCGGACTCGACCCCGAGCTGAAGCGTCGGGTAATGGATGTCGTGCTTTCGTACGCCGACACCGTTTTGCTGATAACACACTCCCCCGATGAAGCGAAATATATGGGCGCGGATATCTTCCGTCTCGACCCGCCGACAGACAGCCCCGCCTAACAACATACTGCATAACAGCGGAAAAAAGAGACTGTTAAAAAAACAAGTTTTTTAACAGTCTCTTTTAATTTCAAGGGGATAGGTAAAAATGTTCGGAGTGACGCTCGCAGAAAAAGCGGATAATTATTC
>URDX01000054.1 GCA_900546695.1 uncultured Eubacteriales bacterium | reverse complement strand
TCCCGTCCTCCCCGAGCGTTTCCCCGTCCCCGAGCTTTCCTCGATACCCCCAAAGGGCGGCATTTAGGTGCCGCCCTTGAGTGGGTTTATTCGGTTTGAGAAAGGTATGGCTTCCTTTCGGGGGCTGGTACTTTTCGGGGGGTAGTGCTTTTCGGCGCGTGTCAGGAGTTAGCCTGAGCCTCGGTAAGTGTGATCTGAACCTCGGTCATGGTCGCTCTGCCGATGCGCGTATCCTCGATTCTCGACACGGTGAGCGTCACGGTATCGCCTATTTCGTGCTCGGCGAGCAGCGACTTGATATCCGAACGGCTCGAGACCGAAACGTTATCGAGCGCGACGATGCGGTCGCCGAACTGCAGGTCGCCCGTTACGCCGTCGGCGTACTTAATGAAGTACACGCCGTAGTCGGTGATATAGTTGATGAGCGACGAATATTCGGAGTTGCGGATGTTGCTCAGCGAGGTATTGCTGTTGACCTCTGCGAGGACGGTGCCGAGTTGCGGTCTGCCGCTGACGTAGCCGTTCGTGAGAAGGTCCTCGGCGACGGTCATCGCGGAGTTGATCGGGATGGCGAAGCCGAGTCCCTCGATGGACGAGCCGGACTCCTTAGCGTTGACGATGCCGATGAGCTCGCCCGAGCCGTTAAAGAGCGCGCCGCCCGAGTTGCCGGGGTTGATAGCCGCCGAGGTCTGGAGCAGAGTGTAGGTGGTACCGTCAATCTTGACCTGACGCTCGAGAGCGCTGATGATACCGCTTGTTACGGTGCCGCCGAGCTCGCCGAGCGGGTTGCCGACCGCGATAGCCTGTTCGCCTACGACGAGCGCGCTCGAGTCGCCGATAACTGCGGGCTGCAGTCCGCTCGCGTCGATCTTAATGACCGCGATATCGGTCTGCGAATCAGAACCGATGAGCTTTGCCGTGTAGCTTGTCCCGTCGGCGGTCTTGACCGTGATGGTGGATGCGCCGTCGATTACGTGTGCGCAGGTGATGATGTTGCCGTCCTCGGAGATAATGACTCCGCTGCCCGCGCCCTGAGTTACGTACTGACCGAAGAAGCTGTTGGTGGTGACCTGCTCGGTGACTATCTCAACAACGCTGTTCTCGACCTTTGCCGCAACTGCGGGAATTCCCGATGCGCTGTCGTCTGAGCTGCCCGTGCTTGTCGTGCCCGTGCCGTCAGCGGTCTTGTAGATAACGGTGCTTCCGCCGCTGCTGCCCGCGCCTGCGAGCATCGCGCCGCCGAAGCCTGCCGCGCCCGATACTACGATGCATGCGGCGACTATCAGTGCAACGGCACCCTTGCCGAGTCCGCGGCGCTCGCCGTGCTTCTTTTCCTTCTTGCCGTTCGGGTCGGCTGCGGGCTGTCCGACGGGCGCGCCCGTGAACGCCGCGCCCGAAAATGCATCGCGGGGCGGAACGTTGCCGTTCGGAGCGCCGTGCATGCCCTCATGCGGGTCGAAGCGTGCCTCGGTCGGGCGGAAGGAATACTCACCGCCGCGGGGAGCCTCGCCGCCGTTGTAGCTCGGTGCGTGATAGCTCTGTTGAGCTCCGCCGCCGACAGAGCCCTGAGCGCGCGGGGTGGAGAATGCGTTCTCTGTCCGAGCACCTGTCTGTGCACCCGTCGCAGTGCCTGCCTGAGCGCCCGCGTTCTCGGTGCTCGCGCCCGTCTCGGCTGCGTTTCTGTTTATCGGCTCGCCGGTGTACGGGTCGAACTTTATATTGTTATTGTTGTTCTCGGCTGCATTGCCGTTTACTGCAAATTCATCTGTCATGGCTCATTGTCCTTTCTTCTCGGGGGCTTCCCCTCTGATGTCTGTATTCTACCCGCCCAATGTGACGGTTGTATGAAGAAACGGGTAAAGCTTGCTGAAAACTGCGGGGATTTTCCGAAAACATCGGCTGCGGCGACCTTGCATTCGCGCGGGGCAGCCGAATCGCCCGGACGGTGCCTCGGCAGCCGCATGAACGCACACGCGAGTACTTATATTAAAATGATAACATTTCGGCGGGGGATTTTTGTTAATAAAATGTTAATTTGTGCGTGCGTTAATTTTTTGTTCAAACAATTCGCCGCGGAATGCGCTATACTATCTCGGATAAGGGCGATATTGCGGGCGCACTCACGTCTGTATCGCCGCCGCACGGCAGCACGCCGACGCGGAGAAAGGACGGTCGTTTATGATAAGCGAGCTTGTAAGATCGCTTTCCGAGCAGTATAAATATAAGGTTGAAATGCATTGCCACAGCAACCCCGCGAGCGCCTGCGGCGAGTTCACGCCCGAGGAGGTCGTTCAAACGAGCGCCGAGCACGGGTACAGCGGCATCGTTCTGACCAACCATTTCATGCGCGCATGCATCCGCGACGGCGAGAGCGACGCAGAGTACGTCGATAGGTATCTTGATGACTATTATCGGGCAAAGCGGGAGGGCGAGCGCATCGGGCTTGAGGTCATTCTCGGACTCGAGCTGCGCGTCCGCGCAAACTCGAACGATTACCTCGTCTACGGCGATATCAGCCGCGAGGACGCGATACATATGATAGGCGCGGCGGATGGAACGCTCGAGCATTTCCGCGAGCTTGTCCCGCCGAGCGAGGATAAGCTGCTCATTCAGGCGCACCCCTGCCGTCACGGCTGCCTGCGCGCCGAGCCCGACCTGCTCGACGGGGTCGAGGTGCTTAATCTCCACCCGTTTCAGAAGGGCGCGATATCGTTCGCGGCTAAATTCGCGCGCGAGGTCGGCGGCGTTATAACCTCCGGCAGCGATTTTCATCATCCCGGCACCGCAGGAATGGGCGGTATCTATACCGCTGCACTCCCCCGCAGCGGCGCAGAGCTCGTCGCGGTGCTCCGCTCGGGCGATTACCTGCTCGATATCGGCGGCATCCCCGCTCTCCCGGGGTTCATGTAAGAGTCACGGGGTATACGGAGAGGGAGTACGCGGCCTTTTGAAAAAGGCCCGGCGCAAACTTTATAATAGGGAGTCTTTCTCGGGCAAAGCAGCTGAGATTATTGCGGAGTAAAGGTTTTGTCGCGGCGCACGGACTGAGGCTGTAAGCAGCAGAAAAGTTTCGCCCGCGGCGCACGGACCGGGGCAGCAAGCAGATTAAAGTTTCCGTCCACCTTTTTTAAATGGGCACCGCATAAAGGCGGAGCCTTTATGCGGTGCGGCGTTTCTTTTGGAGCTTTGGAACAACGCCCCGCGGCTTCGCGTCGCAGCCCCCGCCGTTCCCTACATCAAACCACAATCATAAAAAACCAAAGATCGGAGACCTCCATGAAAGAAATCATCCTTTGCAAATACGGCGAGATCGTCCTTAAGGGACTTAATAAAAGACAGTTTGAGGCGGTCATGCTCCGTCAGCTGTCGCATCGCATTGCCCCGCTCGGCAGATTTGAGATAAGCAGCGCACAGAGCGTCGCGTACATCGAGCCCGCGGACGAGCAGTGCGACATTGACGCAGCGTACGACGCGGTGCGAAAGATTTTCGGCATCGTCAGCGTCTGCCGCGCAGCAGTGACCGAAAAGAACTTCGAATCCATCGTCCGCACCGTCGGCGAGTACATTCTTCCCGCGATTCGCGAGCGCGGCGCAAAGACCTTCAAGGTCGAGAGCAAGCGCGGCGATAAGAGCTTTCCCATGACCTCGCCCGAGCTCTCGGGTGAGGTCGGCGCGGAGCTGCTTGAAATGGCGCCCGACCTTACCGTCGACGTGCATGAACCCGATGTCGTCGTTCACGTGGAGATTCGCGCAAAGGCGGCATACGTTCATATCGGCGGCGCGCCCGGTGCGGGCGGACTTCCCTACGGCTCGGGCGGAAAGGGCATGCTGCTGCTCTCCGGCGGTATCGACTCGCCCGTTGCAGGCTGGATGATGGCAAAGCGCGGCGTCGCGCTCGACTGCGTCCACTTCGAGAGCTATCCGTATACGAGCGAGCAGGCGAGGGAAAAGGTGCTCGAGCTCGCGCGGCTGCTTTCGCAGTGGTGCGGACCCGTGCGCGTGCACGTCATCTCGCTCACGCATATTCAGGAGGAGCTCCGCCGCGCCGACGTTGACGATTATTTCACCCTGCTGCTCCGCCGCTATATGATGCGGCTCGCCTGCCGCGCCGCAAGACGCTTCCGCTGCGACGCGCTTATCACGGGCGAAAGCCTCGGTCAGGTCGCAAGCCAGACGATGGGCGCGTTCCGCGTTACGGGCAGCGTCGCCGATCGCATAGTTTTCCGCCCCTGCATCGGAATGGATAAAGAGGAGATCGTCGCGCTCGCCCGCCGCATAGGCACCTTCGACACATCTATCCTGCCCTACGAGGACTGCTGCACCGTCTTTACTCCGAAGCACCCCAAGACCAAGCCCGAGCCCGAAAAGGTGCTCGCGCAGGAGGCTAAGCTCGATTTCGCCGCCCTCGAGGACGAGGCGTTCGCGGGCATGTACACCGTAACGGTCGAGTAACCCGCAGGTACGCGGGGACGCTCGGGAGAACGCTCAGGAGAACGCTCGGGAAACGCTCGGG
>URDX01000053.1 GCA_900546695.1 uncultured Eubacteriales bacterium | reverse complement strand
CCTTTTCAAAGGTTGCGGGGTGTGGGGCGGAGCCCCGCAGAGCGGCGTTTCTTTTCCTTAGCTTTTCTTTGCGCCTGCGCAATCAAAGAAAAGCGGCTAAGGCTCTGCTTTGTCTGAATTCGCAGTGACGACATACATCACCGCATGCGAGTACCCGCATGCGGAAAAATCGAAAAAAATCGCCGTGTTTGTCGTGCGTGATGAATTTGTTGTTGACTTTTTATTCACAAAGTTTTATAATTATGATAGCTTGTTTTTTTACAGTGGCTCTGTCGCAGTCGACGGCAGACGTAAAAATCCCACATGCCGCCGCGCCCGTGTGCGGCAGGCGAAAAAATATTCGGACAGAAAGGAATTTTTCAAAATGAAAAAATTCATCAGAGCCGCAGCGCTCATCATGGCAGCTGCATCTCTTGCCGCTCTCGTTTCCTGCGGCAAGACAACAGGCGACAACACCGAGACCACCGCAGACGGCGCTAAGACAGACAAGGTATGGGTCATCGCGACCGACACCGTTTTCAAGCCCTTCGAGTTCAGAGATGAGAAGGATAATCTCGTCGGTATCGACGTTGACATCGTTGCCGCTATCGCAGAGGATCAGGGCTTCAAGTACGAGCTCCGCAGCCTCGGCTGGGACGCATCCATTCAGGCATGCCAGTCCGCTCAGGCTAACGCTATGATCGCCGGCGCATCCATCACCGAGAAGCGCGTAAGCGAGGGTTGGATATTCTCCGACAGCTACTATGACGCAGCACAGTGCATGGCTGTTGCAATTGACTCAGACATAAACGGCTTTGCCGACCTGAGCGGCAAGCTCGTCTGCGTAAAGAACGGAACCCAGGGCGCGGATTATGCCGAGAGCCTTAAGGATCAGTACGGCTTTACCCTCACCTATGTTGAGGATTCACCCACAATGTATCAGTACGTATCCGGCGGTCAGGCTGCTGCCTGCTTCGAGGATACCCCCATCATGGCATCCACCATTCACGACCAGAACGACACCTACAAGCTCCGCATTGTCGAGGGCTCCGAGAACGACGGCGCAGGCTACGGCATGGCTATCTTCGACGAGTCGAACAGAGAGCTGCTTGACATGTTCAATGCAGGTCTTAAGAACATCAAGGCAAGCGGAAAGTACGACGAGATCCTCGCTAAGTACCTCGGCTGATCTGCGCATCGCCCGCATGGGCATGTAACGCCGTTGACCACGCATCTGCGGAGTCTCGGCGCGTGACAGACAATATCGGGCGGCACCGCACACAGCCCTGCCGCTCCTGCTGCCTCGGTCGGGCGGATACTGCGCATTCCCCGCGCGTATACCGCCCGGTTGAGCTTTTTGCGCTGTGCATGACGATGCAGCTCTATTTTTCTGAAAGGGGATTTCTACTTGAATACCGTTATAGATCAGTACGGGCAGATACTGCTTGAGGCGATGGGGCAAACGCTGCTTCTCGCGCTTTACGGTCTGCTCTTTGCGTGCATTCTCGGACTTATTTTCGGAATGCTCAGCGTTGTTAAAAATAAGGTCTGCAACGTCATTGCTTACATATTCGTCTATGCTATCCGCGGCGTACCGATGATCGTTCTTGCCTTCTTTATATTCTTCGGCGTGCCGTATCTTTTTAACACGATTTTTGAGGGGCTTTTTTCCGAAAAGATAACGCTCACCGCGCTTCAGGCGGGTACGGCGTGTCTTGCGCTCAACTGCGGCGCATACATGTCGGAGATAATCCGCGCGGGCATCCAGTCGGTCGACCGCGGTCAGATGGAGGCTGCGCGCAGCCTCGGAATGACATATTGGCGCTCGATGAGAAAGGTCGTTCTTCCGCAGGCTATCCGCACCATGATACCCTCCATCATCAATCAGTTCATTATCACGCTCAAGGATACCTCTATCCTTTCGGTCATCGGCTTCCCGGAGCTTGTCAATAAGGCGAAAAATGTCGTCTCGAACACCGGTAAGTCATTCCAGACATGGGCTATCGTTGCGCTCATGTATCTGGTCGTTATCACTCTGCTTTCAATACTCGCAAAGCAGCTCGAAAGGAGACTTAACCGTGGCAGACAACATTAAGGAATCAAACGTCAAGATACACGTAAAGGGTCTTGCTAAGCATTTCGGCAAGACAGAGGTGCTGCGCGATATCTCCACCGATATCCGCGAGGGCGAGGTCGTCTGCATCATCGGACCCTCAGGCGGCGGAAAGTCGACCTTTCTCCGCTGCCTGAATAAGCTCGAGGCACCGAGCGCGGGTACCGTTATCGTCGACGGCGCGGATATCTGCGACCGCCGTACCGATATTAATAAGGTGCGCGAAAAGATAGGAATGGTCTTTCAGCATTTCAATCTCTTCAACAATTACAGCGTTCTCGATAACCTGACCCTCGCGCCGATGAACGTCAAGAAGGAAAGCAAGGCGCAGGCGCGCGAAAAGGCGCGCAAGATGCTCGATATCGTCGGACTCGGCGAAAAGGCGGATGCCTATCCCGAGCAGCTTTCGGGCGGACAGAAGCAGCGCGTGGCGATAGCCCGCTCGCTGTGCATGGACCCCGATATTATGCTGTTCGACGAGCCGACCTCGGCGCTCGACCCCGAGATGGTCGGAGAGGTGCTGCGAGTAATGAAGAAGCTCGCCGCCGACGGCATGACGATGGTCATAGTTACGCATGAGATGGGCTTTGCCCGCGAGGTCGCCGACCGCATCCTCTTTATCGACGGCGGATATATCGCCGAGGAGGGCACGCCCGAAGAAGTCATAGGCAACCCGAAAAACGAACGCACAAAGAATTTCCTCGCCGCCGTGCTTGACGTAAAGTAAGGCGCGCGGACTCATCGGACATTTCAGCAAAATATAGAAATTAACGTGGATCCCTGTGATGGGATTCACGTTTTTTGATACCGGGCAGTCTTTGACGGGCTTTGGGAAATCTATGGCGGGGCATAAAAACAGCACCGCTCGGGTCGTCGGTGTGCAGTATCCGACGAACCTGCGGTGCCCTACATATGGCGGGAGCGTGCTCCGTCTGTGCCCGTTATGACTGCCTGCATTGCTCGGAAGAGGAGAAGTGACCGAAGCGCAGCGGCTGTTGCTTTGCGTGTGGGCGGAGGGTTTACCGCCCGTGATGACCTCTCATTCCTGTGCGTCAACCGTCGCGTTGCGACGTGCGAGATGGATGACAAAGCCTATAACAAGCCCGACAAGTGCAGGAAGCATCCAGCCGAGATTCATATCAAAGAGGGGGAGATAGCGTTCGGCAAATGCGATGGGGGCATCGAGGCGGAGCGCGGTCCGAACCGATGCCGGCAGCGCCTTCATGCAATCAAAGAGCGATGCAGCCCAGGTAAACGCCATTACCGAGATGTAGATCGCCTTATCGTGATCAAAGAAACCGCCGATGAAGGCAAGGATAATGAGCACGATGGCGGGGGGATATATGAGCATGAGCATCGGCAGTGAGTACTCTATAATGGCACTCAGACCGATATTCGAGACAGCGAGTGAGAAAAGTGTGAACGCGACCGCCCAGACCTTGTAGGGGATCTTGCCCTTTGTCATCTTGACAAAGGTCTCCGAGCAGGAGGTGACAAGACCTATAGAGGTCTTGAGGCAGGCGAAGGTGATGGTCACCGCGAGGATGATCTTGCCCGCGCCGCCGAGGTAGTGCGAGGAGATTTCGGTCAGTGCGATTCCGCCGTTTTCGGACAGCTCGAACAGACCTCTCGACTGTGTTCCCATCAGGATGGTGAGCACGTAGATGAGCGCCATCAGCAGTCCCGTGAAAACGCCCGAGCCGAGGACATCGCGGGCGACGGCGTTATCGTCGTTTACACCCATGCGGCGTATAACGTCGATAACAACGATACCGAAGGCGAGACCCGCGATAGCGTCCATTGTGCCGTAGCCCTCGATAAAGGAGGAGAAGAAGGCTTTACCCGTTTCTGCATACGCCTCTGTGGGCTCGACCTCGGAGACAGCTGCTCCGGGATTTATGAGCGCCGTTATAACGAGGACGGCGAGGAAGATGAGGAAAATCGGATTGATTATCTTTCCTATCCACAGCGTTATCTTGCCGGGGCGGAGAGAGAAGAAAAGCACAAACGCGAAGAAAACCGCGGAGAAGATGAGCAGCGCAAGCCACTCTTTCGACCCGTCGCCGAGCATCGGGATAACGCCGGTTGTGAACGACACGGTCGCGCATCTCGGAATGGCGAAGAGCGGTCCTATCGTAAGGTACAGTATGGTGGTGAAGAAAACGCCGTATACGCCGCCGACCTTGCTTGAAAGGGTCTGCAGACCGTCCGAATGCGTCATGCCGATAGCGGCAACGCCGAGAATCGGAATGCCGACGGCGGTTATGACAAAGCCAATCATGGCGGGAATTACATTGCTGCCCGCCATCTGACCGAGGTGGACGGGGAATATCAGATTTCCTGCGCCGAAGAACATGCCGAACAGCGTTCCGGCTACGAGAATCTTCTGCTTCAGAGTTAATTTTTTATTATTCATTAAAAATATCAGCTCCTTTGTGAATTAATTTTACCACAGGGCTTGCAAAATTGGAAACGCTCTATTATAATAGTTATATGACATTTTGTCATACCGTTGTTATATCGTCTGCAGCTAAGCGAGACGACAGAATAGAATACGGAGGACGGCTCGCTGCTCGGCAAGGCGCGCCGAGATGAAAGATGGACAGTAAAAAGCTCGAAATACTTATGACCGCGGTCGACCTCGGAAGCTTCTCAAAGGCGTCAGAGGTGGTCGGTTATACTCAATCGGGGCTGACCCACCTTGTCGACAGCCTTGAGCGCGATATCGGTCTGACGCTCGTCAACCGCGACCACAGCGGCATTTCGCTGACCGAGGAGGGCGAGACGCTGATGCCTGCCATACGCGAATTTCTCCGCGCTAATGCAAATCTCGAGAACCGCATTGCCGCGATAACCGAGCGGCGTACCGAGACTATCCGCATCGCCGCATACGCAAGCATCGCGATGCACTGGATGCCCGAAATACTCTATCGCTTCCGCCGCACCTGCCCGGAGGTCTATGTCGATCTGCGGATGGTCGACCATGCACTCGAACCGTTCGAGCTGCTTGAGGCGGGGCGCACCGACGTTATTTTCGCGGGCAGACAGGAAGGGCAGAGCGATGCGTGCAGCTGGACGCCGCTCTATGAGGACGTTATGTACGCCGTGCTGCCCGAGAACTACCCGACGGGCGAGCGCGAGAGCTTTTCGATATCCGAGTTCGACGGTAAGGATTTTCTTATGCCGTACGGACGGTTCGATATCGAGGTCGGCGCTGCGTTCCGCGCGGGCGGGGTGAAGCCTAATATCCGACCGTCACACGTCGACGACGAGACGGTTATCCGCATGGTCGGTAAGGGTCTCGGTATCACTATGATGACCGAAATGATGCTCCGCGGCAGGACCGACGGCGTAAAGGTACTGCCGATAGAACCGCGCATCGCCCGCGAGCTCGGCATGGGAATGCATCTGCGCGAGAATATGCCGCGCGGCGTTCTCCGACTTCGCGATTGCGTGCTTAACTTCAGCCGCGAACGCACCCGAGCACGCGCGAGGGGCGCGGGGGAGGAGAACGCGGGGAACGCGGAGAACGCGGGGAACGCGGGGAACGCGGCCTTTTGAAAAAGGCCCGGCGAAAACTTTGTAATAGGGAGTCTTTCTCG
>URDX01000052.1 GCA_900546695.1 uncultured Eubacteriales bacterium | reverse complement strand
GGGGGGTGTGGGGGCGCTTTCTCGAAAGCGTCCCCACCGCGTACTCCTCGTCCCCCGCGCGTTCCCCCGCGTCCCCCGCGCTCCTTAGTACTGAGCCTCGACCTTAACGCTTGCCTTGCCGGCGAGGGCGGAGTACGGGATAACGTTGCCGTCGATGCTCTGACCGTCCACTACGAGGCGGGACACGCGCGCGTCCTTATTAGGAGCCTTGCCGACGTGTATTTCGAGCATAGTTCCGCGGACCTCGCGGCGGACATCGAAGCCGTCCCAATCAGCGGGTGTGCACGGGTCGATAACAACGCCGTTATAATCGGGGCGCACACCGAGGATATACTGCGTTGCCGCGAGGTACATCCAGGATGCGGTACCCGTGAGCCACGAGTTAGAGCCTGCGCCGAAGCGCTCATGCGTCTTTCCGAGCATTGCGGAAGCGTAGACATACGGCTCAATCAGGCACTGATCCGCCTTATCGTTGCGTACGGGCGGGAGCGATGCGTGATAAATCTCAAACGCCTCGTCGCCGCGGCGGAGCAGCGTTTCCGCGATAACCGCCCATGTATTTGCATGGAAGAACACGCCGCCGTTCTCCTTAACGCCGGACTTAAGTCCGAAGTATGCGCGCTTAGAGAAGTCGCGGTAGGAGGTAGCGGGACCGTGCGAGCAGATACCGAACTCGCACATAAGGTACTTCATAACATTATCGAACGCCTTCTCGCCCTGCTCCTGACTCGGCAGGCGGGAGAGCACAGCCCAAGACTGCGGGTTAAGGAATATCTTATTCTCTCTGTCCTCGTCTGTTCCGACCTTAAAGCCGTCGTCGTCGAAGGCGCGCAGGAACCAGCCGCCGTCCCAGAGCTGAGCGAACACCGAGCGGCACCAAGCGTAGTATTCATCCGCCCACGCCTTATTCTCGGTCTCACCGAGTGCGTCAAAGAGCAGACCGAGCTCGTATGCAGCGTGTGCAGCCTGGAAGAACACGAAGGTCGACTCCGCCTTTCTCTTCTTTCTGCTTATCCAGCTGAGCGAGTCGTTCCAGTCGGTGCCGAGGAAGAGCGGAATGCCGTGATCGCCGACATGCTCGCGCGTGAAGCGCAGTCCGCGCATAAGATGCTCGCGAACGGTAGCCTCGCCGCCGTCATCGAACGGAACAATCTCATCGAGGAACGCGCTGTCGCCCGTCTCGCGGATGTATGTGCAGACCGAGAATATCGACCAGAGATGGTCGTCCGAGCGTCCGCCGCCCTCGGCTCTGCCCGTGCTCGGGAAGTAAACGCATCTTGCGTCGCCCGTGCTGAGCTGAATGCCGAGCAGCAGCTTGATACGCTCCTTGCACTCCTCGGGGCAGGCGTACATTGCGCCGAGAACGTCCTGCATGCTGTCACGGAAGCCGAAGCCGCGGGTCACTCCGCGCTCGTAGTACGAGATAAAGCGCGACCAGTTGAAGGTCATGCGGCACTCATAGGGATGCCAGACGTTGAGCATGGTATTCATCTCGGGGCAGGGTGTGGAGACCTGCTGACGCGCGAGTATTCTATCCCACTTTGCGCGCACTGCGGCGAGGTCACGCTCGGCTGTTGCGAGGTCGGTCGCCTCGTTTGCGATTGCGGGAACTGCGCCGACGCTCGGTGCATCGCCTATCGCGTAGACAAACTCCTTCTCCTCACCGGGCTCAAGGGTTATCTCGCAGCAGATGCTGCCGCAGACGTAGTCGGCATTGACATCGGTCGATGTGAGACTGCCGCGTTCAACGCCGATGGGGTTGGACTCGTCACGATAATCGCCGAGGAACGCGCGGCGCTGGCACTCATAGCCGACTGCGGGCAGTGACGAGGTCATAAAGGTATACTGACGCTCATAGTCCGAGAGCTCATTCGACGGGTCATAGATTATCGAGCCGTCCTTCCAGTAGCAGTCGCTGAAGTATCTCGACCACTCCTGAAGCATGTCGGTCATGGCATCGTAGAAGGAAAACTCCATGTAGCTGAAGGTGCGGATAGTTCTCGGACGGTCGGAATCGTTGCGGACCGCCGCTTTCCAGACCTCGTAGTTCTTGCCGTCGGGGATGAAGTAGGTAACGCGCGAGGAAATATCCGCATACTTGCCCTTGATGGTGGTATAGCCCATGCCGTGACGGCACTCATACTCCTGCATGTTGCGCATAACGGGCTGCCACGATGCCGACCAGTACTCGCCGCTCTCCATGTCGCGGAGATAGAGGTAATGACCGGGACGGTCCATCGGAACGCCGCTGTGATTGTACTTTGTAATACGGTGGCTGCCGGGATCGCTGTCAAAAACGAGTCCGCCCGCGTTGTTGGATATCATACCGCTGAACCTGCCGTTTCCGAGATAGTTCATCCACGGCGACGGGGTGTCGGGTCGGGTGATGACGTATTCCTTGTTCTTGTCGTCAAAATAGCCGTAATTCATTTTCGGAGAATTCCTTCCTTATTTTAGCTTATACTTTTTGCTTATGCACGGCAATGTCGGCGATGCCGATTACTGCCCGTTTTCGTTCTTTTTGTCGGTGTCGGAGCCCGTATCCGACGCGGACCCATCGCCCGCGCCCTTCTTTTCCGAGCGACGAAGCGCATCATAGCTGCGCGCGAGCGCAAGCTCTACAAAACGGTCGGTATCAAAGCTGTCCGCTCCGCCCTGCGCCGCACCCGACGCTCCGTGTGCGCTGCGAGCTGCGCCCGTCTTTGACGCGCCGCCTACCGACGTCATGCGCTTTCTCTCGTATTCGTCGAGCTTTTCGATGCTGCACAGCCCCGCCATGTACCATGATTCGAGCACCCTCGACATGTACGCGAGCGAGTATTTACCCGTGTTTTCCACAGTCTGTTCATAAGCGCGGACAAGCACCTCCTCGGGCAGCTTCCACTCATGCAGCCACTGTGTAAATGCCTGCCGCTCCTTTGCGGTCAGCGCGCGGCTGCCGAGCCCGAACAGCGAGCGCAGATGCGCCTCCTCGCGCTCCTTCTCTTCTTTTTTCTTTATGTATTCCTCGAGCTTCGCCGCGCTGTCGATGCCCTCGTCGTAGAGGTTGTACGCCGTTTTTTCGACGTAGCCGACCGCGCGTTTTCCGCGGTGCACGCAATACGTGAACAGCGACAGAATGTGCTCGATATCCAGCCCGAGATATTCGTACAGACCGACGACCTTGCCCGCCTCCGCCTGCGTGAATATCCTGCCGACGATGCCCTGACAGGTGTCGACGAGCTTTCTAAGCTCCCCGCCGTGCGCGTCGGTCAGCGCCGCCAGCTCCTCGCCCGAATACTGCGGACGCAGCTCAAAGCGCGATGCGCCGCCCTCACCCGCGGGTTCGGGTACAGTGCTTGCGGTGGCTGTGCTTGCAGAAGCTGCAGACGCAGCGCTCGCGTCGGATACATGTGCAGCACTTGCAGCTGCGGGATTTGCCGATGCAGCCGATGTCGTATCGGCGTTCTCCACCGTGATGATGCCCGCCTCACGCCAGAATTCGATGGATGAAAGCACCTTCTTCTGCGTGCAGCCTATCCGCTTCGCGAGCAAGGGAATGTTCTCCGCCGAATACGGGTCGGAGCACAGCTGCATCAGCACAAGCAGATCCGCCCGTTCCGCGTCACGCTCCGCGAGCGCACGCGCGGGGATGGCACAGACCGCGTCTCCGTAGTTGATTTTTATATCCATTGTTGTTAAGCGCCGCCTTTCTGCCCGCTCGATTTTTTTTCGTTCCGCACGGCTCCGCCGCGCTCAGCTTCCGCGCCGTCCGAGGCACGTTTTGCAGTATCCGATATACGGTCGGCGTTATTCGATGCACGTTTTCCGCCGTCGACGGATGCATCATCCGCCGCATCGGCGCACGCCGTTATCTCGCAGCAGAGCGAGAGCAGCGCATCGGTAAAATTAACGTCAAGAACCGACGCGCCCTCGGGCGCTATCTGCTCGCCCGTAAAATTCCATATACCTCTGATACCCACCGCCGCGAGAGCATCTGCGGCTGCCGCCGCCTCGCCGCGCTCGCAGCAGAGCAGCGCGACCGAAACGGGGTCGCCCTCCGCACGCTGACGCTCACAGAAGCGCGCCGCGCGCAGATACGCCGCCGTGCCGTCGGGGTGGCGCAGCAGCTGCGCGGAACTTTCACAGCGCAGCTCCGCCGCGGAGAGGTCTCCGCCGTCGGAGAACGCCGCGCGCAGCCGCACGCCGCGCGCCGTGAAGCACTCGTCCGACGCAAGCAGCGAGGCAAAGCGCAGGTCGCGGCAGACGACCACCGCGCCGTAGTTCATCGGTATCCCGATGCGCGCGCCCACCGCGCTGTAAAGATCCTTTACGTTGTAGCCGTAGCCCTGCGTGCCGACGCCGCCGAGATACGAAAAGTCCTGCCGCACCTGCGACGGGGTCAGCAGCATCCGCCGCGCGAGCTCGCCCGAGCTCGTCCGCAGCCTGTCCTCGCCTATCATTCCGCGCAGCACGCGATAGTACCGCGGCAGCCGCGCAGATACCTGCGGGGGGAGCGATTTTTTTCCTGTATTCAATTGTCTCCCCTCCTGTCGTGATGGACTCTGTACGGTTCAAAGCATGCTCTCGGTCCGAGCTTTTGTCTTTCCGAGAACGTTTTTCGGTCTGCGCTTTTTTAGCCGACCCGAGATGGGGAGAGATAAAAAAGATGCAGAAGCGTCGAAAATCGTCACGTCGCCGTACAGGCGTACGGCAGAGGCGATTTTCGGCGGTAGAAAAAGCGGATAATCATTTCCTTCGGAGAAATCCGATAGGATTTCATCAGCTTTCTATGTGTTTGTGCCGTACAAAAGCCCAAATCACACTTTTATCCGCTTTTTCGGTCTGCGCTTTTTTAGCCTCCCCGAGCGCTTTTTCGGTCTGCGCTTTTTTAGCCTCCCTCTTTATTTCAGATTTTCTTTGACGTAGGCAGCAAACTCTTCGCACGTCGCCCCATCCGCTCTTCCCGTAATGACAAGCTTACGCTCATGAAGCATGCAGAGATCAAGCGCATTCTCAAGGCGCTGAGCGTGCTTCTGATATCCTATGTGCGAGAGCAGCATAACCGTCGCGCGGAGCATGGAGCAGGGGTCTGCGTACTTGCCGCGTCCCTCCGCTATCATGCGGGGAGCGGAGCCGTGAATAGCCTCAAACATAGCATACTTGCCGCCGATATTCGCGGAGCCTGCGGTGCCGACACCGCCCTGGAATTCCGCAGCCTCGTCGGTGATGATATCGCCGTAGAGATTAGGCAGGATGAACACGCGGAAATCGCGGCGGCGCTTCTCGTCGACGAGCTTTGCCGTTGCGATGTCGATGTACCACTCATCGGTTGTGATCTCGGGATAATCCTTTGCTATCTCGCGGCAGATGTTAAGAAACTTTCCGTCGGTGGTCTTGATAACATTCGCCTTTGTAACGACCGAAACTCTGCCCTTCTCGTTTGCTCTCGCGTACTCAAACGCGCGGCGCGCGATGCGGCGGGTACCCTCGGTGGTTGTAACGCAGAAGTCTATCGCGAGATCGTCTGTGACGTGCTGACCCTGCGAGCCGACAGCGTAGCTGCCCTCGGTATTCTCTCGGAAGAAGGTCCAGTCGATGCCCTGCTCGGGCACGCGGACGGGGCGGACGTTTGCATACAGGTCGAGAGCCTTGCGCATTGCAACGTTAGCGCTCTCGATGTTGGGCATGCCGTCGCCTGCGTTCGGGGTGGTAGTCGGTCCCTTGAGTATAACATCGCACGCCTTCAGTGCCTCGAGCGTATCGTCGGGAATAGCCTTGCCGCATGCGATGCGGTTCTCGATGGTCAGTCCCTCAATGTCGCGCAGCTCGACCTTGCCCGCGCGTATCTCAGCCTCGAGCAGGTACTCGAGAATGTCGCGTGCCGCGCCGCAGATGATAGGTCCTATGCCGTCTCCGCCGCATACGCCGATGACTGCCTTGTCGAGCTTTGTAAAGTCCTTCTCGCTCTTGTCCGCTTCCATGCGGTCAACGCGCGCAAGCTGCTCGCGCAGGAGCTGCTCGTATTTTTCTGCTGCTGCTTTGATTTCTGCCTCGTATCTCATTTGTTTTCCTTTCGTTTGGGGAGTTTTTTATTTATGAATAATGAAGTGCCCGCAGGAGACCTCATGTTTTCAACGATTTTTTGGTTTTTCACGCCGCGCAGCGGGGAGGTGGTATGCAACCGGCAAAAGAAGCGTCGCTGTCACTGCGAATTCAGGTGAATCAGAGCCTTAGCCGCTTTTCTTTGATTGCGCAAGACGCAGCGAACAACGCAAGATGTTGCTCAAAAGTTAAGAACATAAACTCTGTTATCACTACGAATTCAATCAAACCGGAGCCTTAGCCGCTTTTTCTTTGTGCGAGCGAGGCGCAAAGAAAAGCTAAGGAAGAAACGCCGCACCGCATAAAGGCACCGCCTTTATGCGCCGCC
>URDX01000051.1 GCA_900546695.1 uncultured Eubacteriales bacterium | reverse complement strand
TACAATTGTACGCCTTGCGAGACGAAATCGAACACTCCAAACGATTTTATCTCTCCCCATCTCGGGTCGGCTGAAAAGCACAGACCTATAATTATCCATTTCCTAAAATTAAAGAGGGCTGTTGAAAAACTCGATTTTCAACAGCCCTCTTTTTATGCAATTAAATTTGCCTGTTGCTTTCGGGCGATAATTCCGCACGCAGCAACAGCCGACGCTCACAGCGTCCGTCTGCCCTCAAGTGCGCGGTAGAGCGTCACCTCATCGGCAAATTCAAGCTCACCGCCGACGGGCATCCCGCATGCAAGCCGCGTTATCCTGCCCTCCTTGCCCATGAGCGGCGCAAGCTGACGCGAAAGATACATCGCAGTCGCCTCGCCCTCTACGGTCGAGTTTGTCGCGATAATGACCTCATTCACGCCGCCCGCCTTGACCCTCTCAAGCAGCTCGGCTATCCGAATCTTGTCGGGTCCGATGCCGCCGAGCGGCGAAAGCGCGCCGTGCAGCACATGATAGAGTCCGCGGTACTCGCGAACCTTTTCAAAGCTCATGACCGAACGGACATCCTCCACAACACAGATAGTGCTGCGGTCGCGGGTGGGGTCGGAGCAGATGGGACAGATATCGTCCTCACACATATTCTGACATATCTTGCAGTATTTGATGTTTGTCCTTGCGTTATTTACGGCATCGACAAACGCCTGCGCCTCCTCGTCGCTCTTTCCGAGCATCGAAAACGCAAGCCGCATCGCGCTTTTTCTGCCTATCCCGGGCAGACTGCGGAACTGATCCGCCAGCCGCAGCAGTGACGGCGAAATATAGCTGCTCTCATCCATCGTTCGGTATCCCCCTATCCCACATCGTTCAGCCGTCCTTCGGCTGACAGCGGCGCGGCGGCAATCGGAGATAATCCCCGAATGCCGCACCGCAGATATCATTATTTCTCTATCAGAAAAGTCCGGGAATCGAAACATTCCCCGTTATCGACTCCATCTCCTTCTGATTCGTCTCCTCTACGCGCTTGATAGCCTCATTGAAGCCTGCGGTGAGAATGTCGGTAAGCGTCTCGATGTCGTCGGGATCGACGATCTCGGGCTCTATGATAAGCTGCTTTATCTGCTTTTTTCCGTCGATAAGGATGGTGACGGCTCCGCCGCCCGCCTTGACCTCGTACTCACGCGAATCAAGCTCGCTCTGCAGCTCGGTCATCTGCTCCTGCATCTTCTGTGCCTGACGAATCATTCCCTGCATGTTTGCGGGACCGCCGAGTCCCTTCGGAATATTTGCTTTCATTTTGTTTATGTCCTTTCAAGTTAATTATCTGTTTAAGCGCGCTCCGCCGTGATTTTTCACTTCACGACCTATCGCGCATTTTTGCATATTCGGCTGCGCCGCTTTAACGCTTGCGCTGTTATTTCACGCCTGCACCGCTGTCATTTCACCGCTGTGTCGCTGCCGCCTGTCTCCGCCGCATTACTTTCCGCAGCGTCACTTTTTGCAGTGTCACTTTTTGCAGTGTCACTTTTCATCGCTCTCCGCGGCATTGTTCTCTGCAGCATCGCTCTCAGCCTGTGCGGCGAGTTCATCGAGTGCGCTCTCTGCGGGGTCTTCCTCCGCCGCCGCATGCTCAAATGTTATCGAGCCGACCGACGGGTCATACTTTCTTGCAATCGACAGCAGCCGTGTCCGAACCTCATCCTTATCAAGCATTATCATCGCGAAGCTCTCAGCGGTCCTGATAACAAGTCCTCCGCGCCCGTCCGAAAAACCGCGCGTCATGCGCAGCAGCTCGGTCTTGCTCTTATCGTACTTTGCGTAATCACTGAGCAGGTCGGCAAAATACCCCGCCCTTTTCAGCACACGGGCACTGTCTGCCCCCGCCGCTCCTGCAGCTCCTGCACGCGCGTCGCGTGACTGTCCCGTCGTACCGCTGCCCGCAGACGCGGCATCACCGACCGTGCATGACCGCTCAGCAGACGCATCGGCTGAGTGCCCGTCGCCGCTACGAGAATCCGCCGTACCCGCAGACTGCATGGGCTGCGCGGCTTGCGCGGCCTGCATTGATTGCGCAGGTTGCGCGGCTTGCGCGGTCTGCGTGACGGTATTCCCGCCAGCGGCAGCACCGACCGTTTCGGCGGCGGGTATAAAACCGCCCGACAGCCGGTCCTCAAGCGTTGATATTCTCGCGTCGAGCGCTTCCACCGTACTCGATGCCGCGGCTCCCGCAGGGTCCGCCATACGTATCAGCGCAAGCTCGGCACACAGCCGTTTCGGCATTCCGCCGCGCTGCATGTCCGAATACGCCTTGTCCATTATCGAGAGATGATATGTTATCACCCCGGACGGAAAACGCTTTGCAAGCGTCACCGTATCCTCATATTCCGCCTCGGTCATGTCGAGATATTCCTTTGCGTGCGCGGTGGTGCGCACAAGCATCATATCGCGGTAAAGCCCTATCAGGTCCTGCCAGTACACCGAAATATCGCGTGAGGATTCATACAGCTCGCGAACGATGCCGAACAGCCGTTCATTGTCCGCTCCGAGCACCGCACGCGCGGTATCGAGCAGCACGCCGCGTCCCGCGATACCCGCAGCACGCTCAACATCGCACTCCTCTATCCGCCTCCCCGCGCTCTCTCCGGCGCACAGCTCAAGCATCGAGATAGCATCGCGCATTCCGCCGAGAGCGAGCCGCCCGATAAGCGCAGCAGCGCCTTCCGAGAGGTCGATGCCCTCCGCAGCCGCTATCGTCAGCAGACGCGAAGCGATGACGGGCACGGTTATACGATGAAAATCGTACCGCTGACAGCGGCTGATTATCGTTGCGGGCAGCTTTTGCAGCTCTGTCGTTGCAAGAATGAATATCACGTGCGGCGGCGGCTCTTCAAGCGTTTTCAGCAGCGCATTGAAGGCGCTTATCGAGAGCATATGTACCTCGTCGATTATATACACGCGGTATTTTACGTCCGACGGTGCGTAGACAACGCCGTCCCGCAGCGCGCGGACGTCGTCAACACCATTGTTGCTCGCCGCGTCCATCTCGATAACGTCGGTCACCGAACCGCTCTCAATCCCGAGACACGCATGGCAGTGACCGCACGGATTGCCGTTTTGCGGATTTTCGCAGTTGACCGCCTTTGCAAGTATCTTTGCGCAGGTAGTCTTTCCCGTTCCGCGCGAGCCGCAGAAAAGATATGCATGCGAGAGCTTTCCGCTCTCGATCTGATAGCGCAGCACATCGGTTATGTGCTCCTGACCGCATACGTCGTCAAAAGCGGCAGGCCGCCACTTGCGGTACAACGCCTTATGCATTCTCTCTCCTCCTCACACCTAAAATAAAGGCAAGGCACATTGTAAGGCCATACACCCCCCATCGAAACGCACACATACACGCCGCCGATAATTCAGCTCAGGACAGGCTTGCTTGCGGCACATCGACGTAACTGTTTAATGCTGCTCGGTTCCCCGCCTGACATGGTTCACAGCCGTCAATTGCGCAAGGCCAATCCGTCAACACTTTCATATCGGTGCAGACTGCACGCACGCGCCCCTCTCGGGGGGAAACCACCCCTGCTGTAGCGGATTGCAGGTAACAGGGCACCGCTGTCTCCCCGGCCGGTATGACCTTACATCATGTCTTGCCTTGCTTATTCATAGCTATATTATTATAACAGAGACGCGAAAAAAATTCAAGTCCTTTGCGGCATAAATTTCGCCTTGTCGGAAAAAACGTGCTCCGCCGTCTGCCCCGCCGCGAAAAACTCTCCCCCGACACCGCAAATCGGGCATCGGGGGAGGTAATATTACATGCGATATAACGCGAGCTTATTCCTGCTCAAACATTTCCCGACCGACGCCGCAGAGCGGGCATTCAAAATCCTCGGGAAGCTCGTCCCACGGCGTACCGGGCGCTATCCCGCCCTCGGGGTAGCCCTTTTCCTCGTCATACTCAAAGCCGCAAAGACTGCATACGTATTTCATATCGATTTCTCCTTTAATATTTATTGTTTTTAAAGCCCTGCCGACCGACTCTCATCCGATTCAGCCGCAAGACAATCGGGGCAGATGCCCTCATAGACCGTCCGATGGCGGACGCTGCCGTAGCCCGTCTGTGCCGCGACCTGCTCGTCAAGCTCATGACGGTATTCGGCGGGCGCGTCACACACCCGACCGCAGCGGACGCAGATCAGATGGCAATGCAGCTCGACCGTCAGGTCAAAGCGGTCTGCCCCCGGGACCTTAACGTGATTTATCTCGCCGTCCTCCGCGAGCAGCGCGAGATTTCTGTACACGGTCCCGCGGCTGACATGCTCATCGCTGGCGTGTACGCTCTCGTATATCTGCTCTGCGGTAGGGTGGTCGCGCCGTGAGCGTACGGCGTCGAGAACGAGCCGCCGCTGTTTGGTTTCTCTTCTTGCTTTCAAAATTCAGACCTTTTCCCTGTCAGCTGTGATTAATAATTCTCCGCATGTACCTCGAAATAGCTCTGCGGGTGATTGCAGGTCGGGCAGACGGCGGGCGCTTCCGTGCCCACAACGATGTGTCCGCAATTGCGGCACTCCCACACCTTAACCTCGCTCTTGCGGAATACCTCTGCGGTTTCAACGTTGCGGAGCAGCGCGCGATAGCGCTCCTCGTGATGGCGCTCAATTTCACCGACAAGGCGGAAGCGCGCCGCAAGCTCCGGGAATCCCTCTTCCTCCGCGGTCTTTGCAAAGCCGTCATACATGTCCGTCCACTCGAAATTCTCGCCCTCTGCGGCTGCCGCCAGGTTCTCTGCGGTGTCACCGATGCCGCTCAGCTCCTTGAACCACAGCTTTGCATGCTCCTTCTCGTTTTCCGCCGTCCTCAGAAAAATATCCGCAATCTGCTCAAAGCCCTGCTTCTTTGCCACCGAAGCAAAGTAGGTATACTTGTTTCTTGCCTGCGATTCGCCTGCAAAAGCCTCCATAAGGTTCTTTTCTGTCTGTGTGCCGCTGTATTTTGTGTTTTTCATGTTATTTCTCCTGTTCGTTTCTTATTAGGAATTGTTCCTGATAAGATAATACACTATTTTTATCGGTTTGTCAATAGGAAATCGAAATATTTTTTTCGAAAATGCAAAAAGCCCCGCAGACAGTCTGACCGTCTGCGGAAGCCTTTATGCGTGACACAATGTAAAAGTATCCGAACTTTAGGCATCTCCATGGGATAGACATTCGGATATATAACCAGCTTTTCAGATATCAAGTGATTTTTTGTTCAGCCGCTCGCCGACCGCCCCGCCCGGATGAATAACGGCAAACTGCTCCGCGCGGTAGCCCGTTTCTTCGATAAGCGCCGCCTGAAGCGCGTGAAAAATCATGCAAAGCGCGGTCGTCGAGGTCGTTCCCTGCGCATTATACTTATCCGTCTCGCGGTTTACATGCTGACGCAGCACGACATCCGCACCGAGCGCAAGCGGCGACTCGAGGTTCTCGGTCACCGTTATGACCGATACCCCCTTATGCTTGCAGATATCGAGTATGGGCAGCAGCTCCTTTGTCTTTCCGCCGCGTGAAGCGAACACCATAACGTCGCCCCGCTGCAGAAATCCCGTCGCACCGTGCACCGCCTCTGCGGGCGAAATAAATCGCGACGGGCGCTCTATGCAGCACAGCAGATGCGAAAAATGCTGACAGATTATCCCCGAATGACCGCAGCCGCACGTGCCTATCCGCGGCGCGCCCGAGAGCAGCGCAACAGCGCGCGAATACGCCTCGTCGTCAATATACTCCTGCATCTCGCGCAGACATTCTTCCTCTATTTTGTAGGCGGCATGCACCGCCTCGACGGCTTCCCTTTTCATCCTTATGTTCGCCCGCCACGCTCGGCGCGAGCATCCTTTCGTCATATTCGCGCGGCTCTGCGCCGAAAAGCATCCTCTCCGCACCACAAACCGCCGTCTATGTAAAGATTATACTACTTACATGTTCAAAAAGCAACCTTATTATCATGAAAACGATTGATTTTTATCGCGAATTGTGTTATAATGCCGTCGTAATGCTTTCGGCATCACGGTATGCCGTACATAATACGATTTCTCAGGAGGAAATTATGGAATTCAAGGTATTTCAGAAGGAGCTCGAGCTCCAGTCGAGAGGTTGGATACCCACCTTTCACGATGTAACAAGCGAGATCATTCACATTGTCGAGGCTTCCGGCGTAAAGAACGGAACCGTCACCATCGCTTCGCACCACACCACCTGCTCCGTTATGGTACAGGAATGCTCGCACGATATCGACAGCTTTGAGCTCGAATATCTCCAGCACGACCTGCTTGACATCATGCGTAAGATGATTCCCGACTTTGCCGAGGAGCATCAGTACCGCCACCCCGGTCCGATACACACGCAGTTCGGCAGATACGTAAACGAGCCCGGCGACTATACGAGCATGAACACCGACGGTCATCTCCGCTCTGTATTCTTCGGCAGAAGCGAGGCTATGACCATCAAGGACGGCGTTCTTGACGGCGGCGAATTCGCACATGTCTACTTTGTTGACTGGGACCATGTCCGCGCGCGTCACAGACAGCTCAACGTTACCGTTATGGGCACTACTGAGGACGTAGGCGACCGCAAGTGGAACGGCGGCGAGACCATCAATACGCTGCATAAGTTCACCGATGAGGAAAAGGCTGACGACGTTCATTACACTCTCCAGTGGAAGAGATAACTCAGGTATACCGACTTCTTTGAATTTCTCCTTATATAATTGTGTGCACGGCGCGTCGGAAGCATCCGCTCCACCCCGTCACGCCGAAAACAGGTCCGTGAGCTGTCACGGACCTGTTTTTATATTTCTGCGTCGCGGGATGATAGCTGCATACGCTGTTTTACGCAATGGAAATTCATCATGATCGCTCACCAAGCCAACAAACCTGCCGCGCGCCGAACCGTCAACATGTTTTCATGCACGAAAAAGCGAAAGCATACACCCTCATGCAGGAATCCGTCAGAATTCCTGACGCACCGAATCGGGGAGAGATAAAAAAGACGCAGAAGCGTCGAAAACCGCCTCATCGCCGTACAAACGTACGGCAGAGACGGTTTTCG
>URDX01000050.1 GCA_900546695.1 uncultured Eubacteriales bacterium | reverse complement strand
CGAGCCGATGAACATTCTCTTCGGGCCCCCGCGCAACCGCGACGACTGCGACAGAATGATGTCGCTCTTCTTCTCAAAGGAAGGAAAGCACATCGTTTGCGGCGGAACGACCGCCTCGATAGCGGCTGCATATCTCGGAAAGCCGCTCGTACCGAGCCTGAATTTCGAGAGCGGCGATATTCCGCCGACGGCGGAGATAGAGGGTGTAGACCTCGTCACGGAGGGCGTTATCACCGTAAATAAGGTGATAGAGTACGCAAAGGATTCGCTCGCGGGAAACGAGCTGTATTCGGAGTGGGGCTACCGCCGCGACGGCGCGTCTCTCATCTGTCGGATGCTGTTCGAGGAGGCGACCGATATCAACTTCTATGTCGGAAGAGCGGTCAACCCCGCGCATCAAAACCCCGATCTGCCGATCAACTTCAATATCAAGATGAATCTTGTAAAGGAGCTGTCAGAGTGTCTGAGGCAGATGGGAAAACGTATCAAGGTAAGCTATTTCTGATCTTTGTTGACGGGCGGGCGGCGCTGCCGCTCCCTGACGCATCCCGTGCGCTGCGGCTGTGCCGTGCGGGACGATAAATAAACAGCGCATCGGCGTGTTTTCGCCGCCGGAAAAAGAACCATTGAAAGGAAAGCTATCGCAGAGCGTAGCTATGGCAAACAGTAATGCAGAATACTTATAAGTTCGACACAAAGGTACAGCATCTGAAATATAAGGTACTCCGTGAGGTCGCGCGCCTCGCATGGAATGATCGCCTGATGGAAAACGTTATGGACATTCCGAAAATGATAGTGCCCGGAAACACACCCACAATGCGCTGCTGCGTTTATAAGGAGAGGGCTATTCTCGGCGAGAGAGTAAAGCTCGCTATGGGCGGAAACAAGGATAACCCCAACATCATCGAGGTCATAGAGAGCGCCTGCGACGAATGCCCGATGGGCGGTTATGAGGTCACAAACGCATGCCGTGGCTGTCTCGCTCACCGCTGTGAGGACGCCTGCCGCTTCGGCGCTATCACGTCGGACGAGCATCACGTCGCGCACATCGACAAGAGCAAGTGCAAGGAGTGCGGCGCGTGCGCAAAGGTCTGTCCCTACACCGCTATCATCAGCCGTAAGCGCCCCTGCGAGAACGCCTGCAAGATCAAGGCTATACATATGAACGAGGAAAAGGCGGCGTCCATCGACAACGAGACTTGCATTTCCTGCGGCGCATGTGTATATCAGTGCCCGTTCGGCGCTATCATGGACAAGTCGTTCATCCTCGATGCCATCGATCTTATCAAGAAGAGCGAGGGCAACGAGAAATACAAGGTCTATGCGGTTGTTGCCCCATCTATCTCGAGCCAGTTCTCTTATGCAAAGCTCGGACAGGTCATCACGGGTCTTAAGGAGCTCGGCTTCCATACCGTTATCGAGGCTGCGCTCGGCGCGGATATGGTCGCGGACGCAGAGAGCCGCGAGCTCGTCGAGAAGGGCTTCCTGACCAGCTCCTGCTGCCCCGCATTTGTAAGCTATATCGAAAAGAGCTTCCCGAGCCTGCTCCCGCACGTCTCGCACAACCTCTCGCCTATGGCTACGCTCGCTAAGTATCTCAAGGAGAGCGAGCCCGGCTGTAAGGTCGTATTTATCGGACCGTGCACTGCTAAGAAGTGCGAGGTGCAGAAGGATACCGTGCGTGAGTACGTCGATGTCGCAATGACCTTTGAGGAACTGCAGGCGCTCTTTGATTCAAAGGATATTGATATTACCACGCTTGAGGAGGGCGTTCTAGACAACGCATCCTACTACGGAAGAATTTTCGCGCGCAGCGGCGGACTTTCCGATGCTGTTGCAGAGGGCCTGCGTGAGCACGGTGATGCCGATTTCGAGCTCAAGGCTTGCGCGTGCGACGGTATTGAGCAGTGCAAGGTCGCACTGCTTAAGAAGTCGAAGAACCTGCTCGACGCGAACTTTATCGAGGGTATGGCGTGCATCGGCGGCTGTATCGGCGGCGCGGGCTGTCTTACTCACGGAGAGAAGAATAAGGCAGAGGTCGATAAGTACGGCAGAGAGGGCCTTGAAAAGACCATCGCCGACGCTATCTCGGTGCTTAATCTCGGCGATAAGAAGCAGTAATATCGCACTGTCGGTGATAAATCCGGAATGCGAAAAACCGAAAAAGCGGAATACAGCAGAGCCCCGTGTGCGGAGGGTAGGAAATGCCCCTGCGCGCGGGGCTTTTGCGCTCTTTTGCCGCGCCTTGTACATGTAAATGCTCGCGCCCCTGATTTTGCCGTGATTCTCGGGTGAATTCTTCACCGTTTTCCGCTTTTTGTGCCGATAAAATTTGCGCTGATAAAAAACAGCATCCCGAACGGAGCCCTGCCGTGACTCCGTTCGGGATGCTTTGCAGTGTTTTATTCAATATTATGTCTTGAGACACCGTCGCTTATTCTACCGATTTCAGTGCCTGAAGCATATCGACGTTTTTCAGTCTGCGGTTTACGAGCAGACCGAGCAGCGCCGTAATGAGAGATACGACGATGAGCGGGATAACGAACGCTTTCGCCCCGAGCGCGGGGTTGAACATCACGTTGTCGGGCGGCACGATGTTGAGGATATACATATACAGCAGATCGCCGAAGCCGTAGCCGACGAGAATACCGAGCACGGTCAGCAGTATCGTCTCGCGGTAGATGTACATCGTGACCTCGCCGTTGAAGAACCCGAGTACCTTTATCGTCGAGAGCTCGCGTATCCGCTCCGAGACGTTTATATTCGTCAGATTATAGAGAATGACCGCGGCGAGCATTATCGCAACGATTATCAGTATCTACATAATGCGGTTCAGCGCGCCGACGATGGTATCGATCTGATTTATCATCGTAGTGTTCTGAACAACGCCCTTCACGCCGCCCGGCTCCATAAAGCTGCTCGCTTCCGCTTTTGCGTTGTCGGCGCTGCCGTCGCACAGCGTGACGTAGTCGGCAAGACCGTCGGTGCGCTCGGGCACTATCATGGTCATCTCCTGACGGTCACCGTTCCTGCCCGCAATCTTTGTCAGTGTTTCGTATCTTATCGGCATGTGCCGCGCGATGTCGTCCGATGCGAGCATCAAATCTATCTCATCGTGCTGCCCTTCGCTCATGCCCGCAGCTTCGGCAACTATCAGGTCATATTTCATGATGTCGCCGAACTGCCTGTCTTTAGCGCCCGATATCGAGTGCTGAACGCTGAAGCCCGCGAATATCAGCGTGACCGAGCCGCAGACGCCGAATATCGTCATCAGCATGCGCTTTTTGTTGCGGAAGAGATTGCGCGCAGTCACCTTGTGCGTAAGCTCAGATGCTTCCATTTCTGTCTGCGAGCGCTCGAATTCAAGCCGACCCGCCGCAAGCTCATCGCGTGCGGCATCAAGCGCCTTCGCGCCCGACTCGGCCTCCTCCGTGCTCTTTGTGTATCCCGCCTCTCCTGCGCGCAGCTTTTCCTCCCGTGTTATGCTAATCACTCCGTCCGTGACGTGCTGTCGGCAAAGCGCTCGTCTGCTCTGTCGCCGCGGCGGTAGATGTACTCATCGTCTCCGCAGCCCTGCAGCACTATCTCGTCGTCGGTGCAGCGCTTGAGCGTCCATGCAGTGCCGACCTCGGTGACGGTGCATCTGCCGAGCTCTAACCGCTCTGTAGGAATTCGGGTCTCGCTCGGCTCATATGAAAAATCGCAATGAAAGCCGCAAAACGGCGCCGTGTTGTCGCCGTAGCTCCGTATCCTGAAAAACTGTCCGCCCGAGAACAGCCCTATGTCAAAGACCCTGTTATACGATGCGCCGCAATAGATGTCGTCTATTTCTGGAGTGACAGTGAAAACGTACTCGGTTTTACCCGTGCAGAGACGGAAATCAAGCCTGTCGGCGGCTGCGTCATAGCGGGCGATGCGCCGCCACTGCGACAGACAGCGCGGGATGCCCGCTTCGCTCACTCTCGGCTGCTCCTTTGCCTCGCGGTCTATATCAAAGCGCTCGGTGCGCCGCATTCCCTCGGTGACGGTATCGCTGCAGCCCTCGCCGAGCAGCTTCGACAGCCGCGCGCTGTTCGATATTACCGCACCGTTCTGCCTTGCGGAAAATGCGTATTCGGTGCGCGACTGCGCGCGTATGTGTTCGCATACGGCAACGAGCCGCTTTTGCGCCCTATAGCCGAAATACAGCCTGACTCCCATTGTGCCCGTATCGGGCGCTTTGTAATATATCAGTGTGAATTTCTCGGTCTGTACGACCTCTGCAACCGACGAGCGGTAAACGCCGCACGAAAATTCCCCGCAGTCGTCCTCGAATGTAGTTATTCCGTCGCGCAGCAGCGAGTCGGTAGTTACCGATAATCGCTTGCTTGCCATGACTATCTTTGATATTTCGGGGCAGACCTGATCGAGTTCCCGACGCGATACCGTCTGTCTCGTCGTATCGAGCAGCTCGCCGAACTCCTCCTGCGACAGCCGCGCGCTGCGTCCGCAGCTGTCGTATCCTTTGTCTAGCGTCATTTTTTAGACCTCCGTCCCGCGCGGGGCTTCCTTTTAATTTAGCGCGCGGTTATATTGTCGCGTATCATTTTGCTTCCTACCTTATTATAACTCATATCTTCGCGCTTGTCTACCGAGTACGTGCGGAATTTTGTCACGCCAAATCATTATAACGTAAAGCACATGCGAAAGCGTCTGTATCCGCCTACCTGCAAACGCAGACAGGCATGCCGCGACAGTGGCAAAATTAACAAATAGTTTATTATTCATCAATTCACATGCAAATATGATGGTATAGAATGGGGCAAACAATGAAGCCCCGTCGGGCGTGAAAGGCTGGCGTGTATGTTCGGATATGTTCGGTGTTTTCCGCCCGAGCTTCGGGTGCGTGAATACGAATATTACCGCGGTGTGTACTGCGGGCTGTGCAGAAGCATGGGACGCTGCTGCGGTCAGCTTTCGCGCTGCACGCTCTCGTACGACGTAGTCTTTCTCGCGCTTGTCCGCATGGCTCTGACAGGGGAAGCACCTAAGGCGCGTGCGCGGCGCTGCATAATTCATCCGCTCAGACGGCGACCGAGCTGCGACGGCTGTTCATCGCTCGACTATTCCGCGCGGATGGGCACGCTGCTCGCGTATCATAAGCTCTCGGACGATGTTTCCGACCGTCGGGGTGTGAAGGGCGGCATAGCGCGGCTCTGCTCGGCGTTCATGTCTCCCGCTCGTAAACGCGCGATGCGCGGCGGCACGGGCGAGGCGGATGCGGCGATAAAGCGGCATCTGACGCGGACGGCGGAGCTTGAAGCGGAGGATGCGGGCGCTGAGCTGCTCGCGGACGAATCGGGCGCGCTGCTCGGAGATGTTTTCTCGGACGGGCTTGACGGTGCGGAGCACCGCATTGCTTATAATATAGGCTATCACGTCGGTCGGTGGATATACTATGTAGACGCCGTCGACGATTACCGCTCGGACATCGAGCACGGCGAGTACAATCCGTTTCGCTCGTGCGGGCTGCCGTCCGACGACGATATACGGTCGGCTCTGCGCGCGGAGCTTGCGGCGACCGAGCTTGCGCTCGAGCTGATACCGCATGAAGTGCCGAGCGACATACTCGAACCGATAAAAAACATACTTTTCCTCGGCAGCGAAAAAACGGTCGGGGATATTCTTTCGGATGATAAAAAGAAGAAGGGCGGCGCGGCTGAAGCCGTAGAGAAGAGGCATAATTAATGATACATGATCCGTATAAGGTGCTCGGAGTTTCGAGAAACGCGAGCGATGACGAAATAAAAAAGGCATACCGCGAGCTTGCCCGCAAATACCATCCCGACAACTACGCAGGGAATCCGCTTGCCGACCTTGTCGAAGAAAAGATGAAGGAGATAAACGAGGCGTACGAGATGATCCGCCGCGAGCGCAACGGCAGCAGAAGCTCGTCGAGTTCGGACAGCGGCTATGACTCGAATCCGGGCGCGGGCGCAAGGGGCGGCGCGAGCTTCGGCAGGGTGCGCGAGCTTATCGCCGCCGGCAGATATTCGGAGGCGGAGATCATACTCGACTCGGTATCGTCGACCGAGCGCGGGGCAGAGTGGAACTTTCTCAAGGGAAAGGTGCTGCTTCAGCGCGGATGGTATTTCGAGGCGCAGCGCTTCTTTGAAACGGCGTGCTACATGGACCCGTCTAATACCGAGTACCGCGCCGCGCTTGACAGCATAAAGAATTCGGGCTCGGGCTATGCGCGCGGCTACCGTACGGGCAGAGGAAATATGGATACCTGTGATATCTGCTCGTCGCTGCTATGTGCCGATTGCTGCTGCGAGGCGATGGGCGGCGATCTCATCCGCTGCTGTTGAGGCGTGATATGAAAAGAAAAAAGAGCGGCTTCGGTACCAAGACGGTAACAATGACGGCTATATTTTCGGCGCTCGGTGTTGTCTTTTTGTATATCGGCTCGATATTTGATTTTCTTGATCTCACCGCAGCGATGGCGGCTTCGTTTATAGTTGTATTTGCGGTCATCGAGGGCGGCGGCGCCGTACCGTGGATGATATATACGGGTACGTCGGTGATCTCGCTACTTCTGCTGCCGAATAAGTTTCCCGCCGTTGTTTACCTGTTCTTTGCGGGACTGTATCCGATGGTCAAATCGTATTCGGAGCGGCTTCCGCGTGCGGCGGCTATGCTGATAAAGCTGCTGTTCACCAACGCAATGCTGACCGTTATCATACTTATTGCAAAGTATTTGCTCGCGGTTCCCGACGATGATCTCGGGTTGCGCTGGACGGTCTATGCGGCGTGCAACGCGATGATAATAATTTTCGATTATCTGCTGACGCAGCTTATCACCGTGTATCAGCGAAGGCTCAGACGTGTTTTTCACTCGGCTGATATTTTCAGATAACGCTCCGATGCGCTCCGATGCGTCATGGCGTGTGAGGTGCGTTGACGCGCCCCGCGTGCTTTGACGTGCCCCGCGTGCTTTGACGCGCGGCGCTGTGCTGCGCTGAGCGACGCAGAAACAAAATGAATATTCGATGTGTCATACATGCCCGTCCTACGGATGTGCGGCTCTGCCTTGCGCCTCGGACGGGCGCTTTTTACTTCCCGAAAGATTTTTCAAGAAATTTGAGAAAAGGGGTTGACAAGTGGAGAGCGGGGTGGTATAATAACCAAGCTGTCGCGAGAAGCGAGAGCGAATCGGTCCTTGAAAATTGAACAACAAACAAGACAAGATGTACAAAGAAA
>URDX01000049.1 GCA_900546695.1 uncultured Eubacteriales bacterium | reverse complement strand
TTTAAAGCTTTGCGGGGGGTGTGGGGGCGCTTTCTCGAAAGCGTCCCCCGCCGTACTCCTCGTACCTTAATACCGGAGTTCGCCTCGATATACCAGCACCGCGTCGCCCGTGAGCGTTACGCCGTCGTCCGAATAGCGGACGATGAGGTCGCCGCCGCGGGTCTTGACGGTTATATCGGTATTCTTCTCGCAGCAGCCGTTTTCGACGGCGGCGCAGACGGCGGCGCAGCAGCCGGTGCCGCAGGCACTTGTCTCGCCGTTGCCGCGTTCAAAGACGCGGAGCTTGAGCACGGCGGGGTTTACGACGCGCACGAACTCGGTATTTGTACGGTGCGGGAAGAGCGGCGAGTTCTCGAACAGCGGTCCGATGCGTCCGAGGTCGACCTTGTCGACGTTGTCGGTAAACACGACGCAGTGCGGGTTGCCCATCGAGAGGCAGGTCACGCGGTACTCGGTGCCGCCGATATTGATGGAGTAGTTGACCGCGCGGGGGGTATCAAGCGTTACGGGTACGGCGGATGCCGCGAAGTCGGGCGCGCCCATATTGACGGTGACCGACGAAACGAGACCGCCGCGGGTATAGAGGTGCAGTCGGCAGATGCCCGCGCGGGTCTGAACGGTCATGTCGCGGCGCGGCACGATGCCGTTATCGTAGAGATACTTGCCGACGCAGCGGAGCGAGTTGCCCGCGACGTAGCCCTCGGTGCCGTCGCTGTTGAAGATGCGCATTGCAGCGTCGGCGCAGTCGCTGTGCTCGATGAGCACGATGCCGAAGCCGCCTATTCCGCGATGGCGGTCGCAGAGCTCGACGCAAAGCGACTCGGGGCAGAGAATGCTGCCGTCAAAATTCTCAATATAGATATAGTCGTCGCCCGACGCCTGCATCTTAGAGAAGTGCAGTTGCCCGCGCTCGGTGCGCATATGGCAGATATCGACGAGCTCGGTATTGCTCTCGTTATAGCCGCAGGCGATGCTGTCGGCGAGCGCGTGAGCGGTATCGAGCGAGGTAAAGCAGGGCACCGAATGCGCGAGAGCGCGGCGATGCAGAGCTATATAATCGTCGACGGTGGAATCCATCCATGCGCCTGTGTAGACGATATAGTCGATGCGCCCCGCCTCGACGAGCGGGAATATCTCATCGGTGACCGTCTCGGTGGGAACGCCGAGCGAATCGGTTATCATGCGCGCGGTGTCGGGGGTGGCGTAGATGCGGTAGCCGAGGTCGTCGAACTTTTTAGCGAGCGAGATGAGGTCGGCGCTGTCGCGCGAGTCGACCGAGAGGAACACGCCCCTCTCGCCCTCGCGTCTGCCGACTATCATGCCCGCCGAGGTCAGCCCCTTGAAAAGCGCCTCGCCGAGGTTCTTTCCGATGCCGAGCACCTCACCCGTGGACTTCATCTCCGGTCCGAGATAGGAGTTAACGTCGGTGAGCTTTTCAAACGAGAACACGGGAACCTTAACGGCAGTGTACGGGGGCACGCGGTACAGACCCGTTCCGTACGGCATATCCGCAAGGCGCTCGCCGAGCATGACGCGGGACGCGACATCGACCATCGGGACGCCCGCCACCTTCGATATATACGGCACGGTGCGCGATGCTCTCGGATTGACCTCAATGACGTACAGCTCGCCGCGCCAGATAAGGTACTGAATGTTGACAAGCCCCTGCGTACCGAGCGAGAGCGCAAGCTTTTTCGAGCACTCGATGATGCGCTCGGTCATCTTGTCGCTGAGGTTATACGGCGGGTAGACGGCGATGGAGTCGCCGCTGTGAACGCCCGCGCGCTCGATATGCTCCATGATTCCGGGGATGAGGATGTCGGTGCCGTCGGAGATAACGTCGACCTCGAGCTCGGTACCCATCATATATTTATCGACGAGCACGGGGTTCTCGATGCCTTCCGAGAGGATGAGCTCCATGTAGGTGCGGACCTCTGCCTCGCTGTGGACTATCTTCATATTTTGACCGCCGATAACATAGGACGGGCGGAGCAGGACGGGGTATCCGAGGCTTTCGGCGGCTGCGACCGCCTCCTCGACTCCGTTTACGCCCCTGCCGCTCGGGCGCGGGATGCCCACCCTGCCGAGCAGCTCGTCGAACCGCTCGCGGTCCTCTGCGGTGTCAATACCCTCGGCGGAGGTGCCGAGAATGCGGATGCCCTGACGGTCAAGGAAGCCTGTGAGCCTGATGGCGGTCTGTCCGCCGAACGCAACGACGACGCCTATCGGCTTCTCTACGCGGATGATGCTCATGACATCCTCCTCGCAGAGCGGCTCAAAGTAGAGTCGGTCGGCGGTGTCATAGTCGGTGGAGACGGTCTCGGGGTTGTTGTTGACTATGACGACATCGTAGCCGCGCTCCTTGAGCGTCCATACGCAGTGCACCGACGAATAGTCGAACTCGATACCCTGACCGATGCGTATCGGTCCCGAGCCGAGAACCATGATAACGTCCCTGCCCGAACGCGGGTGGCGGCGAGCTTCGCAGTCGCCGTCGGCGCTTGAATAGAAATACGGTGTCTGCGCGTCGAACTCCGCGCCGCAGGTGTCGACCATCTTATACGAATAGCTGAACTCGGGCAGCTCGGTCGCGCCCGAGAGGCGGGAGATAGCCTTGTCGGTGTAGCCGAGACGCTTGCCCTCGCGGTAAAGCTCGTCGGTCAGCCCGTGCTCGATGCGGCGCTCGTAGTCGGCGAGGTTCTGCAGCTTGCAGAGGAAGAAACGGTCGATGCGGGTCAGGCGGTGTATCTCGTCGATGCTCATGCCCGAGAGCAGCGCCTCAAACACGGCGAACAGACGGCGGTCATCCGCCTCGGAAAGCCGCTCCTCTATCGGGCGGTCGGAGACGGGCGCGGCGCGCAGGGTGTCGAGCGAAATCTCGGCACCGCGTACCGCCTTCATCAGCGCAGCCTCGAAGGAGCTTGCTATACTCATGACCTCGCCCGTCGCCTTCATCTGAGTGCCGAGGCGGCGGGAGGAGCCCTGAAACTTGTCAAAGGGCCATTTCGGCAGCTTTACCGCAACATAGTCGAGCGCGGGCTCGAAGCATGCGCAGGTCTTGCCCGTAATATCGTTCTTTATCTCGTCGAGGTTGTAGCCGAGCGCGATCTTTGCGGTGATCTTTGCGATGGGGTAGCCCGTCGCCTTTGATGCGAGCGCGGAGGAGCGCGAAACTCTCGGATTGACCTCGATCACCGAGTACTCAAAGCTATCTGGATTCAGCGCAAACTGGCAGTTGCAGCCGCCGACGATGCCGAGCGCGGAGATGATGCGCAGCGACGCGGAACGGAGCATCTGATACTCCTTGTCGGACAGCGTGAGCGCGGGAGCGACAACGATGCTGTCGCCCGTGTGGATGCCGACGGGGTCGAAATTCTCCATGCTGCACACCGCGATGGCGTTGCCTGCTGCGTCGCGCATGGTCTCGAACTCTATCTCCTTCCAGCCGTAGATATAGCGCTCGACGAGTATCTGCGATATCGGCGAGGCATCGAGACCCGTCTGTGCGGCGACGGTCATCTCCTCGCGGCTGTGTGCGACTCCGCCGCCCGCGCCGCCGAGCGTGAAAGCGGGACGGATAATGACGGGGTAGCCGATGCGGTCTGCGACGGCGAGCGCATCCTCAAGGGTGCAGGCGATATCGGAGGGAACGGTCGGCTCGCCTATCTGCTCCATGGTCAGCTTAAAGAGCTGCCTGTCCTCAGCCTTGTCGATAGCCTCGGCGTTCGTGCCTATCAGGCGCACGCCGTAGCGCTCGAGAAAGCCCTCCTTGTACAGCTCGCTCGCGAGCGTCAGCCCCGTCTGTCCGCCGAGACCCGCGAGCAGGCTGTCGGGGCGCTCCTTCTTTATTATTCTCTTGACCGTCTCAACGGTCAGCGGCTCGAGATATATCTCATCGGCGAGTGCGCGGTCGGTCATGATGGTAGCGGGGTTCGAGTTGACGAGAACCACGTCTACACCCGCCTCCTTGAGCACGCGGCACGCCTGAGCGCCCGCATAGTCGAATTCCGCCGCCTGACCGATAACGATGGGTCCGGAGCCTATCATAAGTACCTTTTTAATTGAGCTGTCGAGCGGCATTATCTATCATCCTCCATCATCGAAATAAAACGGTCGAACAGAAAGCCCGCATCACGCGGTCCCGAGCATGCCTCGGGGTGGAACTGTACCGAAAAGGCGCGCGCCTGTGGGTAGTCCATACCCTCGCAACTGCCGTCGTTTGCGTTGACGTAGCTCTCGCGCCCGCCGCGGACGGTGTCCGAGACGACGGCATAGCCGTGATTCTGGCTCGTGATATACGTGCGGCAGCCCCCGACCTCGCGCGCGGGCTGATTGCCTCCGCGATGGCCGTATTTAAGCTTGACCGTCTGTCCGCCCTGCGAGAGCGCGAGCAGCTGGTGCCCGAGACAGATGCCGAATATCGGCAGCCGCCCGAACAGCTCGCCTATCACCGCGATCTCGCGGGTGTTCTCGCTCGGGTCGCCCGGACCGTTCGAGAGCATGACCCCGTCATAGCCCCCGCCGAGAATTTCCTCCGCGCCGACCGTGTGCGGGTAGACGGTAACGGTGCAGCCGCGGCGGCAGAGCTCGCGGGCGATGTTACGCTTTGCGCCGTAGTCGATGAGCGCGACACGGTATTTTTCGCCGCCCTCCGCGGGCAGGGTGTGCGGCTCGCGGCAGCTGACGGCGGCGACCGCATCCTTTATCGTGTAGCCGAGAATGTCGGCATTCGATGCGGGCGGGGCGGAGCATATCGCAGCGTTCATAACGCCCGACTCGCGTATTATCTCGGTCACGCGGCGGGTGTCGATGCCGCAGATGCCGGGAATGCCGTGGCGGCGGAGAAATTCGTCCACCGTTCCCTCGCAGCGGAAGTTCGACGGCTGCTCGCACCACTCGCGCACAACATAGCCGCGCAGCGCGGGCTCGCCCTCCTCGTCCGCGGGGATCATGCCGTAGTTTCCTATCATCGGGAAGGTCTGCAGCACTATCTGCCCGTAATAGCTCGGGTCGGTCAGCGTCTCGATGTAGCCGCACATTCCCGTAGTGAATACCAGCTCGCCGACGGTGTCGCAGTCCGCACCGAACGCATGTCCCTCGAATACCTCACCGTTTCCGAGCACTAAATATCTCTTTTTGATTTCCTTGTCCATAGCTCCTCCGACAGTGTATATGTCCGCATTTTCGCCGCAGCGCGGGCCTGCGGCTCCATATTATAAGCGCCCGCACGTATCGCGGCGGCAAAGCGCGAAAAAACCTCCGCAGCATACCGCCGCAGTCGGGCATCCGCGTCCTGCGCATGACCTACGGCGTGCGGGACGTAAATATTATTCTGCTCCGCTGAGCGTAGCCGCCATTACCGCCTTTATGGTATGCATGCGGTTCTCCGCCTCGGCAAATACGACCGAACGCTCCGACTCGAATACCTCGTCGGTCACCTCCATGCTGTCGCGTCCGAAACGCTCGCACATCTCCCTGCCTATCTCGGTATCTCGGTTGTGATAGGACGGCAGGCAGTGCATGAATACGGCGCGGTCGGAGGCGAGCGCCATTACCTCACTGTTCACCTGATAGGGCGAGAGGTCGGCAAGCCGCTCCTCCCATACCTCGGCTGGCTCGCCCATCGAGACCCATATGTCGGTGTAGATAACGTCCGCACCCGATGCGGCGGACGGAACATCCTCGGTCAGGCGGATAGAGCCGCCGGTCTGCTCCGCTATCTCGCGGCATATCGCGACGAGCGCGGGGTCGGGGAAGTACTTTTCGGGCGCGCAGGCGGTAAAGCTCATGCCCATCTTTGCGCATCCGACCATGAGCGAGTTGCCCATGTTGAAGCGCGCATCGCCCATGTATACGAAGTTTACGCCCTCAAGACTGCCGAAGCGCTCGCGGAGGGTGAGAAAATCGGCAAGTATCTGGGTTGGGTGAAATTCGTCGGTCAGACCGTTCCATACCGGAACGCTCGCATAGCTCGCAAGCTCCTCGACTATCGACTGACCGTAGCCGCGGTACTCGATGCCGTCGAATATGCCCGAGAGCACGCGCGCGGTGTCGGCTATCGACTCCTTACGCCCTATCTGCGAGCCCTTGGGGTCGAGATATGTAGTCCCCATGCCAAGATCACGTGCGGCAACCTCAAAGCTGCAGCGCGTCCGCGTGCTCGTCTTTTCGAATATCAGCGCAACGTTCTTTCCTTCGCAGAGACGGTGCGGTATGCCCGCCTTCTTCTTCGCCTTGAGCTCGGCGGAGAGGTCGAGCAGACAGCTTATCTCCTCGGGGGTGTAGTCGAGCAGCTTTAAAAAATCTCTGTTTTTCAGCGTCATAAAATAAATATCCTTTCACGGCAGACGGCATCCGCGCCGCCGCCATATATATGCATATTCGGGATCCCCCTCGCCGCAGATACGCAAAAGCAAGCGCGCCGCAGCATGTACGCAGCCACACACATCCGCGCACGCACAGCCGCAGAGCGGCAATAGCGCACGGGCAGCGATCCGACAGGCTGCACAGACCGCGCACGGGTCGGCTTCCGCTGCAGCATCTGCCGCGCGGTGATCCGCCTTACAGCACCTTTGACAGGAAGCTCTTCAGCCTCTCGCACTGCGGATGCTCGAAAATCTGCTCCGGAGTGCCCTCCTCTGCGATAACGCCGCCGTCGAGGAAGAGCACGCGGTTCGACACCTCGCGCGCAAAGCCCATCTCGTGCGTTACGATGACCATCGTCATGCCCTCCGCAGCGAGCTCCTTGATAACGTCCAGCACCTCGCCGACCATCTCGGGGTCGAGCGCCGAGGTCGGCTCGTCAAACAGCATAACGTCCGGCTCCATGCACAGAGCGCGCACTATCGCCACACGCTGCTTCTGACCGCCCGAAAGCTGACTCGGATATGATGCGGCACGGTCGGCAAGCCCGACGCGCCCGAGCATCTCCATGCCCTTGCGCTCTGCCTCCTCGCGCGGAACGTGCCGCAGCATCATCGGCGCGACGGTCATGTTGTCGAGGATGGTCATGTGCGGGAAAAGATTGAAGTGCTGAAAGACCATGCCCATCTTCTGACGGTGGAGATTGAGATTGACCTTCTTGTCGGTGAGGTCGTTGCCCTCGAAGATTATCTTGCCCGAGCTCGGCTTTTCAAGCACGTTGAGACAGCGGAGAAAGGTCGACTTTCCCGAGCCCGACGGACCGATGACGCAGACGACGTCACCCTTGTTTATCTCGACCGAAATGCCCGAAAGCACCTCGGTGTCGCCGAATTTTTTGTGCAGATCAAGAACGCTTATCACTCCTGCCGAGCCTCCTTTCGAGCCGACGCATCAGCTGCGACAGCACCACTACCATGGTCAGGTAAACGATGGCGACTATCAGCAGCGGATTCACCGCGTCGTATGTATTGTTGCGGATAAGATTGCCCGCGCGGGTGATGTCAACGACCGCAACGTAGCCGGCAACCGAGGTCTCCTTGAGCAGCGAGATGAACTCGTTGCCTATCGCGGGGAGAATGTTCTTCACAGCCTGCGGGAAAACGACCTTGCGCATCGCCTGCAGCCGCGACATTCCGAGACTGCGCCCCGCTTCCATCTGCCCGCGGTCTACCGCGCCGATGCCGCCGCGGATGAGCTCAGCCATGTACGCACCCGAGTTTATTCCGAAGGTGATTATGCCGACCGCCGTTCCCTCCGCGCTGACCATTATAATATAGTAGAATATCAGCAGCAGAACAACGACCGGTACACCGCGGATTACGGTCACGTACAGGTCGCATATGAACGACAGCGGTCGCAGCGACGGAACATCCTCTGCGAAGAATTTTATCAGCGCTATCAGCATGCCGATAACAACGCCGATAACAAGCGCTCCCGCGGTTATTATCAGCGTGTTCCCCAGACCCTCGAGCAGAAGCTTGTAGTACTCCGTCTCGATAAAGGTCTCATATAATTTGTTTATCCATGCTTCCATTTTGTCTCCTATGTGTCTGCTGTATGATTTCTGCAGATGCGAGTTAAGCAGCGGACATTAACGCCGCTGCGCATCTGAGTATAAAGAACGGGCTCAGTCCGATAGGGCTTTGCCCGATGGGCTGAAATTCAAGGAAAATCAAGTCGATAATGTCAACTCGGCTGCGCGAAAGCCTCCCCTGTGTAAGGGGAGGTGCTGAGCGCAGCGAAGCGGAGGGGCTGTTGGGAGCTAAGAAATCCTTAATCAAGCTTGGTTCGTCGCTTTTTCTTGACCATACACGGCACCAAAGCTAAGAAAAAGAAACGCTGTCATCACTACGAATTCGGGTGAATCAGCCCCTTAGCCGCTTTTCTTTGACCATACAGGCGCAAAGAAAAGCTAAGGAAAAGAAA
>URDX01000048.1 GCA_900546695.1 uncultured Eubacteriales bacterium | reverse complement strand
CGCTCTCGCCGGCGGCTGCGTCTCGCCGTTGAATGCAAGAGAGGTTATATACGACTTTATATGCGGGGGGTGAGTCTTTGCTCGGAGGAACGCAAGCTAATGCAGGGCAAATGAAAAAGTAATTCACAGACTTTTGCGAAGTCTACGTCGACAGGCGAATTATGTCGGTTGTCTATCAGTCGAATAATGTAGCTTGTCGATCGGTCGAATAGTGTCTGTCGGTCGAGAGAGGACACCATGTCAGACGGGAAAGGAAAAAGTTAACGAATTGTTAATAATATCATCTGTCCTACTTTATAAATGTTTGGTAACATCTTTTCTATAGTTGTCTATACGTTGATTATTATTAATATAAATCCATTATCAAAGAGGTTATCAACATGAAGTTTACCGGAAAAATCGTTTCTCTCGCCCTCGCGGCGCTTGTTACCGCCGCGCTTTCCGTATCGGTTTCAGCCGATGAGACCACAGATCTTACATCTGCCGCAGCTGCCGACACGACCGTAGCTGTATCGTCCGACGCAGACACTGCAGACGAGGTTGCCGGCATAGCTCTTCACGAGGATGACGGCGAAGCTGTTCCGCTCGCTGCAGAAGGCGAGGATGAGGGTGCTGCCGCAACCGCCGAGACCGGTGACGAGACCGCCGCCGAGACTACCGCAGCAGAGACCGACGAGGACGGTCACGACCACAGCAGCGAGTCCTCCTCTAAGGTATCCGATATCATCGGAATCGTTGTTGCAATCGTTCTTCCCATCGCGGCTATCGTAGGTATTTATCTCTACATTCCCAAGAAGTCGAAGGGCAAGAAGTAATACCGCGGTCACGACCGCATATATCAACAACCGAACATCGAGCTGCCGCAGATATGTGTCTGCGGCAGCTTTTTATGTTCCGCAGCTATTTAGTATTGCGGAGTCTCTGAATGGTATCTCCTGACGGCGGCTCGGCGGACATGGTCCGAGACCGTCTTTTTTATATTTGTCGGATGGCTTTCGGTGCTTCATATCGGCGCGCAGGAGCATTTTTGCGGCGAAAACGCCCGATGCGGCGCGGTTTTTCGCCGTCATATATACCGCGCGCGGGGTGCATATATTTCATTGCCCCGAAAAAAATTTTAAAAACCCCTTGACAAACGCGCCGAAAGATTGTATTATTGTATTAGTACAGTGATACAGTCGAGCGCGAACGGTGAAGCTCAAAGGAAAGCATGCTCTTGCTTGCCCTATGTGCTTTAGGTTCGGGGCGATGCGGCGACGAGCGACGATAATACCGAAGCATCCCGAGTCGAAGCATTCCAAGTCAAAGCATCCCGAATCGGAGCACATAGAATCAAAGCGAACGGCTCGGCGCGCATCGAATCGGAGCCTCCCGAGCGACCGCCGCGGGCTTATCACGGAAAGGAAACGGAATTATGGAATGGAAGCTGAGTAAAAGTCGTCCCATCTGTCCGCAGCTCTGCGAGCAGCTGAGCGCGCGGATAGCCCTCGGCAGCTTTGCTGCGGGTGAGCAGCTGCCGTCGGTGCGGGCGCTTGCCATAGAGGCGGGCGTGAATCCGGGAACGGTGCAGAAGGCGTTCGAGCAGCTCGGGAGGGACGGCATAATCTACGCTGTAGTCGGCTCGGGCTGGTACGTCGGCGACAATCGCGACGCTGCGGAGGCAGCGGTCGAGCGTTCGCGGGCGGACAAAACGCGGCAATATTTTTCGGACATGGAGAACCTCGGCATGAGCGAGGCGGAGACAAAAGAATACACAGAAAGGTGGAATACAGATGGCAGAACTGCTCAGGTGTGACGGCATAACCAAGAAATACGGCGGTCAGGTGGCGCTGAACAATGTAAGTCTCTCGGTGGAGGGAGGCAGGATAATCGGACTTCTCGGACCGAACGGTTCGGGCAAAACAACGCTCATCAAGCTCATAAACGGGCTGCTCACACCGACCGCGGGAAGCATCGCCATATGCGGCAGCGCGCCCGGCGTTGAAACAAAGAAGGTCGTGGCTTATCTGCCCGACAGCAACTATCTCAACTCCTGGATGACGGTGGGTCAGCTGGTGAATATGTTCGCCGACTTTTATGAGGATTTCCGTCGCGACACGGCGACGGAGATGCTCTCTAGACTCGGCATAACGACCGAGGCAAGGCTCAAGACGCTGTCAAAGGGCAACAAGGAGAAGGTCTCGCTCATCCTCGTAATGAGCCGCAGCGCAAAGCTCTACGTGCTCGACGAGCCGATAGCGGGCGTTGACCCGGCAACACGTGATTATATCATTTCAACCATCATCGGCAACTACACCCCCGAGGCCTCGGTAATCATTTCGACGCATCTGATATCGGATATCGAGCAGATACTCGACGAGGTCATTTTCATCAATAACGGAAACATCGTGCTGCACAAGAGCGTCGATGCCATCCGCGAGGAAAACGGAAAGAGCGCCGATGAGCTGTTCAGGGAGGTATTCAAATGGTAAAGAAGCTGATGAAATACGAGATAGCCTCGTATCTGCGCTCGCTGCTGCCCTTCCAGCTTATACTGCTCGGGATAGCGGTGCTGCACCGATTTGTTCAGTTCTTTGAGAGCGACAGCAGCGTCTACGCGATATTCTCGCTCTCGTCGACGGTGATCTTCGTTATCGCCTGCATAGTCACCGTTGTCGCAACGGTCGCGCTCTGCATCTCGCGCTTCTATAAAAACATGTTTACGAGCGAAGGCTACCTCAGCTTTACCCTGCCCGTGACCGTTCACCAGCATATATGGTCAAAGCTGCTTTCCGCGATACTCTGCGACCTCGCGACTGTCTTCTCGATACTGCTCGCCTGCTCTGTCGTAACATGCGGCGAGGCGTTCGTCGAGGTGTGCAAGGCAATATCCTTCCTCGCCGGTAAGCTGCATCAGAAGTACGGCGGTCATTTCATCGCCTTTATCCCGGAGGTGATAGTGCTTGTCATCGTTTTCTCGGCTATCACCATGCTGCTTTTCTACACCTGCATCTCGATAGGTCAGCTCGCTAAGAAGAACCGCGTGCTGCTCGCCTTCGGCGTATATTTCGGCTACTACGTTCTGCGTCAGCTGCTCGGCACCGTTGAGATAGTTATACTGACGGCAAACAGCGGAAACTCGCTCGTCATGCGCTTCATAAGATGGGTCGTACACAGCTCGATAGGCTCGGTGCATGTCGTATTCGCGGTGCTGCTCGGCGGAATGCTGCTGCTCGGCGCGGTGTACTACCTGATAACGCAGCACATCATGAAGAAGAAGCTGAATCTCGAGTAAGGAGGTATGAATAATGAAAGACAAAATGCTTAAGGCAGGCGCGCTTCTGTCCGCCGCCGTTATCTCGACTGCGCTGCTTTCCTCCTGCGCCGTCGTCGACGATGCGCGTCGGAATCAGGCGTTCGCCGATAATAACTATAATACCTACACGGTCGACGGCGTCGTATACAAGCACCTGATGCATGAAAGCCTCGTTTACCTCACCGATTACCGCACGGATTTCCGTGTTTACCTGACCGATGACGACGTTCCGACGCTGCTCGCATCGCGCTATTGCAAGGACGTCGGCGAGTTCAACAGAGACCGCTCCGTGCTTTGGTTCGGCAACGATGTCACCGTCCGCGAGGATAAATATGACGAGATGGTGCAGCTGCTCCGCTCCGCCGTATACGACCGTTTCGGAGCCGATAAGTATGTGGAGAACGACGACGACGCGTATCAGCGGAAATTCTGCGTCATGAGCGCAGGACTCTCGAACGCCATATCCGAAGCGCTCGCGGGCGAGCCGTTGGAGGCGGCATACCCGCTTACGGAGCACGCGGGCTATATTACCGAAATATATCCCTGCGAGGAGAGCGGTACCTTCAGGAAAACAGGCAACACCTATTACGTCATGGAGCTGCCCGACGGCAGCTGGTGTATCGAGAACGCTACCGAGAGCCTGTATTATAAGATAGCGGACGAGTATCTTCCCGAGCTGATGAGCTTTGCGGATCGCGAGTACCGCGCGGTCACATACACGCCGACCGATGAGGACGAAACCTCGACCGATGTGGATTACTCTATCTACTGCTATTAATCGGGGAGGCTAAAAAAGCGCAGACCGAAAAAGCGGATAAAAGTGTGATTGTGGCTTTTATACGGCGCAAATGCAAGGAAAGCTGATGAAATCCTATCGGATTTCTCCGAAGAAATAATTATCCGCTTTTTCTACCGCCGAAAATCGCCTCTGCCGTACATTTGTACGGTGACGTGACGGTTTTAGGCGCTTCTGCATCTTTTTTATCTCTCCCCGTTCTGATGTGGACGCCGCTTTACCTATCCACTATCGAATTAAGCGGGCTGTTAAGAAACTCGTTTCTTAACAGCCTCGCTTTTTCACGTATCGGCGGGGCTGTACGGGATATTCCGTGGCAAATATTTACACCATAATTGACAACCGCGGGTAGATTATGTATAATAGAAGCGGCGGATATGTGCGCAGAGCTCATGGCGGCAGAGCCATGCATGGCAGCATCCATGAACGGCAGCACCCATACACGGCAGTGCCCATACGCACCTGCAACCCGAAATAAAAACATCCCCGAAACGAAAAAACAGCCTCGCCCAGCGGGGCGGAGGCTTGATATGGAAACAAAACGCTTTTCAAAGAACGACAGCGGCTTTATCTGCGAGCATTGCGGCAGGGCGGTCCCGCCGCTCGGCTATACGTCACGCAATCACTGCCCGTACTGTCTCTGGTCGCTGCATGTCGACGAGAATCCGGGCGACCGCGCATCCGAATGCCGCGCACCGCTCGAGCCGGTCTTTGCCGAGCCGGACCCGAAGAAGGGCTATATAATCACGCATAAATGCACCCGCTGCGGCGCACTGCGCAGAAACAAAGCGGCTGCCGATGATAGCCTAGACCTCATCATCGCATTGACGGTCAATCGGAAGCTGTGTTGACGCGCCGTACGAAACGGCAGATTCGTTTGCGGCGACGAAAGCTCGAACGTAAGCTTCAACGGTGAGGTCGAGAACAGCGGCAGCTTCTTCTGTCATCCCACGCCTGCCCGCAACGACGAAAAAACGCGGAGTCAGCGCAGACAACTGCCGAGTCAAAGCGCGACGACTGAACAAAGGCTCTCGGGGAGGCTGAAAAAGCGCAGATCGAAAAAGCGTAAACAAGTCATTTGGTGACAGCTTTAGTGTAATCCGATTTGCGAAATGCTGTCGAAATCCTGCAAGGTTTTTTATGTCTTCGCTTTTTCCGTGAGCGCCGTTTCAAGCATTTTTATCCGGCTCCACAACGGGCAAAGCATTGCCGACCCAATATCATCGAGTTGCATGTAATTCGCTGAAACAGCCAACGTAAAGGCAGGGAAATGCATTTCGCATTTCCCTGCCTTTTCTCATAGCTGTTCTTTTTCTTTCCTGCAAATGCCGAAGCGGCGCAGAAAGGTGTTCGAGCTTAAGCGGCGCGTCAGCGCGGCAGGCTTACGCCCAGCCCATAGTGGTAGGCTTAGGCTCGTTGATTACCGACGGGCGGAGGAATTCAACCGCCTTCTTCAGGCCCTCGTCTATGCTCATGAGGCTATCCTCATGCTCGATGGAGAGAACGCGGTCGTAGCCGACAAGGCGGAGTGCGGAGATAAGGTCTCTCCAGTACTGCTCGTCATTGCCGTAGCCGACGGAGCGGAATACCCAGCTGCGGTGAATCTCATCGCTGTAGTGCTTGGTGTCGAGGACGCCGTCGGCAGCGATGTTATACTTATCGAGCTTAGTATCCTTTGCGTGAACGTGGTAGATAGCGTCGCCGAGCTTACGGATAGCGGCAACGGGCTCGATTCCCTGCCAGATGAGATGGGAAGGGTCGAAGTTTGCGCCGAGGACATCGCCTACAGCCTCGCGGATGCGGAGCATGGTGGCGGGGTTATAGACGCAGAAGCCGGGGTGCATCTCGAATGCAACGCGGACGCCGTGAGCCTTTGCGAACGCGCCTGCCTCCTTCCAATAAGGGATGAGGACTTCGTTCCACTGGTAATCGAGGATCTTCAGGTAGTCGTCGGGCCAAGGGCAGGTTACCCAGTTCGGGTACTTAGCGCCCTCATGGTCGCCGGGGCAGCCCGAGAAGGTAATAACGGTATCAATACCCATCTTCTCTGCAAGCAGGACGGCGTTGCGGAAGTCCTTGTCGTAAGCCTCGGCAATCTTCTTGTCGGGGTGAACGTTATTTCCGTGAGCGCCGAGAGCGGCGACGTGCATGCCGTACTTGTCGAGCAGTGCGAGGAATTTCTTATACTCCTCCTCATTGTTCAGCAGGATCTCGGGGTCGCAGTGCGCCTTTCCGGGATATCCGCCCGCGCCGAGCTCGAGCGTGTCGATTCCGAGATCGTGAAGCTTCTTAAGTGACTCCTCAAAGGGAAGAGCAGCGTAGAGATTTTCAAGAACACAGAGTTTCATGATGATATTTCCTTTCCGATGTTATTTGATGCCGATTTAAAAAACAGGAGGCTGCCGCAGCGTCGCAGGGACACCGCGACAACCACACAAAATCAACGATCGTCGACAGCTATGCCGTTTTCTCAGTTGTCGAAGTAGAAGGGCTTACCGGTCTTAGCGGACTCGTAGATGCCCTCGAGGATGCGGGTAACGCAGAATGCCTGCTCAGGCATAACAACGGGATCCTTGTCCTCAGCGATAGCCTTAAGCCAGTTGCGAGCCTCTCTGATGTGTGCAGGATCATCGCCCTGACCGTCGAAGAATGCAGCGCCGCCGCAGTTCATGTTGGGCTCGAGGATGTACTGACGACCGTTGCGAACGCCGTTAATGTGAACGCCGTCATACATATCACCGCCGCCGAGAGTACCGCAGACGGAGGTAACTGCCTCACGGTTAAGAGTGGTGTTAAGAGCCCAGGAGGACTCGAGAATGATGGTCGCGCCGTTCTCCATTACGATGAAGCCGAAAGCGGAATCCTCGACGGTGAACTTAGCGGGATCCCAAGGGCCCCAGCCGTTACCCTGATCCTCGGGAGCGAGGCTGTTGAGCTTGTGGTAAGCGGTACCGACACAGTACTTAGGCTTGTAGTTATTCATTACCCAGAGAGTAAGGTCGAGTGCGTGGGTTCCGATGTCGATCAGAGGACCGCCGCCCTGCTCGTACTCGTTAAGGAACACGCCCCAGGTAGGAACGCCGCGGCGACGAATTGCGGTAGCCTTACCGAAGTAGATATCGCCGAACGTGCCGTCATCAGCCTCCTTCTTGAGATAGAGAGCGTGGGGGGTCTGACGGTTCTGATAACCGATGGAGAGCTTCTTTCCGCTGCGCTTAGCTGCGTCGAGCATCTTCTTAGCCTCAGCGGAGTTGATAGCCATCGGCTTCTCGCACATTACGTGCTTGCCTGCCTCGAGAGCGGCAACGGTGATCGGGCTGTGCATTCTGTTAGGTGTGCAGACATGTACAACGTCGATGCTCTTGTCCTCGAGGAGCTTTCTGTAGTCCTCGTAGACCTTTGCGTCGGGTGTGCCGAACTGCTTCTTAGCAGCCTCGGCTCTCTCAACGATGATATCGCAGAATGCTACCATTTCTGCGTTGGGCTGTGCAGCGAGCGCAGGCATGTGCTTGCCGTTTGCAATTCCGCCGCATCCGATAATTCCGATTCTGAACTTCTCAGCCATTTCGGTACCTCTTTCTTGTATGCATGGCATACTCAATGACAGTTTTTTACGGTGCGTTTTCTCCGCATCCGTTTTCAAACTAATTATATAGGTTCAAAACCCGAATGTCAAGACGAAACGAACAATTTTTCACATTTTTTATTGCACTTTTAACAGCCGCCGCATAATCATCCCTTGCTCACCATAGAAATTCTTGGGGAGGCTAAAATCGTCCGGACCGAAAAAGCGAAAACAAACTGAGCTTATCAGTCTTTCGTATGTCCCATATGGCGGGAAAGGGGTCGGAATCCTGACGGATTCCTGCTTAGAATTTAATGCTTTCGCTTTTTCTGCGCCCGATTTCGCCGCACGACTTACAATTTTACGCCTTGCGCGACGAAATCGAACACTCCGAATGATTTTGTCTCTCCCCGAGCCCCGTGAGCCCAAGACAGCACAGACCTATAAGGTTCTCTGAGATGCGAAAAGCACAAAACAAAAATTGCACTTGCGCAAGGAGGACTCAATCGACAGAGGGGCTGTTGGGAACCAAAAAAATCCTCAGTCACCCCCCGTTCGTTTCTGCGTCGGCAAGGCTGAAAAAGCGCAGACCGAAAAGTCTCACCTATCCCCTTAGGACTTTTTACATCAACGGAAAAAACTGTTTGCAGCCATCAATAATAATTAAAAGGAAAGAGGAAACGCTATGAAAAAGAACAGAATTCTTTATTCGCTGCTTGCGCTCGCGCTCAGCATGTCGTCGATAATCGGACTCAGTTCCTGCGGCGAGACAAAGCCCACGGAGACCACCGCCGAGACAACGACTGCGGCTCCCGAGACAACAGCAGAGGAGATTAAGACCCCCGACCGCGCGATAAACGTCGCAGTCCTTGCAGGTCCTACGGGAATGGGCGCAGCAAAGCTGATAACCGACTCGAAGGACGGCAAGACCGAGCTCGAGTATAACGTCACCGTCGACACAAACCCCTCCGGCGTTGCCGCATCGGTAATTAACGGTGATTACGACATCGCCGCACTGCCTACAAACCTTGCGGCATCGCTGTACAACAAGACGAGCGGCAAGGTGCTCTGCGCTGCCGTCAACACGGGCGGCGTGCTCTACGTTCTTGAGAACGGCGACACCATCCACTCGATAGAGGACCTGCGCGGAAAGACCATCTACTCGACGGGTCAGGCATCCACCCCCGAATATGTTCTTAACTATATTCTCAGAAAGAACGGGCTCGAGCCCGGAACCGACGTTACCGTAGAATATCTGAGCGAGCACAGCGAGCTTGCGGCAAAGATAATATCCGGTGAGATAACACTCGGCGTTCTTCCCGAGCCTAACGTGACCACCACCCTCACAAAGGGTCCCGATGGTCTGCGCACCGCACTTAACCTCACGAGCGAGTGGAAGACCGTTGCGGGCGACGAGTCGAGTCTGCTGCAGGGCTGCGTAGCCGTTCGCGCCGACTTTGCCGAGGAATATCCCGAGGTTATGGAAAAGTTCCTCGAGGAGTACCGCGCATCGGTCGAGTACATCACGACCGCCGACGACGCAGCTGACATCATCGCCGACTGCGGCATAGTTCCCTCCGCCGCTATCGCAAAGAAGGCTCTGCCGAACTGCAATATCATGTACCTTGCGGGCGATGAGATGAAGACCCAGCTCAGCGGCTTCCTTTCGGTGCTGTTTGAAGCCGATCCGACCTCCGTCGGAGGAAAGCTCCCCGCAGACGACTTTTATTACGGCGCTGCTAAGTAATTAAACCGAGGTTCCGTCGCTCGTGTTCTCCGCAGGCGACGGAATTTTTATATGCCCCGCCCGCGCTCCGCTCGCTGCACGATGTGCGCCTGAGCGCCGTTTACCGACACGAAGTCCCCTGCCGCCGTCATGCGATTAACCGCATTTACCCCGCGCGGGCATTTCTGTACATTTGTCAATGATGTGAGACTAAAAAATAAGAGTCAAAGCTAAGAGTCC
>URDX01000047.1 GCA_900546695.1 uncultured Eubacteriales bacterium | reverse complement strand
ACGTACAATTGTACGCCTTGCGCGACGAAATCGAACACTCCAAACGATTTTATCTCTTTTCGGTTCGGAGAGTCTAAAAAGCGCAAGCCGAAAACCGTCTCTGCCGTATGCCGGTACGGCGACGAGGCGGTTTTCGACGCTTCTGCATCTTTTTCAGCTCTCCCCGAGCGGCTGTCACTTCATACGCAGTTTTCTCCATACTTTAGCGCGGGAGGGTGATAACTCTGTATTGAAAAAGGACGCGGACACGGCGCTTTTTTATTCTTTCCGAGTGCGGTTACTTTGTATGCAGTTTTTCCCATGCTTTAGTGTTGGAGGGCGGTTAATTTGCGTTGCGAGAGGGTATCGAAGAGAGAGTTTTGGTTTTAGCAAGCCACTGTGCAAAAAATTGCCCTCTATGGACGGACTTTTTTATTTTTTTACTTGACAAAGCCCGTCTGAATATGTATAATACTATTTGTGACATTTTGCGTAGCGGTCGGAGTGGATGCTCCGCGACAGACTGCTGTGCCGACAGCGGAGGGTACGGTGAATAGGATTGATATGTTTCCGCTGCTTTCCGGCGGATGCGACACGATAGATATATCGTTTGAAATGCTTCCCGAGCCGATTCCCGAGCAGGGCATCACTTTCAGTGAGCCGTGTAAGGTAACGGGATATGTCACGAACAGGTCGGGCTATATCAGCCTGCATCTGCACACCGAGGTCTCGTATGAGGCGGAGTGTGCGAGATGTCTTAAGCCTGTTATGAGGACCGAGACTGTTGATCTCGAAAAGACGGTCGCTGCAAGAGACAGCCTTGAGGACGCAGGTTCCGACGAGGTCGAGCTCGACTATGTGCTTATCGAGGACGGTGTACTCGATGTGGAGGCTCCGCTCACAGAGCAGCTGCTGCTCACGCTTCCCACTAAGGTCCTTTGCAAGGAGGATTGCCGCGGTCTGTGCCCGAAGTGCGGGCATGACAGAAATGAGGGCGACTGCGGATGTGACCTACATGAGCCGGATCCGAGACTTGCATGTCTCGCGAAGCTGCTTGTTTCCGACGACGGCGATGGAGAGAGCGGAGAAAAATAATCAATACAGCTGATAAGTTTTTTCAGATCTTAAAGGAGGTGTACGGCAATGGCAGTACCGAAGAGAAAGGTTTCTAAGGCAAGAAGAGATAAGAGACGTTCCAGCGTATGGAAGCTTGATATGCCCGGTATGATAAAGTGCCCGAAGTGCGGTGAGTACAATCTTGCGCACCGTGTATGCAAGGCTTGCGGAACATACAGAGGCAAGGAAATCATCAAGGTTGACGCTGAGTGATCCCGTACGCTCCCAAGAGAGAACGAGGAACTTTCGTCGCAAAATCGGGCGCGTGCATGGCATGATGCCCGGTTTTTTTCGTTTTTTTCGGGATATGTCCCGATGATGTCTGAATGGGGGTGGTCGAAACGGTCGAGATATCTGCTGTCATTAGCGGCTCGAGAGCCGACCGTGCCGGCATACGTCCCGGTGACTTTTTGATTTCTATAAACGGGTACGACATCGGCGACGTTCTCGATTACCGTTTTCGGATAACCGAGCGGCGGGTCGTGCTGAAGATACATCGAGGACCCGAGCTTTTTGACGTTGCGATAAAAAAACCGGAATACGATGATATCGGGCTTGAATTTGCGACCTTTCTTATGGACGAAAAGCGATCATGCCGCAACGGCTGCATCTTCTGCTTTATTGACCAGAACCCGCCCGGAATGCGGGAGACGATATATTTCAAGGACGACGATCGCCGTCTTTCGTTTCTGCACGGCAACTACATAACAACTACAAATCTGACCGAGGAGGACATCTCGCGCATTACCGAGATGCACTGCTCGCCGATAAATATTTCGGTACATACCACAAACCCCGAGCTGCGCTGCAAAATGATGAAGAATCGCTTTGCGGGAGGGGTGCTCGATATCATGCATCGCTTTGCGGATGCGGGCATCGAGATGAACGTGCAGATAGTGCTGTGCCCCGAGCATAACGATGGGGCGGAGCTTGACCGTACGCTCTCCGATCTTGCGGCGCTTTATCCGTCGGTCGCGAGTATTTCTATCGTACCGGTAGGGCTTACCAAATATCGCGAAAAGCTGTATCCGCTGCGGATGTTCACCCCCGAGGAGTGTGCTGCGGTCATCGCGCAGGTAGATGCTTTCGGCGTCGCCTTCAAGCGTGAGCATGACGTGCGGCTCGCTTACTGCTCGGATGAGTTCTATATCGACGCGGGGCTGTCGCTGCCGGATGAGGATTATTACGACGGCTACCCGCAGCTCGACAACGGCGTAGGGCTCATAACCTCCGCGCAGAACGAGTTCGACTCCGAGCTTGATTTTCTTGACGAATACTCGCATGACGGCGTAGGGGAGATGTCGGTGGCGACGGGAGCTGCCGCGTACGACTTTATATCGGGGCTTGCCGCGTCGCTCGAGGAGCATGTTGACGGGCTGCGGATACATGTGTATAGGATAGAAAACGATTTCTTCGGCAGGACGGTGACGGTCGCGGGGCTGATCACAGGCGGTGATATTCTTGTGCAGCTGAGCGGAAAGCCGCTCGGCGAGCGGCTGATACTCCCGTCAGTCATGCTTCGCTCCGAGGGCGATCTGTTTCTTGACGGAATGTCACATGAGGAGCTCGGTCGCGAGCTCGGCGTGCCGATATGCATCACCGAGACGGGCGGCGCAGACTTTATCCGAACGGTGCTTGAGGGCTGACGCGCCCGCGCGACGCACACTGTGCAGAATTATATCCGAGAAAGGAAATGCCCCCGTTACGGGCGGCGAGGTCAAATAAATGAGCAAGCCCATAGTTGCAATAGTCGGCAGACCTAATGTCGGAAAGTCGACGCTTTTCAATAAAATATCGGGCTCGAGGATCTCCATCGTCGAGGACACCCCCGGCGTTACACGCGACCGCATTTACAACGATATCGAGTGGAACGGCAGAGCGCTGACGCTTGTCGACACCGGCGGTATCGAGCCGCGCGTTGACGATATGATGCTCGGATATATGCGCGAGCAGGCGCAGACGGCTATCGAGACGGCGGATGTCATCGTGTTCATGGTCGACGTTACGACAGGCGTTACCGCATCCGACCGCGATGTCGCTGCGATGCTGATGAAGAGCCGAAAGCCGCTTATCCTCTGCGTAAACAAGGTCGACTCGGTCGGCGAACTGCCGATGGAATTTTACGAGTTCTACGAGCTCGGCATAGACGGCGACCCGATACCCGTATCCTCCGTTCACGGGACGGGCACGGGCGATCTGCTTGACCGCATAGTCGAGCTCTGCCCCGACGCCGAGGTCGAGGAAGAGGACGATACGATCAAGGTCGCCGTTATCGGAAAGCCGAATGCAGGCAAGAGCTCGATAATCAACACTATCCTCGGCGAGAATCGCCTTATCGTCTCGAATATCGCGGGCACGACCCGCGACGCGATAGACACGGCGTTTGAAAACGAGTACGGCAGATATACCTTCATCGACACGGCGGGTATCCGCCGTCAGAGCAAGGTAAACGACCGCATAGAAAAGTTCAGCGTTCTGCGCTCAAAGGCGGCGGTCGAGAGAGCCGATGTATGTCTGATACTCATCGACGGCACGGAGGGGCTCACCGAGCAGGATGAGCGCATCGCGGGTCTTGCACATGAGGCGGGTAAGCCTTCCGTTATCGTCGTCAACAAATGGGACGCGGTAGAGAAGGACAACGGCACGGTCAAGGAGTTCGAGGACAAGATACGCACGGGGCTCGCTTACATGTCCTATGCGCCGATAATGTTTGTCTCCGCAAAGACGGGTCAGCGCGTCGCGAAGCTCTTTGAGCTTATCAACCGCATCTATGAGCAGTCATGCATGCGCATCTCGACGGGCATGCTGAACGACGTGCTCAGCGACGCTGTCATGCGCGTTCAGCCGCCCACAGACAAGGGCAGGCGGCTCAAGATATACTATATCACACAGACCTCGGTCAAGCCTCCGATGTTCGTTATCTTCTGCAACGATACCGAGCTGTTCCATTTTTCGTATCAGAGGTATATTGAGAATCAGATTCGTGAGGTTTTCGGCTTTTACGGCACGCCGATAGTGATTACGGTGCGTCGGCGCGGCGAGAACGGCTGACGCGGCGAGGGGGCATTCCGATGTTTAATTTTAACAATATATGGCTTTACGGTATCTTCGGGATTATTGCGCAGAATACGGGTGCTGCGGCATGGAAGATAGTCGGAGTGGTTCTGTCTGTCATTGCGGCGTATCTGCTCGGCAGCCTTAATTTCGGGGTTATCATATCGCGTCTTGCCTACCGCGACGATGTCCGTCGGCACGGCTCGGGAAACGGCGGCATGACCAACATGCTCCGTACCTACGGCAAGAGACCTGCGGTACTTACATTTGTCTGCGACGCAGCAAAAGCGGTGCTCTCCATCCTGCTTTTCGGCAGACTTTTCGGCGGCGCGCTCGGCGCAACCTTCGCGGGGCTCGGCTGCATAGTCGGTCACGCATTCCCGCTCTATTTCGGCTTTCGCGGCGGAAAGGGCGTTGTGACCGTTGCGGTCATGATAATGTGTCAGAACTGGCTTGTCGGGCTGACGCTTATGGCGGTGTTCTTCACCGTTGTGCTCACAACAAAGTATGTTTCGCTCGGCTCATGCATGTGCATGGTCATATACCCGTATGTGCTGTATAAGTTCACGGGTGCGGGCACGCATATTCTGGTCGCTATGGCAGCGGCGCTGCTTGTGCTTTGGCTGCACCGTGAAAATCTCCGCCGTTTGCGCAACGGAACCGAAAATAAGACATCCCTTTTCTCGAAAAAGAAGAAAAAAGAGGACGACGGATCGAAATAATCGCGAGAATTATTATTAAAATTCAAAAAACCCTTGATTTTAGTAATCAATTATGATATAATACCCTCATCGTGCTGACACGGTCGGCAGGACTATGTCAGCGTAGTTCCGATTTTCGCGGTCGGATACGAGGTCTTGTAAAGTAACTACCATCAGTTATGGAGGTGTTAAATATGGCAAAGTGTGAAATCTGCGGAAAAGGCGTAACGTTCGGTCTCAACGTTTCCCACTCCAACCGCAAGACGAACAGAACCTGGAAGCCTAACGTCAGAAAGGTCAGAGTTGTAACCGATAACGGTACTCATAAGTCTGCATACGTCTGCACAAGCTGCCTGCGTTCGGGCAAAGTTACCCGCGCGTAAGCGTGTGCTGCCGAAAAGGATATGTAGCTAAGTGGTCTTTCGCGGACTGTACCGCGCAAGGCCATTTTTCTTTCTCGAAATAATGCTCGGACCCGAATAATAACGCTCGGCTTGAGTGCGATATTCAAAATGAAAGTATAATGCTCAAAAAACGGTGGTGAAGCGAATGCAGCGCATAAAAAGAATATACCTGTCAGCCGAAGCGGACCTCGCGGTGAGCGATATCATCTCGATGTATTCGGGGGTCGTACCGACGGCGCTGCCGCCGTTTTCGCGGCTCGGTGCGCCCGTCGCGTCGCATGCGGATATGCTGATGCTGCCGCTCGACGGCAGACTGTACACATACAGCGAGTATCTTGACGCGCATCCCGAGCTGCTTGCAGAGGATTCCGATATTGTCGGAAACGCAGTCGCCATGCATGACGAGCCCGGCTTCTGCGATGCTGCGCCGCGCGTCGACGCAGACGGCGATTTCAGCGGCGGCGTGGCAATGCCGACATTGTGCTGCACGGCTGTACCGGGCGGCGATGTGCTCGCCTATCCGAATGATATCTCGCTCAACGCGCTGCCGCTGACCACAGAACGCGGGCGGTTTCTGCTCTGCCGCAGCGATATGCTCGCGCCCGAGCTCAGACGCGCCGCCGTGGGGACGGGCAGGGAGATAGTCGATGTCCGGCAGGGCTACACGCATTGCTCGGTGTGCACCGTCGCAGACGGCAGGCTCATCACCGCAGACCGCGGCATAGCGCGCCGCGCAGAGGAGCTCGGTGCGGAGGTGCTGCTGATATCGTCGGGCGGCATCGGGCTTCCGCCGTATAATACGGGCTTTATCGGCGGGGCGAGCGTCCGCGTCGGCTCATGCCTTATCTTTTTCGGCGAGCCGAAAAAACACCCGGACGGCGAACGTATTCTCGGCTTCTGCCGTGAGGCGCTGCAGGACGGAGCTGAGCTTGACGACATTCCGCTGCGCGAGATAGCGCATACGCTCGGACGGCTGCGCGATTTCGGCTCGGCTGCCGTAATATATTAACTCAATATACATATAATGTTATATGTGCATTAATATCTGATTGCTATAATGCAAGAAGAAGTACCCGTATACTACCTGAGCCGATGGCTCAAAGAAATCGTGAAAGGCAGTGATAGGTATGAAAAATCAAGAGAAACGTTTGCATAGACCTCGCATCGCATCGCGCCTCGTATCGCTCATCGCGGTGCTGCTCGCCGTCATCTGCGTCGGCTCGCTCGCGTCATGCGGCGCCGTGCGCTCCGCTGACGGCTACGCTGAGAGCAACGGCTATTACGGCGGGATCGAATCGGGCGGCAAAACGAACGGAAGCACCTCCGCATCCGACGAGTCGTTAAGCGTCGGATCGGATACCGTAGCCTCAGACCGAAAGATAGTAAAGACCGTAGATCTGTCGCTTGAATGCTACGATTACACTGCGACCGCCTCCTCCGTGACCGACGCTGCGGATGCCGTCGGCGGTTATGTCGAGAGCTGCGAGGAATACGGCACAAGCATGCTCTCCTCCGACAGCAGAGTAGGGAGGCACGGCAGATATACCGTACGCGTTCCCGCAGATAAGCTCGATGAGTTTACCGCGGCAATATCGGGCGGCGACGTTAATGTTCTCTCGCGCAGCGAAAGCACCGAAGATATAACCGACAGCTACTACGATACCGAGTCGCGCATATCCTCGCTGCGCACGCAGCTCGAACGGCTCGAGCAGCTGCTCGGAGAAGCGAGCGACGTCTCGACGATGCTCGATATCGAGAGCAGACTCGCAGAGGTCCGCTACGAGCTCGAATCCTATCAGAGCACTATGCAGCGCTACGAGAAAAGGATTGCATATTCGACTGTCAATATCTCGATAACCGAGGTGCGCGTCTACTCCGAGCAGTCGGAGGATAGCTTCGCGCAGCGACTCGGCAAGGCATTTGCGTCCTCGTGGGCGGACTTTGTCGACGGGCTCGGAAACTTCGCGGTCGGACTTGTGTACGTGTTCCCCGTGCTGCTCCTGCTCGCCGTGATAGCGGTGATTGTGGTGCTTATAGTACGATCGGCGCGCCGCAGACGCTCGGCTCGTAAAGCCGCAACCTCTGCTGAAACCGCCCCTACCGTAACCGCCGCTGCAGCAACCGCCCCTGCCGCCGCAGCTCATACTGCAGCAGCTCATACCTCATCCGCTGCGGGCTCCGCAGACAGCGGACATGATGTCGGCACTGACGGCACCGACCGCAGCACGGATGAATAGGTTTCGCATAAGGGAAGGGTTAACAACGAAATAATTATATTCACGGCGGGAAACGAGGCATGCCAGGCTTCGTTTCCCGCCGTTTTTCTGCGGAATATTTTGCATGCAACTAATTCTATCAGCGATATTATACGCTTTCATCTTGTGTATTTCCGCGCGCTGTTCGTTTATACTAATGCTGTGAGTATTAATATAATGCTTGGGGCAGGTGGAGATTCATTTTACATGAATTTTACATAAATATGACTTTATTTTAACATACCCATATTATCATGAATCCGTATGCTGCCGCAGTGCGGCAATGTGCGCGCTTTTGCGCGGGAGAAGAAAACAAGCGTCAGGAACAAATAAATCGGAAGGAAGCTGCCCGCTGCGCGGCGGGCGAGATAGCGATGGACGGAGTATTACATATACTGAGCCTGCTGTGTGGGCTTGCGCTTTTCCTGTACGGAATGGAAGTTATGAGCGATGCGCTGAAGCGCAGCGCGGGCAATCAGCTGAAGTCTATACTCGGCAGAATGACCTCAAACCCCGTATCGGGCTTTATTCTCGGACTTATCGTAACGGCGGTGGTACAGTCGTCGTCTGCGACTACGGTCATGGTCGTCGGATTTGTCAACTCGGGTACGATGTCGCTCAGACAGTCGGTCGGCGTTATAATGGGCTCGAATCTCGGTGCGGCGCTGACCGCATGGATAGTTTCGCTTTCGGGCATCGAAGCGGGAGAGGGCGCCTCGGCGATACTCACCCTCCTTAAGCCCTCTTCGTGGATACCGATACTTGCGATGGTCGGCATCTTTATGAACCTGTTTGCCAAGCGCGGAAGAAAGAAGGATATCGGCGCGATATTCCTCGGCTTTACCGTGCTTATGGTGGGAATGGAAAGCATGTCGAACTCGGTCGCCTTCCTGCGCGACAGCGAGTCGTTCCGTTCGATGTTCACCATGTTCTCGAATCCCCTGCTCGGTCTGCTCGTCGGACTTGTCGTAACGGCGATAATCCAGTCGTCGGGCGCGTCGGTCGGTATTCTCCAGTCGCTGACTACGACCGGCGCAATTACATACGGCGCCGCTATCCCGATCATCGTCGGACAGAATATCGGCACCTGCGTTACGGCGCTCATCTCGTCGATGGGGGCGGGCAAAAACGGTAAACGTGCGGCGCTGATACACCTGTATTTCAACATAATCGGCGCGATAGTCGTTCTCGGCGGATACAGCATCCTCGACCTTGTTTTTGATTTTTCGTTCGCCGACAACACCATAGATATGTGGGGCGTTGCCGCCGTGCATACGATATTCAAGATAATCTCCATCGCAATAATCGCGCCCTTCAGCCGTCAGCTTGAGCGCCTTGCGGTCATTTCGGTACGCGAGGGCGGCGAGAAAAATGCGGTCAGCCTGCTTGATGAGCGTCTGCTCGTCACCCCTTCCGTCGCTGCCGACAGAGCGGAGGAGGTCACCGTTATGATGGCGGAGATGGCGTGCGAATCGTTCAAGCAGTCGGTGCGGCTGCTCGAGCATTACGACGATACCGTCGCGCAGTCGATACGCGAATCCGAAAGTCAGGTCGACGTGTTCGAGGATGCGCTCGGAACGTATCTTGTTAATCTTGCGAGCCATGAAATGCTTGAGGCAGACAGCCGCAAGATAACAAAGCTGCTGCATATAATCGGCGATTTTGAGCGTATATCCGACCATGCGGTAAACATGGTCGAATCCGCGGAGGAAATTAAGGATAAGAAGATAAGCTTCTCGGGCGATGCGCGGAACGAGATCCGCGTGCTCTCCGATGCGATATCCGAGATACTTGACCTGACGTTCCGCTCGTTTAAGGATAACGATCTCGATGTCGCCGTCAAGGTCGAGCCGCTTGAGCAGGTCGTCGACCATCTCAAGGAGCAGATAAGACTGCATCACGTGCTGCGCGTGCAGAACAGCGAATGCTCGATAGAGCACGGTTTTGTGCTTTCGGATGTACTCACGAACTTTGAGCGCGTCTCGGATCACTGCTCAAACGTCGCGGGCTGCATAATCGAGATATCCGAGGATAAGGCGCTGAACATGCACCAGTATCTCGGCAACGTCAAGAAAAACGGCGCTCAGTTCGAGCAGACCTACAACGATTACAGGAAGAAGTATGCACTCGAGGTTGCAGAATAAACTGTCGGGGAGGCTAAAAAAGCGCAGACCGAAAAAGCGGATAAAAGCAATTATTAAGC
>URDX01000046.1 GCA_900546695.1 uncultured Eubacteriales bacterium | reverse complement strand
GCAAGGATTCCGACATCATTAAGCAAGTTAGATTATACTAAAGCCGTCATTAAATACCTTGTTTTCGCTTTTTCGGTCTGCGCTTTTTTAGCCTCCCGAGACGGACGGCGAATCACAATAAATCTTCAAAGTCGTTATCGTCGATGGAAAACTCCTTGCCGAGCAGGCGGTGCGAGAGCACGGTGAGCGTGCTGAGCAGCATCACGATAGTACCTATCACACTGAGCGCGATAACAAGAACATGGCTCTTTTTCATATGCGTATTCCTCCTTCGGTCCCGAGATTTTCGGGGCTGTTTCTTTTTATTTTTTGCGTTGTGGTTTTATCAAACGGGTCGCGGCGTATCACAAGCGTATCCATGCGCTTATAACGCGGGAAGCCCTCGTTTATCTTTGCTATCTGCGCGCACAGATACTGTGCGGCATCCTCGCGTGCAAGCAGCTCATCGTCAGGCAGCACGGAGGCGGTTATGTGTCCCTCGCCGTCGCGGAAAACAAGGCAGTCGCTGACGCCCTCTATATTCGCCAGATGCAGCTCAAGCTCCTCGGGGAATATCTTCTTTCCGTTTTCGGCAACTATCATGCTCTTTGTGCGCCCCGTGATACGGTACGCGCCGTTCTCCTTGCGCTGCGCGAGATCACCCGTGCGGAACCACCCTCCGTGCAGCACCTCTGCAGTCGCCTCGGGGTTATTATAGTAGCCGAGCATGACGTTATTTCCCTTCACTTCAAGCTCGCCGATGCCGTTCTCGTCGGTGTCGACAAGACGGGCGCGAACGCCCGCGATAGGAAATCCGACATCATCGGGGCTCTGATAATCGTCGGTATGCATCATGCACACGGGCGATGTTTCGGTAAGACCGTAGCCGACAAATACCGAAAAGCCGTATGACTGGAACGCGCGGAAAATTTCCTTCGGCAGCGGAGCGGCACCGCAGAGGAGTGCGCGGAGATGTCCGCCGAACACCTTTGCTATCGGCGAAAACAGCCTGCGCCGCATGCCGTCGGTCGCACCGCGTGCGAGCATCGTCTGAGCACGATAGATAGCCTTACCGCCGCGGATATTGCCGTATGTGCTCTGAATCTTCTTATAGAAGGAGCTCATCATCAGCGGAACTACGACGAGAACGGTCGGCTGAAAGATCTGCATATCCTTCATCAGCGTGCGCAGCGAGCCGCAATATGCGATAGACGCACCCGAGAAGAAGAAGGAAAGAAAGCCCGCAACGCACTCATAGGTATGGTGCAGCGGAAGCACCGAAAGCGCGCGGTCGTTTTCGTAAACGCGGATAACGCGCATCGCCTGCATGACGTTGCTGCAGATATTGTACTGCGAGAGCATTACGCCCTTTGACGCGCCCATCGTGCCGGATGTATAGAGCAGCACGCCGAAATCAAAGGGGTTCAGCTTGTAATCGTCGTACGACGTATCGCCCGCCGCTACACGCTCTTTGCCGGATGCGACGAGCTCGCCGAGCTCGGAAAATTTGACCGTCGGAACCGACAGCCCTGCCGATTCGACCGCCGTCGAAACGCCGTCTCCGTGAATGAGCATCGCCGCGCCCGAATCACGCATGACGTAGCTGATCTGCTCGCCGGTATACTCACGGTCGACGGGAACGATTATTCCGACGCCGCTGCATACCGCAAGGTAGGTAAGCGCCCACTGATAGCAGTTCGCGCCCATTACGGCGACCTTCTTTCCGCGGCAGCCCCTTGCCGTCAGCTCGGTAGCGAGCGCGCGGATATCCTCGCCCGCCTCGGCGTATGTTACGGTATTTACCGTCTCGCCGTCGCGGCTGAGAAATGCGGGATTGTCGGCAAAGAGTTCGCAGCTTGTCTCGACCATATCACGGATCGAGGAAATATCGCGGATATTATATACCTTACTCATTATTTTCTGTCCTTTCAGATATGAAGGGCGCTCCGATGCGTCAAGGCAACCGATAGCAAACACCACTTCATGTAATATGGTATATTACTATCGCTATTATGCACCAAAGGGGCTGCATTGTCAAGGATAAACACACAGAGTTTACAACATATTAATTAAAACAGAACAGTGCGGTGATGAATCACCGCTCGTGCGGAAAGCGCAGCGCGGCTGTTCGCCCGACACGCAAAGCACCCGATTCCGCCGTTTCCCTATTAGAATTCTACCACAAAATTCAGGTAAAAGCAATACAAAATGCAATTTTCAGGTAAAAGTTTCGCTCACGGAAACCGACATAATTCGCATCATAGCACATTTCCCGATACGCAGCAGCTCCGACCGTTATTCCGACCCTCTCCGCACACCGCACTCCCTACACATCCCACACATCCCCGCACGTCCAACGCAGCGAATAAACTTTTCCTTTCCTTTCGGTCGGAAATATGCTATAATTAAGTTCATACAGAACGGCGGCGCGGCAGAGGCATCTATCGTATCAGGCACAGCGGTGCGGCGGCGCGACATCGCAATGGTGACCGTTCCGTGCTCCAATCGCAGGCACAACATCGCGGAGACTGCTCAGCACACTAACCGCCGTGCGGAATAAGAGAGCAAAAAGGAGGGCAATGCTATGCAGACGAACAATAGACCCGTTGTATGTGCGGGCGTAGGCTTTGAAGATGCGGCGCGACAGCTTGCCGGTTCGCTCGGGCTCGAATTTTCGGAATCGCCGCAGACGGGCGAGCTGCGGCTGACGCTTGATGCGGACGGTCTGTCGCTCGGCGACGGCGCGGTCGGTCTGCGCGGCGATCTTTCCGCGCTTGCGGGGCGGATACAGCCGCGGCGGCTGCGCGAGGAATTTGTCGTCCGCGCGGTATGCGGAAAGGGCACGCCGCACGGCGAGCGTGTCATAGATGCAACTGCGGGACTCGGAGACGATTCGTTTCTGCTCGCTGCGGCGGGATACGAGGTCGAGCTGTACGAGCGCGACCCCATCATAGCCTCGCTGCTCGCAGATTCGCTCGAGCGCGCCGCAGACAGCGGAATGCGCGATATCGCGTCGCGGATGCATCTGCACCGCGAGGACAGCATTCAAGCTTTGAGGAAGCTTGAATATACGCCGTATGCCGTCCTGCTCGACCCGATGTTTCCCGAGCGGCGGAAAAGCGGCTCGGTCAAGAAAAAATTTCAGCTGCTCGGTCGGCTTGAAGCACCTTGTACCGATGAAGAGGAGCTGATGCAGGCGGCGCTTGATACGGGGGCGGAGAAAATTGTGGTTAAAAGACCGCTGCACGGACCGAGGCTTGCGGGAATCGCTCCATCGCACACCTATATAGGCAAATCCATCCGCTACGACTGCATCAGAGGAGGCTAAAATCGTCCGGAACGAAAAAGCGAAAACAGAAGTGCATACCCGGTTTTCAGTATAATCAACTTTGCAAATAATTGTGTCGGAATCCTTGCGGTTTCCTGCATGAAGTTTTATGTTTTCGATTTTTCTGCGCCCGATTTCGCCGCATGACGTACGCTTGTACGGCGACGTGACGATTTTCGACGCTTCTGCATCTTTTTTATCTCCCGCCGAGCCGGGGCTAAACTTGTACGAACCAAAAACGCAAAAATAATGGTGGTCAGTATAGTTTATGTCTCGGATAGGAAAAACATAGAGTTTCTGTATTTAATGCTACAGCTTTTGATGTGCAGCCGTTTTCCTCACAGTGCAAAAACAAGCCCCCGTTTTTCAGGTCGGAATCATAAAAAAGCCGCCGAATCGGACTGTTACGCGGTTCGATTCGGCGGCTTTCGTGCGTCTGATTGCAGCCCTGCTCCATGCAGCAGACCTCGGCGGCAATACCCGTCTCAGCGGCTATCGCTTTGCCTGCACATCATGCGAACAAATATCCGAAGCTCGGCGGGGGAAGATTCAGCGCACCCGCATCACTTTATATCGACATCCACCCCGTTGACCTCAACGCCGGTTTCGGCGCGGATGAGGATATATTTTACCCCGTCGATGGTGCGCGTCTCGACGAGATCGCTGCGGTCGGGGCTGACCTTGACGATGACCTCGGGAGTTTTGACCTCGAGTCGCTTAGTGCTTATGACGTTTCCGGGGCAGAGGCGGGCGTGCTCGCCGAACTCCTCGACATAGCGCTGCTCGAAGGTCTCTATCTTCTCCTCGGGAACATTGCACTTACCGAGCAGGTCGTGCATGACCGCCTTTGTTATCATCAGCGGCTCCTCGACCTTATTCTCCTTCTGCTCCTCGATGATATCGCACACAAGGTCGCGCACACCGCTGACGACCTCATAGCTGCACTCCTCGCCGACAGCCTCGCGCAGCACCGAATCAAAGGTCGCCTTCTGCTCTGCGGGCGGCATGGGTGCGGAGCAGCCGAAAACCGAATTCGTAAACGTCTCGCGGCTCTCGGTTATGTTCCTCGTGTAGCAGACGGCGTTGTAGATATTCGCGCAGCGATTATCGAAGGTCGGGAACATGAACCCGAGCTCGGGCGCGGCTATCACGGCGTTCGACGCGATGGTGCGGAAGGCGTTCTCGTTCGCGTTATAGCCGAGCGCGGCGCGCGTGAGCTTCATCGGACAGACCGAGCATATTATGTAGGAAAACACGGTATCCGAATCCTCACGGCGGCTGCCGTCGCCCGCATACGAATAAACGTCGTACCTGTCGTATGCGAGAAGAATAAGATATCCCGCGTCGAAATGCACAGCCGAAATGATGCTCTCGTAGAGCGCGTGAACATCATCGTCGGAAGCAATGGCGGTATCGCGCAGCTGCATGAGACGGTTATGCTCCGCGCCGTCGACCACCTGCTGATTTGTAAAGGCGACGTCGAAAATATTCTTTCCGTTTGCGCCCGAAACGGACTTTTTGAGCAGCCCGAGAATAAATTCGACCTCATCCTCGCTCATCAGACCGAGCGACTGATCGAACTCGGCGACTATCTCGTTTTTGTCATTGACATAGCAGCCGCGAACGCGAGAGATGCTTGTCTTATCGGGTTTATATCTGCGGCGGATCTCCGCAAGCTCTTTATCTGTCATTTAACGGTCCTTTCGATTCTGTAATGAGGCATGTATCGGAGCCGAAGTCCGATAACGGAATTCGGGTGATACGCGATTCGTTGCGAATAGAGGATATTAAAAAAGTCCGGAACGAAAAAGTAAATAAGGAATTATACCGTTTTAGTATGGCAAAGGTGCCGTGAAAAATCGGAGGAAATCCTATCGGATTTCTTGGAAAAAGTGAAATTCACTTTTTCTGCAGGCGTTTTTGCCCCTCGACGTACGCTTGTACGCCTGACGGGGCAAAGCCACTCGCTCCGAACAATTTTACCTATCCCCTATCTAATGGAAGCGGGCTGTTAAAAACAAGTTTTTAACAGCCCCTATATATCGGTTTTTACTGCGGCATCTCAGGCGCGCAGCGCAGCTGCACCGATGATGCCTGCCTCGTTGCCAAGCTCTGCAATCTTGATGAGAGTGCGGCGCGGGCTGTTGCTCGAATAAATTCTCATTCCGATTCTCGGGAGAAGCATATCGAGCAGACGATCCTTCTCGTTCGAGATACCGCCGCCGATGGAAAGCACCTCAGGGCAGAAAATGTTGATGATATTGATGATTCCGACAGCAAGGTACTCGATGTACATATCAATTACCTCTGCAGCAACCATATCGCCCTGACGCATTGCGTTGAATGCGGTTCTGCCGTTGACGTTTGCAAGGTTGTTCTCACACATCTCCCACATTACGGTGTCGGGGTTGCGCTCCATCGCCTCGCGGGTCGACTTGATGAGTGCGGTAGCGGAGCTGTATGCTTCCCAGCAGCCGTTGAGGCCGCAGGAGCAGGGATTTCCGTTTGCTACGATCATCATGTGACCGAGCTCTGCGGCAGCGTAGTTAAAGCCGGAGTATACCTTTCCGTCGATGATGATTCCGCCGCCTACGCCCGTTCCGAGCGTAATCATGATGGAATCGCTCGTGCCCTTTGCCGAACCCGCGACAGCCTCGCCGAGTGCTGCGGCATTCGCGTCGTTTTCGATGTAGACCGCCTTGAAGGGGATTCTCTTCTTCAGCTCATCCGCGAGCGGATAGTTGAGGAAGGGCAGGTTGTTCGCATAAACGACAACGCCCGCGTCATGGTCTGCGGTTCCCGGTGTTGCGATGCCCGCATACTCGATATCGTCGACGGTGAGTCCCGCCTCTGCGATAACGTCAGCGCATGCCTTTGCCATATCGTCAAGAATGGCACCCGGCTCGCGATTCGCAAGGGTAGGCGTGCTGCCTTTAGCGATGATCTCGTGATTTTCGTTTACGATTCCGACGGCAATGTTCGTACCGCCGAGGTCAATTCCGATGTAATACATTTCTGCACCTCTCTGTGTATGTTAACTAAATTTAGTTACTTGATTCATCTCCGCTCGGCTCTCCGCCGTCGGGTGCATCTCCGCCCTGTGGGAACGCGATGTCAAACAGCTCGTCTATCCTGTCGTACTCGCCGCGCAGAAACAGCCCAGCAAACAGCACCTCGAGCCCTGTCGCACGGCGGTATTCAACCGCTCTTGCGCTTTTCGGTACCTTGAGACCGCTTGCGTTTCTGCCGCGCTTGTACTCTGCGAGCTCAAGCTCGCTCAGGAAGCTCTCAATGCGTCCCATCGCCTTGCTCTGCGCTCCCGCGCGGACGTACTCCGCCGCAAGCCTGTTCAGCTTTCCCGCGTCGGATATTCCCGTCTCTATGAGCCTGCGGCGAACCAGCAGTTCAAAAACCGCATCGCCGAAATACGCCATCGCCGCGCTGCCGTACGCAGTCACATGCGCCGCATTCCAGGGTATCTGCTCCTCTGCCACCGTATCGCCGTCCTCTCGGGTTGATATGCCTCCGCTACGCTGCGCGGACACTGCGGTACTCAGTATAACATACCCCGTCGGCTTTTTCAACACGGCAGAGAGAATTTTAACAAATTTTCTTGCTCGTTTTTCCCGAAAATTTCTTCCACTTGAAATTTTCGTCCCGATATGTTATCATATAAGGAGAAGTCTACACAGCGGAGCACCGATATTCACAGAAGCCGCTCCGCACATGAAAAAGAAACATTTGCGGCGGAGGCTGCACGATTCGGATACAGACGGAAGAAAGGACGGAAGGACAGATGGCGGGGAGCACCAAGAGCTCGGGCACGAAGAAAAAAAGCGGTGGGAGCGCGGGAAGAAAGAACACGGGAGCAAAGTCAGCAGCGACCAAAAAGAACAGCAAGGCATCCATAGAAAAAAACGCCGAGACCCCGAAGGTAAAGGCGGATAAGACAAGCCTGCTCACACAGATATTCCCCGGCATAATGATGCTTGCGGCGGTGCTGTGCGGGCTCTGCCTCTTTATACCCGACACCATGGGGCTGCTCGGGCCTTTTCTGCGTGACTTTCTGCGCGGCCTGTTCGCGGGCGGAAGCTATCTGGTGCCGCTGCTTATCTTTGTCGGCGCGTTTCTCTGGAAGAAGGACCGACAGAATAAGGCGGTGTGGTGCAAGGTAATATTCGCCTTCTTTCTCATCACATTCTTCTCCGCATTCCTCTGCGAATGCGGCACCGATATGAGTAAGAGCGGCAGCTTTGACATAGCTGCGTTCTACCGCAGCGGAACGCAGCTCGGCGGGGGCGGCGCAATCGGCAGCACCGTCGGCTATCTGCTCTTCCGCGCGATAGGAAAGGCGGGCTCGATAATCGTCTCCGTCGCGCTTGTTCTGCTGCTCGGCATATTCTTCGTCGGACTCACGCCGTACGTCATATGGCTGAACATCGCCTACCGAATCCACGAGCGCCGAGAGCGCGCAGAGGAAGAGGGCAGGCACGCTCCGTCATGGGTCGATGAGCGCCGCTATTACGACGCAGAGGAGGAACGCGAGCGCTCCGCGCGCAGACGTGAGGAAATATCAGAGGCTGAGCAGAGCGCTCAGGCAAGCGCGGGCGGCATGAACGCAGGCGGGGCGGCTGCACCGCGCGGCAGACATACCATCGACATGTCGAGCGAAAATACTTCACTTGACGCGACATCGCCGCGCGAAAAGCGTAAAAAGCGGGTGCCGAGAATATTCGGATTGCCCGACACCGAAACAGACGACAACCCCGCCGGCACCGACGCGAGCGCAGGCAGCACCGCTACCGCAGGAACCACCGCGCCCGCGGGCGGCGAGGATGCACTGCAATCCATCGACCCTGCTGTATTTGAGAGCGTTCTGCGCAAGCAGACCGAGGCGGCAGAGCGCGGAAATCTGAGCGACGGCTCGGGCGACGACGCGGTCGCCGTGACACAACAGCAGCCGTTCGGAGACGACAGCTTTGACAGCGAAAGCGGCGGAGCTATGGAGGGAACGCCCGCCGAAAAGATAGCCGAATTCCCCGCGCACGGCAGCTCGGGCGGTAATACCGCAGCAGGCGCGGTCGGGGTAGGTGCGGCATTTGCCGCTGCGGGTACGGCGGATGTATTCGCTGCTGCCGCAACATCGGGCACAGCCGTCGGTTCGGCAGCTGCCGCAGACGCATTCGCTGCGGGTGCGGATAACGGCTCGGCGGCAGGCGCATCGACCGCAGACGGCACAAACGGCATGAATAACGGCGGCACATCCGACGGCGCGACAGCAAACAGCATGACAGCAAACGGCGCGGGCGGTGCATCGACCGACGGACCGATAAGCGAGGAGCTGCTGACAAAGTTCCTGACGAACAGCGACGAAAACGGCAAGGGCGCGACGGTCGCGGACAACTATGCAAGCGAGATAATGGACGGGCAGCGCTCGCCCGAGCTCATTCTCCAGCGCGACGCGCTCGACGAGCTCCCCGAAAAGCCGAAGCCCCGCTCGCATCCGAAATACACCTTCCCCCCGCTCTCGCTGCTGTCTAAGCCGGTAGCACCCGAGTCAACCGACATCAGCGAGGAGCTGCAGACGACGGCGAGAAAGCTCGTCGAGACCCTGACCAGCTTCAAGGTCAACGCAAAGGTAGTCAACATCTCACGCGGGCCGACCATCACACGGTACGAGCTCTCGCCCGAGTCGGGCGTGCGCGTCCGCTCCATAGCGTCGCTCGTCGACGATATCGCGCTTAACCTCGCGACATCGGGCGTGCGTATCGAAGCACCCATCCCCGGAAGAGCCGCAGTCGGCATAGAGGTACCGAACCGCGTCGTATCGACGGTATATCTGCGCGAGCTCGTCTCGGCGGAGAAATTTTCCGCATCGCAGAGCCGTCTGACCGCCGCTCTCGGAGAAGACGTTGCGGGCGAGCCGATATATCTCGACATCGCAAAAATGCCGCATCTGCTCATCGCCGGCGCAACCGGAATGGGTAAATCGGTCTGCATAAACAGCATCATCGTCAGCCTGCTCTATAAGGCAAAGCCCGACGAGCTGAAGCTGATACTCGTCGACCCGAAGAAGGTCGAGCTGAACATCTATAACGGGCTGCCGCACCTGCTCGTCCCCGTCGTCAGCGACTCGAAGAAGGCTGCGGGCGCACTGGCATGGGCTGTCGGCGAAATGGAGCGTCGCTTCACGCTGATAGAGGAGGTCGGTGTGCGCGATCTGCGCGGCTACAATAAGGCTGTCGAGCGTGACCCCGACCGCGAAAAGCTGCCGCAGATAGTCATCATCATAGACGAGCTCGCCGACCTCATGATGACCGCACGCGACGACGTTGAGGAATCCATCTGCCGTCTCGCACAGAAGGCGCGCGCAGCGGGAATGCACCTGCTCATAGGTACGCAGCGCCCCTCGGTCGACGTCATTACGGGTCTTATCAAGGCAAATATCCCCTCGCGTATCGCGTTCCACGTCTCCTCGCAGATGGATTCGCGTGTCATACTCGATATGGTCGGCGCGGAAAAGCTGCTCGGGCGCGGCGATATGCTCTTTGCACCCGTCGGCGCACCGAAGCCTATCCGCGTTCAGGGCGCTTACGTCAGCGAGACCGAGATAGACGACATCATCAGCTTTATCGGAAAGACCTACGGCGAGGGCGACTACGACGATTCCATCATGGAGCAGATAGAGAAGGAAGCGCTGCGCTGCGGCACGACCGGAAAGAAGGGCGGCGGCGCGCAGATAAGCGGAGATATCGGAGACGACGGCTCCGACCCGATGCTGAAATCCGCGATAGAGCTCGCCGTCGAAAACGGAAAGATATCTACATCGCTCATTCAGCGCCGACTCTCGCTCGGGTACGGACGCGCGGCAAAGCTCATCGATAGGATGCAGGAGATGGGGGTAGTGTCCGCGCCCGACGGGCAGAAACCGCGTACTGTACTTATCTCTAAGCAGCAGTTCATGGAGATGGTAATCAACAACGAAACCTAATAGTCCGTGAGGGCTAAAAAAGCGCAGACCGAAAAAGCGAAAACAGACTATTATAATTGAGCTTTAGTATGTCCCATATAGCAGATAAAGAGTCGGAATCCTGACGGATTCCTGCTTGAAATTTAATGTTTCCGCTTTTTCTACCGCCGAAAATCGCCTCTGCCGTACAACTGTACGGCGACGTGTCGATTTTCGACGCTTCTGCATCTTTTTTATCTCCTCACGGTCCGTGACGGCTAAAATCGCTCGGACCGAAAAAGCGAAAACAGACTATTATAATTGAGCTTTAGTATGTCCCATATAG
>URDX01000045.1 GCA_900546695.1 uncultured Eubacteriales bacterium | reverse complement strand
CGCTTGTACGCCGACGTGACGATTTTCGACGCTTCTGCATCTTTTTTATCTCTCCTCGTTTTGACGTGCCGGGAATCCTTGCGGATTCCTGCTTAGAATTTAATGTTTTCGCTTTTTCAGCCCTCCGTTGCATGTCGGCGAAAAAAGCGCAGACCGAGCAAATTGATACCGCATCGAAATTACACGCTGTAAGCAGAATCATATATCTACCTTTTAATTATAGCATTTGATATACAACTTTGCAAATTCAAAAAACTCCCCGCCCGCCCTTGACTTTTCCGCCGCGCCATGGTATAATACTCCCAACCTTTGGGGAGTAGCTATGGACGGGCTGCCGTCCCATCTGCTGTCACCAACCGTCGGGTCGCGAAGCGGCGCGGCTGGCAGCAGACAGACCTGAGTGTTTGATGCAAGACCATTGGCAGACGTACATACGTCTGTCGGTGGTCTTTTTTGAGTCCCGCCGCAGGCGAACTCCCACCCTTATATTAAATGCGTGGCAGGAAGCAGGAGGTACACCTTGAAACACTATCTTGAAGAGACCGCCGCCGTTCTCGGTGAGCTCGACAGCTCGGAGAGCGGACTGAGCCCCGATGAAGCGGGGCGCAGGCTTGAGCGCGACGGCAGAAACAAACTCGCAGAACCGAAGCGCGCGTCGCTGATACGCCGTTTTCTCGCGCAGCTCGCCGACCCGATGATAATCATCCTTATCGTCGCGGCGGTGATAAGCGCGGTAACGTCGGTCTACGAGGGACACGTGTCCGGAGAGGGCGCGTTCCCGACCGACACGGTGATAATACTCGCCGTCGTTGTGATAAACGCCGTGCTCGGCGTTTTGCAGGAGAGCAAAGCGGAACAGGCGATAGACGCGCTGCAGAAGATGAGCGCCGCGACCTCGCACGTACTGCGCGGAGGCGAGGTGATGACCGTTCCGAGCGAAGAGCTCACGGTCGGCGACATTGTTTTGCTCGAGGCAGGCGACGCAGTCCCCGCGGACTGCCGCATAATCGAGTGCGCCAGTCTTAAGGCGGAGGAATCCGCGCTGACAGGCGAGAGCGTCCCCGTAGATAAGCAATCGGAGCCGCTGGGCTCAGGTAAACAAACGGAGTCAGGCAGCTCCGATAATAAGCAGTCATCCGCTGACGGCGATGTGCCGCTCGGCGACCGCAGAAACATGCTGTACATGGGCAGCTCGGTCGTCTACGGGCGCGGCAAAGCCGTCGTCACTGCGGTGGGCATGAACACCGAAATGGGCAGGATAGCCGACGCCATTACGCAGGCGCAGGACGGTCAGACCCCGCTGCAGAAGAAGCTCTCTCAGCTGTCAAAGCTGCTGACCGTCATCGTCCTCGGCATATGCGTCTTTATATTCGCGTACTCTCTCATCAGCGGGCGCGATGAGCTGACGGGCGGCGACTCGGCACAAATATTCAGCAGGGTCATAGACATGTTCATGGTCGCTGTCAGCCTTGCCGTCGCGGCTATTCCCGAGGGTCTGGCGGCGGTAGTGACCGTCGTGCTCTCCATCGGTGTTACGAACATGTCGAAGCGCAACGCCATCATCCGTCGGCTGACCGCCGTTGAAACGCTCGGCTGCGCGCAGGTCATCTGCACCGACAAAACAGGAACGCTGACGCAAAACCGCATGACCGTCGTTCGTCATTTCGGCGACGACGAACAGCTGCTTGCGACCGCGCTTGCGCTCTGCTCGGATGCACGCGAGGGAAGCGACGGCATCGTCGGCGAGCCCACCGAAGCGGCGCTTGTCGGCTATGCCGCGTCGCTCGGATTGCATAAGGCGGAGCTCGAAGCGGCTCAGCCGAGAGCAGCGGAGGCTCCGTTTAATTCGATGCGAAAAATGATGACCACCGTCCACCGCGTGTCCGCCGACACTGCCGTTCAGTACACAAAGGGCGCGCCCGACGTTCTGCTCGGGCACTGCACCGCAGCGCTTATCGGCGGCGAGGTCGTTCCGATGACGGATCAGCTGCGCGAGCGCATAGAAGCGGAGAACCGCGCCATGGCGGAGCAGGCACTGCGCGGGCTTGCCGCAGCATACCGCCCGCTGACCGAGCTGCCCGGCGACTGCTCGCCCGATTCGCTTGAGCAGGGGCTGATATTCCTCGGTCTCGTCGGCATGATAGACCCGGTCCGCCCCGAGGTCGGCGCAGCCATCGAGCAGTGCCGTGAGGCGGGCATCATCCCCGTAATGATAACAGGAGACCACCGCGATACCGCCGTCGCCATCGCGCGCGAGCTCGGCATACTCACCGACCCGTCGCAGGCGCTGACGGGTGCGCAGCTGTCGCAGATGAGCGACGAGGAGCTGCGGGAGCGCGTCCGCGACATCCGCGTTTACGCCCGCGTTCAGCCCGAGCACAAGACGAGAATAGTCAACGCATGGCGCGCATGCGGCTACGTCACCGCTATGACGGGAGACGGCGTTAACGATGCCCCGTCCATCAAGAGCGCGGACATCGGCGTCGGCATGGGCATCACGGGCACCGACGTTACCAAAAACGTCGCCGACATGGTGCTCGCCGACGATAACTTTGCCACCATCGTCGGTGCGGTCGGCGAGGGACGACGGATATACGACAACATCCGCCGCGCGATACAGTTCCTGCTCGGCTCGAATCTCGCCGAGGTAATGACCATCTTTCTCGCGACGGTGCTCGGCTTTACCGTGTTCCGCGCACCGCATCTGCTGTTTATCAACCTCGTCACCGACTGCTTCCCCGCGCTCGCGCTCGGTCTCGAGCAGGCAGAGGCGGGCATCATGCGCCGCCGCCCGCGCGACGTCCGTGACGGCATATTCTCAGGCGGACTCGGCTTCGACGTGCTCTATCAGGGCGCGCTCGTCACCGTGCTGACCCTCGCCGCATTCTTCATCGGCGAACGGCTCGACGCAGGTGTTTGGGCTTTCCGCAACATCGCCGACTGCGAGCAGGGCATGACAATGGCGTTTCTAACCATGTCGATGTGCGAGATATTCCACTCGTTCAACATGCGCTCGCAGCGCGGTTCGACGGTCATGCTGAGCCTGCGCGGCAGCCATAATCTCCCGCTATTCGGCGCGATGCTCGCATCGCTCGTGCTCACTACTCTGCTGATAGAGGTCCCCGCGCTCGCCGCAGCGTTCGGCTTTACCCCCATCGGCATTGCCGAATATGCTATCTCGATCGGGCTTGCACTTTCCGTTATACCGATAGTCGAGGCGGTCAAGTGGGTACAGCGGAAGCTGAAGAAATGACGCTTCCGCGGCGGCATAAGAGCTGAAAGCGAAGGTCACGCGGCGGTGCGAGAGCCGAAAACGGATCTCAGCGACGGCGCGGAGGTCGAAAAAGCGGTCACGCGGCGGCAAAAGTGAAAATCCCGCGCCGCCGAAAGGTCGTCAAAAAGCAGCTTCCATGTTATCCAAACATTAAAAAGTCTGCCGAAACGGATATCCGTTTCGGCAGACTTCAGTATTTAAGGGGGACATTTGCAACGGGCAACGCTTATGTTAATTAACAGCGCATACGGCTTTGTCGCTTTTCCGACCGCTTTGCCGCGGCAACATCCGCACCGTTTTATCCCGTTCCGACGGTCACCCCGACATGTACCGGCATCGCGCAGCAAGCTAAGCAGTCAAAAAGTCAAAACAGCCTGTGGATAACCCGCTCATGCAGCATGCACGGTATCGCGCCGCATCACAGCTTTCCCCGCACGGCGAGGTCGAGCAGCAGCACACCGCCGACAAGAACGCAAAGCGAGACGAGTGCATATTCTGCGGCGGCGGAGCAAACAGCGAGTCTTCGACAGAGCGACATGGTCGATTCTATCGTGCCGTCGAGCAGCAGCCGCGCGAAGAACTGCTGCGCGAATATCAGGCTGATACCGACGGCGAACAGCCGCACGGGAAGAGCGCGGGCGGTTCGGTCGGAGATGCGGGGGACGGATATGTACTTCCTCGGTTTCACGGCGGTTCCTTTCTTGATTCGGATGAATCGGGATGCTTATGTATGATGATATCACGTCGACGGAGCAGACCGCAGTCTGTACTGCGTTCTGCCGGTCTTTTAATTTATACGTTTTTCGCGATTTTTCACAGACGTGAAAATGCATATTGCATTGCATTTCGCCGTGATGCCGCAAAATCTGCAGCATCGGCGCTCGATATCGCGGAAAGCGCAATATCACCCGTCTTTCTACACCGATTATATCACATCGTCACGAATTATTCATTGCAATAATACTGTAAGTGCGGTTATATTTTACCTGACATGTGAATATTTATTCTCTTTTCGACAAAAAATGTCCCTGCTACGCGGTTGGCAGTACTCCGATTAAACCCTTTCTCTCACTTTTCGAAGCCTTTTCGCCGTAAACGAACCGTTTTTTTATGTATATGAGCGGATATCGGAACGGTTGTATGTCGAAACGGCGGGAACAAATATGGTTTACTTTTCCATAATTTGGTGTTATGATATTATCAATAATTCGAGGGACATGCCTTGAGAAAACGTTGACCGATACGGCACGCCCGAAAAAAGCGTCACCGACGGCATCGCCCGAAAAACAATATATTATGCCGCCGCAGGCAAGGAAAGTGAGGCAAAATGAACATGACCGTTTCCGTGAAAGACAAGCCGAAAACCGAGAGGTGCGTGTACGTGACCGAGCGCGCGAGGGAGAGTGATTCGCTGCTCGTGCACCCAGACCGCCCGGGCATCTCGCTGCAGTATAAGCTCATCGCCACGACCGACGCATCCATGCCGCGCGGCGAATCGGAGCAGCTCTCCACCGTCTACTCGATACTTATAATCAAAACCGAGCTCGATTGCTTCGGCATCACCGACGAGACCGTTTTCATCTATGACGTCTCCCGCAGCCGCGAGGCGGCAAGCCGCCTGCTTTCCATTCTTGCAACAGGCTGCGTCTCGCCGACAAACGCAAAGGATGTTATAGACGACCTTATCTGCGGGTAAGGACAAGCCTTTGTAAAGAAAAGCGCACCGCAAACACGCCGACAAAACACGCTCCGATAAAGGAGTCTGCTGCCGAAAAATGCACCTATGAGAAAAACACGCCGGTAAAAAAACGCCTATTAAAAATCGCGCCGATAAAAAGCACGTATAAAGCACGTATATAAAAAAGCACGCCGACCCCGGTAGCTTATTACAGACAACGTGATAAGCGCGCGGTTTGCAAATTATTCTCTACCGACATATTCTCAGCAGCGCTCGGCACAGCCGCTCACGGGGATGCTTATCTCGGTCACGAACTCTCTCGTGTTGCTCGTGAAGCCGTAATCTATCATGGTGACCTCGCGCGAAAAGCCGCATATCTCCAGCCCCCGCCGCTCGATCTCCTCGCGCAGCATGCGGTAGTAACGCGGCGCGTCGGTATGCGAGCCGCAAAATCGCACGGTCATTAAATCACCTTCCGGCAGGCTGACCGTCTCGCCTTCGATTCTATCCTCCTCGTCGGCGATGAGAAATATCCCGTCATACCGCTCAAACTGCCCCTCGCGCAGATGCTCGCGCGAGATGCCTATCCCGACCTTGCCGAGGAAGATAACCGCCTCGCGTTCGCTGTCGAGCCGCCGTATCGGAGCCTCCATATCGAGATATCCGTGAATGCTCAGCTCGCCGTCGACCCAGACGATGCGGCATCCGCCGCGATGGACAAGCGAGATCTCGTCGAGCGTCGACCCGCGTGCATCCCGCAGCTGACACAGACGATTGTCTATCTTTCGCTCGACCCGCGCGAGCTCCCGCCGCTTTTCGGCGACAGCCTCCTTCTGCCGCGTCAGCAGCTCCTCCATCCTGCCGACCTCGCGCCCGCGCAGAAAGTCAGCAATCCCGGAGAGCGGCATGTCGAGCGCGCGGAGGTAACGCACCGTGTTCAGCACCTCGAACTGCCGCGCGCTGTAATAGCGATAGCCGCTTTCGGGGCTCACGTATTCGGGCGTGAGGATGCCGATCCTCTCGTAGTACCGCAGCAGACTCACGCTCATGTGAAACATCCGCGCGACATCACCTATCGAAAACAAGCCTTCCATAATTCCTCCGTTCGCGGCGCAGAGCACCGACCGAAATTCGAGCGGCTGCCGCTGCCCTACAGCCGATTTTTATATGCCGATATTGACGGTTATTGACGATTTTCGCTGCGCTTTTCGCGGCGCGCGCCGACGTTCAAGCCCTCTCGTGCCGTCTGACACACAGGTATGCGATAACGCAGATGATTACCGAAACAAGCGAGCCCGCGGCGGTCGCAAGTCCCATCGGAAGCAGGGTGTCGGGGAAGCGCTGCGACATGAGATAAACGCCGGGAACGCGCATCACGCCGATGGCGATAATATTATGGAGAAAGGACAGCCCCGACCTTCCGACGGCGCAGAAATATCCGCTGAAGCAGAAATGTATGCCCGCGAAAACGCAGTCCCAGACGTACCCGCGCAGATACTGCCCGCCCGCGCGAATGACCGCCGCACCGTCCGCTGCGGAGCGGTCGGTAAAGAGCGAGACGGCATTCTCCGCGCCTGACTGCATCGCGACGGCGACGCACAGTCCGAAGCCGCAGGCAAAGAGAACGGCGAAGCCGAGCGTCTTGCGCGCCCGCTCCGGCTTGCCCGCACCGATGTTCTGCGCGCCGAGCGCGGAGACCGTCGACAGCATTGAGGACGGCACGAGGAAGAGGAAGCCGATTATCTTTTCGACGATACCGACGGCTGCGGCATCGGTCATTCCGCGGCGGTTCGCAATGACCGTGATGAGAATGAACGCAATCTGTATCAGCCCGTCCTGCAGCGCTATCGGAACGCCGATCTTCAGCATATCGCCGATGATGTCGCGCTGCGGGCGCAGATCGGCGCGGCTGAGCTTTATCCCGCCGCGGCGCAGCAGCATGACGAGCGAAACGGCGACGCTTATCGCCTGCGACAGCGTCGTTCCGAGCGCAGCTCCGACGGGACCCATATCGAGCGCACCCATAAAGAGCAGATCGAGCGCGATGTTTGCCGCGCATGCGACGGCGATGAAGTACATCGGACTGCGCGAGTCGCCCATGCCGCGGAATATCGAGCTGATAACATTATACGCGGTTATGAACGGGATGCCGATGAAACAGACGGTAAGATATGCACGCGCGCCGTCTGCGGCATCCGCAGGGGTGGACATGACCGAAACTATCGGCGAGGTCAGCGCGAGCAGCAGCGCGGTCAGCACGAGCGAGACCCCGACGAAAAGCACGGCGGTGTTTCCGATGTATCCCGCGGCGCGGTCGCGGCGCCTGCCCCCGACCGACTGTCCGACGCAGACGGTGGTGCCCATCGCCAGTCCGACAATCATCACGGTCAGCATGTGCATGACCTGCGAGCCTATCGAGACGGCGGTCGTGTCCGAGACGGTCCCGTATCTGCCGATTATCAGCAGGTCAGCCATCCCATACAGCGTTTGCAGAAAATATGATAGCAGATATGGCAGCGAAAAGCCGAGCAATTTTTTGACGACACTGCCTTCGGTCAGATTTTTTTCCATAGCCGAGTTCCCTTTTTACCGAGCTTATTTTACCACAGCATTATAAACTCTGCAATAGTTGCAGAGTCAATAGCGGGGAGAAATTTTTTTCCGCATCGACTACCCTCTCCGTCGGCGCGTCTGTCATGCCCTCTCGAAAAACGTCGACCTGCGCTCCGAGTCCATAAAATTTATCCGTCGAAACACCCCCACAGGGAGCGCATACTGCAGACGCGCCCCCTCGTGAAGAATATAGCAGGCAGCAACAGCCGTCAGAACACCTATATATTGCCGTGCTCTCTTTGACATGGCTTTTCCCTTTTTCATTCAAACAGCTGCCCGGGCAGCTTCAGCTTTTCCTTTTTCGGAAAGGTCGCTTCAAACCGCTCAAAGCCCTCAGCATCCCTCTCACAGACAAAATATCCCTCCGGGTCGCGATAGCTCCCGCAGATGCCGTCAAGAAAACCGGGGGTCAGCTCTTTTATAAGAAAATAATCCGCCTCCGGGTCGCCAGCATAGCGCACGCCCATTGTCTTTGCGGGAACAAAGCCGGATTTTCCGTAGAACAGGATATTACCCGTTACGGCAAGCGCGCCGGCGCCCAGCTCGCGTGCCCTCTCCATCGAATAGTCGAGCAGACGCTTTCCGTAGCCCTGCCGCTTGTAGGCGGGCGCGATTCCGATGGGACCGAAGGTCATTATCGGCAGCTTTCTGCCGTCGTCGCAGTCAATCTCCGACCGCACATACATGACCTGCCCTATCAGCTCGCCGCTTCGCTCCATCACGAAATCCGGCTCGGGAACAAATGCGGGGTCATCCCGATAGCAGTGCAGCACATAGTGCTCCGTGCAGCCGGGGCGGTAGACGTTCCAAAATGCCTCGCGTGTCAGATTTTCGACGGCGCGGCAGTCGTTCTTGGTTTCAAGACGTATAGTTATATTTGACATGTGATTTCTCCTCATAATAATAGTTACTTTTCTGTCCTGCCGCAGAACAGATGAATGCCGAGCGCGGCATTGTAGCCCGTCGCGGCAAACACGCTGAACCGCTCCGCGATGCCGAAATATTCGGCGGGAACGAGCTTTACACCCACCGCGCCGACGAGCATCATTCCGAGCGCGATGCCCGCGCATACGCCGTAGGAGCGGCAGCTCCCGCTCCTTGCCCCCGCGACGATGATGACGGTCAGCGATACAACCGACAGCAGCACGACAAGCGCGGTGACGACCATGTGCATCACATCCTGAAATGCACCCGCATAGCCGCTGTCGCTGAGCGGGAACATCCGATACCCGACCGCCGATACCCATTCCATCACGGCAAACAGATAAACGCCCGCGCGGAGCAGTCTCGTTTTCCGCCCGCCGATGCCGATGCAGACGACGGTCGCGCAAACGACCTCGCACGCATTGTAGAGCGCGCTGAGCTGATTCCAGAGCGCAAGCGACGGGGCGTTTGCCGCGCTCAGATCGCTGACCGCCTGCGCGAGCGGGTCGTATCCCCGGTAGGCAAGCGGCGCGAATATCACCGCTGCCGCGTACGAAAGAAAGCTGACGATGCCGAGCAGCCCGAGCTTTTGGGTCAATGTTTTTTCATGTTTTTCCTCCTGAAAAATATGCGGCGCGTGAAAATCGCGACACGCGAAAATCGCAGCGCGCAAAATTCACAGCATGTGAAAAGGCGCAGGGCATGACCGAAAATATACGGTCAGCGCTGCGTCTTTGCGTCCGGCTGATTAATTATCTCTATTCTGAAATTCTGCGCATTGATGATGCGCTCGCACCTGCATTTCGGGCAAAAAAGCGGAAAATCCCGCAGCACCGTTCTTTTCAGCAGCCGCAGCCGCGTTTTTGCGCCGCAAACGGGGCAGCGGAGCCATTCCTCGTCCGATTCATTCACGGGCTCCACCTCCGTTCGCGCCGCCGTGAACCATGCGGAAGAAGAGCCGCACATGGTCTCGAAGCTTCTCGAGACATTCCCGCTCCCGCTCGGGCTGACGGTCGCAGATGCCGACGAGCGTCACGACGGGGGCGACGTACATCATCGCGAGAACGTTCGGGTCTTCCGCGCATATCTCGCCCGACGCGATAAGCGCGCGGAAGATGTCGGCGTGATAGCTCAGCAGACGCTCAACATACCGCCCCGAGTAGAGCGCTGCCAGCTCGGGCGAGCGGAACTGCTCGATGGTCATCATGCGGCGGAAGCGGCTGACGGTCTCGTTGTGCAGCGAATACTCAAATATCTGCCGCACCTTTTCATACAGAGCATCCTCCGTCGTCACTATCTTCATCACCGCGCCGCCCGACATCACATAGAACTAAATATACAGCGCCGTGAGCGCGAGAACGAACAGCGGCGGCAGAAAAGAAAAATGATGAAAGAGAGTACATAATCTATGCCTCACCGGAAACGGTGGGGCAGCATTTTTTTGTTTCTGACGGGTCGAACTATGAGAACAGCAAAATAAGATTCCCTTATTTTGCACCATATTTTAAGGGAAACGGAATGAAAATAAGGGAAAGCCTTTGGCGGTATTAAAAATGCCGCCCGCGGATAGGGGCGGCTGACTATGGGGACTTAATAGTTCGTTACCCATATACATTACTATTCCTCAAAAAGGGGATAAGAAAAGAGCCGATTTTGCGACTCTTACCACAGATATACCATTGGGGAGCAAAATTCGCGATTTGCACCGAGATTTGCTCCCCAACATAGATGTGTTTACTTTTTGCAATATGGGTGTGGAAAACCCGCATAAACACTGGGTTTATGCGGGTTCCGTTGGCAAATGACTCTAATTTTGATAGAAACCCGTTAAGGGGGTGAAATTACGGTTTGGAGGGGGGTGCATTTTTGATTTTAGGGGGTGCAGTTCTTTGCCAAAGGAAGAGGAGCGCCTTCATGAAATAATGTGTTAAGGGAAAATAATTTTTTGTTAAAATGCGTATGTTTTTCTCTACACCCCTTGCAAACCGGAAAGAAGCGCGGTATAATATGACCGGAAGAACCGAAACGGTCATATTTCATGGGGGTGCGACCTTGGCTTTTACCGATTACGAGACTGAGCAGCTCCGCAAGGCGTTGCTGAAGGAAACGAGACATTGTGCTGTCACGCTGGGGATGAAGAAAACCTCCGTAGAGCAGCTGACGAAGGCGGTCGGCATTGCAAAGGGCTCGTTCTATAAATTCTACGAATCCAAGGAAATGCTTTTCTTCGCGGTTTTGGAGAACATTCACTCCGAGCTTTACGGAGTGGCTGACCATGCAC
>URDX01000044.1 GCA_900546695.1 uncultured Eubacteriales bacterium | reverse complement strand
GCAAATTCAGCGTGCATTATCAGCTTAATCTTAGCAAACTCAAAGTACAACCGAAACTAAAGTTTATCTAAATTTCGTAAGTACGCACTGCGTGCATCAATCAAACATTACCCGCGAATGACTCCGCCCGCGACAGCGCGGTGCACACCAAAGCCACGCTGCGAACCGAAAGCTTTTTCAGAGGTCTTTCACGAAAAACCTCGCCGCCGCGCGTTTCTTCTTGACATTTCCCTCGAAATATAGTATATTATGAGTCGAAATAAAAATTATGTTAAAGGTCATTCCCGTCCGCCGTCGGCAGCTGCGGGGATGGCTTTCAAATGCAAAAACATGACATATGCAATCTATTTCTGGATCGCAGCCTATTATGCAGGCGGCTTTATCGAAGGCGCACTTCCGCCCTCCGCGGGCGCATCCGTCTGCGGCATAGCCCTACGCATTGCTTACTGGGGCGCATTTTTTATTTTCTTCGCATCACGCGGCGAAAACAGGCTCTCCGACATCGGCATGACCCTGTCGGGCAGAGCGGCGACCCGCCCCGCGGCAATCGTTTTGTATGCAGCGGCGCCCGCTGCGGCGCTATGTGCGGTTCTGCTCGAACCCGGTGCTTGCGTGACGCTCCGCCCGCTTGAGCTCGCGTATCGCATATGCGCGGATATCTCGGCGGCTGCCATGGAAGAACTCATCTTTCGCGGGGTCATACTGCTCGGCATGCTCGGGCATCTGCGCGGAGAAAACGCGCTCGGCGTGCCCGGACACACAAATGAAAAAAGCGCACACGGCAGATTCGCGCGCATCAAATTCGGCAGCGTCGGCGCGGTCGTTGCTTCCGCGGGTCTGTTCTCCGCGGCGCATCTGCCGAATCTGTTTGCGGGGGGCGACCCCGCATATACGCTGCTGCAAGCCGCATTCGCATTCTGCGCAGGGGTCAGCCTCGGCGCGCTTTCGGTATGCAGCGGCAGCATCCTTCCTTCCGTCATACTGCACGCGGTGATCAATCTGTCGTCAGTCGTGACAGAGACAGCCGTCAAAACCGCACGCAGCATCGAAGCAATAACGCTCTGCGGACTCGCAGCCCTGTATCTTGCAGCGGGGATCTTCATATTGCACAGACAAAAGAAAAGAGAGGAAACATCATGAGGCTATACATTGATCCCGGCACAGGCAGTATGCTGTTTGCGATACTGATCGGACTGATCGGTGCGTTTCGGTATCTGCTCAAATCCTGGCTCGTCAAGCTGCGGTTCAGAATGAGCGGCGGAAAGAGCACGGAGGCGGAGCAGGAAAAGCTGCCTCTTGTCATTTTTTCGGACGACAAGCGCTACTGGCAGGTATTCGGACCCGTCTGCCGCGAGCTGTCCGCAAGAGGGGTGGAGGTCACCTACATGACCGAATCCGAGGACGACCCCGCGCTGACCTGCGGCTATGAGCATCTGCACGGCGAGTTCATCGGTCAGGGAAACAAGGGCTTTGCGAAGCTGAATTTCCTGCGCGCGACCGTCCTGCTCTCGACCACACCGGGGCTTGACGTTTATCAGTGGAAGCGCAGCAAGGACGTTGACTGCTACATACACATGCTGCACGCGCCGAGCGAAATTTCGGGCTACCGCATGTTCGGCACCGACTACTACGACGCGATAATGATCTCGGGCGATTTTCAAGAAGAGCAGATACGCGCGCTGGAAAAGCTCAGAAACCTGCCGCAGAAGGAGATAGTCCACGTCGGCATTCCGTACCTCGACGAGATGGCAAAGCGCCTGAGGGAAGACCCGCCGCAGCCGCATGAGGGGCGCACCGTGCTTCTCGCTCCGTCGTGGGGCAGCAGCGCGATACTCAGCAGATACGGCGGTAAGATGATCGACCTGCTGCTGAAAACGGGCTACCATATCATCGTTCGCCCGCACCCGCAGTCCTTCGCCTCCGAGAAGGAGCTGATGGACGACCTTATGAAGAAATATCCCGACTCCGAGCAGCTCGAATGGAACCGCGACAACGACAACTTTGAGGTGCTCAAGCGTTCGGACATCATGATATCCGACTTTTCGGGCGTTATATTTGATTTTACGCTCGTATACGACAAGCCTATCATCTACGCCGACACCGATTATAAGAGCGACCCGTACGACACATGGTGGCTCGGCGGCAGACCGTGGACCTTTGACGTTCTCCCGAAGCTCGGCATGCCCCTGACAAAGGACAACTTTGAGGGCATAAAACAGCTCATCGACAGCTGTCTGTCGGAGGAGCGCTTCAAGGAAGGGCGCGACGAGGTACGCCGCGAGGTCTGGGAATTCCCCGATGAGGGCGCGGTCCGCGCGGCGGACTACCTCGAGGAGAAATACCGCCTCTTAACATCAGCGAAAAAACAGGTGACAGGAGAGCACCATGTCTATAACAAAAATTCTTTATAACCTATTGCTTATGCCGCTCCAGATGCTGTTTGAGGCGGTCTATAAGATAGCCTATTCCTTCATCGGGAATCCGGGCATTACGATAATCATATTCAGTCTTGCGATAAACTTCCTTGTGCTGCCGCTGTATCGCCGTGCCGATGCGCTGCAGGAGGAGGAGCGCATCATGGAGCAGAAGCTCAGCCGCGGCGTGAAGCACATCAAAAAGACCTTCCGCGGCGACGAGCAGATGATGATGCTGCAGACCTATTACCGTCAGAACGGCTACAGGCCGACGTACGTTCTGCGCGGCGCGACCTCGCTGCTGCTCGAGATACCCTTCTTTATCGTCGCATACCGTTTTCTGTCGAATCTCGACCTGCTGCAAGGCGTTTCCTTCGGTCCGATAGCCGACCTGGGCAAGCCCGACGGAATGCTGACGGTCGCGGGTCTGACCGTAAACGTTCTGCCCATCATCATGACGGTGATAAACCTCGTCTCCTCCTTCCTCTTTACCCGCGGATATTCGGTAAAGACGAAGGTGCAGCTGTACGGCATGGCGGTGTTCTTCCTCGTATTCCTCTACACGTCGCCGTCGGGTCTGGTCTTTTACTGGACGCTGAACAATGCGTTCTCGCTCGTTAAGACCGTCTTTTATAAGCTGAAAGAGCCGCGCAAGGTCCTTAACGTTCTCGCCGCCGTGCTCGGTGTCGGCGTGTTCGTGCTCGGGCTGACCGTAGGCGCGGGAAGATCGGTAAAGTCCGAGATATTCTTCTGCGCGGCGGGCATCATCCTCGAGCTGCCTCTGCTGCTCACGCTGCTGAGCGCCAAGCTCGGCAGGGGCAAGGCTGCAAAGGAAAGCAGCGAGTGCGCCGCTCATCCCAAGCGCTTCTTCGCAGGGGCGATATTCCTCGCCGTGCTGACCGGACTCATCATCCCGTCGGCGGTCATTGCGGCATCCCCGCAGGAGTTCATCGTTCCCGGATATTTCACTAACCCCCTGTGGTATCTCGTATCCTCGCTCTGCCTTGCGGCGGGCACCTTCGTCGTGTGGTTCGGCGTGTTCTATTCGCTCGCGGACGACCGCTCAAAGGGCCGCATCGAAAAGGCGGTCTGGATACTCTGCGGCGTTGCCATCGTGAACTACATGTTCTTCGGCAAGAATATGGGACTCATCAGCAGCACCCTCCAGTATGAAAGCGGCATGAGCTTCACCGCGGGGCAGCAGCTGATAAACCTCGCCGTCGTGCTCGGCACGGCGCTCATTATGTGGCTCATCAGCCGCCTCATAAAGAAGCATACCTTCGATGTCACCGTCATTGCGACGCTCGCGCTGTGCGGACTTGCCGTTGTGAACGTCAGCAGAATAAGCTCAAGCATCTCGCAGGTCAGCACCTCTGCGTCCGACGGCGGGTCGCTGCATACTCTGAGCAGGAACGGCAAGAACGTCGTTGTGTTCATGCTCGACCGAGGAATAGACGAATATATTCCGTACATCATGAACGAAAAGCCTGAGCTGCGCGAGCAGTTCGACGGCTTCACCTACTACCCGAACACCATCTCGTACGGCGCGTTTACGAATATGGCGACCCCCGCGATATTCGGCGGCTACGAATACACACCCGTTGAGAATAACAAGCGCGACAGCGAGTCGCTCGAATCCAAGCATAACGAGTCGCTGAAGGTCATGCCCGTGCTGTTCGACAACAGCGGCTACGACGTTACCGTATGTCAGCCTACATATGCGGGCTATCAGTGGACCCCCGACCTGTCGATATACGACGAATATCCCGATATAAAGGCGTATAACCCGACGGGTATGTACTCGAGCGAGCTCGAGACAAAGCCCATCGTTGACGGAAATATGCGGAACTTCTTCGCTTTCGGTATAACGAAGGTCTCGCCCCTCTTTGCACAGCCCGCGCTGTATGCGGACGGCATCTACAACTATTCCTCGCAGGACGGCGAGTCGCTGTCAACGACGCAGACGGTCGACGGCATCTACCGCGCAAGCGGCGTCAGCAACACCTTCATGAGCTGCTATAACGTGCTAACCTCCCTACCCGAGATAACGGATACCTCCGACGGCGAGCAGAACACCTTTATGATGATATCGAACGACACGACGCACGAGCCGTGCATGCTTCAGCTGCCCGACTACACCCCCGAGCAGAGCGTTGACAACAGCGCTTATGCCGATATGTTTGAAAACGGCTATGTCGTAGACGGAAAGAAGCTCCGGATGCAGAACGCGCGTCAGGTGATACACTATCAGTCGAACATGGCTGCCATGATACAGCTCGGAAAGTGGTTCGACTACCTGCGCGAGAACGGCGTCTACGACAATACGAGAATAATCATTGTTTCCGACCACGGACGCAATCTCGGACAGCTCGACGATGCGATCTACCACCTCATCGACGGCGAGGACTTCTACAGCGAGTATTTCAGAGCGCTGCTCATGGTCAAGGATTTCAACGCAACCGGCTTTACGACCTCCGATGAGTTCATGACCAACGCCGACACCCCGACGCTGGCGCTGAGCGGTCTGGTAGATAACCCCGTCAACCCCTTCACGGGCAAAGAGATAAACAACAGCGAAAAGACGGCGCACGACCAGTACATTTTCGAGTCGCATATATGGGATGTGAGCGAGAATAACGGCAATACCTTCCGCCCGGGAAACTGGTTCGCGCTGCACCCCGGCGACTCATGGGATGAGTCCAATTGGAGGCTCGTCGAGTTTAATTCGGTGCTGCCCGAGGAAGCAAAGTAAGCGCCGCACATCCGCACGCGGCGGGCGGTATCGGCGAGCGCCATGAGCCCGCCCGCGTCGGGCGTCAGGCATGCATCCGACGTCAGGCGTGCATCGGGCATCCGACATCAAAGCACAAGCATCAACCATCAGGCATCAGACATCATGAGCTGCCGACGGTCACGGTCAATATTCCGAGGCTGTCGGCAGCTTTTAAAAAAGCATCATTTTTTAATACATAACGTCAACAGCATCACGTGATCGGAGGGAAACAGCATGGGATATAAGGTCGATAACGCCGTCATAATGGCTGCGGGAACCTCGAGTCGGTTTGCGCCGCTCTCGCACGAAATGCCGAAAGGGCTGATAACCGTGCGCGGAGAGGTGCTTATCGAACGGCAGATAAGACAGCTGCGGGAAGCGGGCATCCCCGAGATAATCGTTGTAACGGGCTACATGCATGAACGCTTTGACTATCTCGCGGATGCACTCGGCGTGCATCTCGTGCACAATCCTGCGTACCGCGTGCGCAACAATAGCTCGAGCATCTATGCCGTCAGAAAATACCTGCGCAACTCATATATCTGCTCCTCGGATAACTATTTTACGGAGAATCCGTTTGAAGCCGAGGTGGATGATGCCTATTACGCCGCGGTCTACGCCGACGGGCATACGGATGAATGGTGTATGCAGACGGGTGCAGACGGCTATGTAAACAGCATTAGGATAGGCGGCTGCAATGCATGGTATATGCTCGGGCATGTTTTTTGGAACGAGGAATTCTCGGAGCGGTTCATTCGGATACTCGAGCGCGAATACGAGCGCCCCGAAACGGCATCGAAGCTCTGGGAGGCTATCTACGCCGAGCATCTTGACGAACTGCATCTGCGCCTGCGGAAATATGACTCAGAGCTCATATTCGAGTTCGACAGCCTTGACGAGCTGCGCCTGTTTGACGAAAGCTACGTATCCGACACCCGCTCGCGGATAATCGGACAGATCGCTGCAGAGTTGCATTGCTCCGAATCGGCTCTGACGGATTTTAACGCGCTGAAATCGCCGGGCGGAAACGAGGCTGTCGGATTCTCCTTCAGACATCACGCCGACACATATCGGTATATATACGAAACAAATACGCTGAAAAGAGAGGCATAACATGAGCAGAGAGATATGCACGGGCGACCTGCCGCGGATACACGCACTGCTGAAGCTTGTGACAGGAAGGGAGGAGCACGCCGCGCTGAGCCGCATGGGCGGGCTGACAAACCGCACCTATACGGCGGAAATTCCGGACGGCACGAAATACGTGATACGCATCCCCGGCGAGGGCACAGAGGATATGATAGTCCGCGCGGACGAAAAGCGCAGCACCGAGCTCGCGTGTAAGCTCGGAATAGACACGCCGCTGCTCTATTTCGGCGACGACGGCGCTAAGGTGACCGAGTACATCAGCGGCGCCGTCACCATGTGCTCCGATACAATGAAGGAGCCCCGCCGCATCGAACAGGCTGCCGCACTTCTGAGACAGCTGCATGGCTGCGGAAGGGATACGGGCGTTCCGTTCGAGGTGTTCGACATGGCAGACGGGTACGAGCGGATAATTTTCGCAAAGCACGTGCCCATGCCCGACGATTACGCCGACGTAAAAGCAACGGTCATGAAAATAAAGCGGGAGCTCGACGCAAAGGGCATGACCGGGCGCGTACCATGCCATAACGACCCGCTGTGCGAAAACTGGGTGCTTTCCGACAGCGGTCGGCTCTATCTCATCGACTGGGAGTACGCGGGGATGAACGACGGCATGTGGGATGCAGCCGCAGTCTCCATCGAGGCGGGCTACGACCGCGCGGAGGATGAGCTGCTTCTCGCAGCGTATCTCGGGCATACGCCGGGCAATGCGGATAGAAAGCACCTGCTCGCAAGTAAGATATACGTAGACTATCTGTGGACCCTCTGGGCAAAGACCCGCGTTCCGTATGACGGACAGGGCATGGAGGATTGGGCAGATGCACGCTATGAGAGGCTGAAAGGGAATATCGCCGAGCTCGGGAAAATTATCTGACCCCGCCAAACGCCCGCAGCAGCCCCTGCCGACCCCGCCGACCCAACCGCGCAGCACCGCTCTGCCCCACCAACTCAGTTGAGCAACGTTGTCCGCGCACTTACGTCCCGCTCTGCGCGAGCCATGTCGGCGGATGACGCGCGGGCAAGCCGACACCGTCGACAAAATATCTTTTTCAAAAACTATTGACTTTTCACCGCTTTTAGTATATAATACATTTTGTATTTATCTCTTTGCAAACCGCGAGGGGAGGGAAAACGGTAAATGGCAGAAGTTAGAGTTAAAGAGAACGAGTCACTTGACAGCGCACTTCGCAGATTCAAGCGTCAGTGTGCAAGATCCGGTGTACTTTCTGAGCTTCGCAAGAGGGAGCACTACGAGAAGCCCAGCGTGAAGCGTAAGAAGAAGTCCGAGGCTGCAAGAAAGCGTAAGTATAAATAAGCCTTTCTTTCAGGGACTTTAGTTTAAAAAGAAAAGTGCGGCAGGCATAGCGCCTGCCGTGTTTTTTGTTTTTTCTTAAAAAATATTGCGCAGATAAACTCAACTATAGCTGCGTATGTACGAATAATCGCCGCGGAAAAACAATGCTGCTGTGTATTTCCCCCGGCATCGGGTGTACACGCTCTGCGAGCGGGAAAAACAAAAGCTTTATACGTGCATTCCCCCGATAAGAAATGCGAGGCGTAATGCCCGCCGAGCATTTCGGACGATATCTTGCAAGGTCGCTATCGGCTGAGCAGTCCAAAAGGGGATACATAAGGGGGAAACTGCGCCGAATAGGAGCGCAGCGTATCGCGGCGCAATCCCCCTTATGCCTGCTTTTCTTTCCTACGCTTTCTTTTTCAGATAAAAAGAAAGCGTAAAAAAACGAACAATCGAATCACTTTCCCAAATTCCTTGCAATCGACGAAGGCGCGACTTGACTCATTCAACACCATAATTTATTTGCAGTAGCTCCGCCCGCGGCAGCGCGGTACACAATAAAGCCCCGCTGCAAACCGAGAGCTTTTTCAGAGGTCTTTCACGAAAAACCTCCGAGAAATCCGCGGAGCTTGAAAAAATAAAAATATTTACAAAATAATGTACCATTAACCGGCGGTTTTGTGATATAATCTAATCTGTATTATTGTATCATGTCCGAAATATCGGTATCTGTACCGACAGAATAAGAAAAAGCATCGAAATAAACATCAGTGAGGATCAAACGAATATGAAGATAATCGACTCGATCATAGGGTCCTACAGCGACCGTCAGATACGCAAGATCACTCCTATCGTCAAAAAGATAGAAGCCCTTGCCGACAAATACCGCGCGATGAGCGACGAGGAGCTGCGTGCGACCACCCCCGCGCTGCGCGAGCGCCTTGCCGCGGGCGAAACGCTCGACGACATTCTGCCCGATGCGTTTGCGGTAGTAACAGAGGCAGCCGACCGCGTACTCGGTAAGCGCCCCTTCCACGTCCAGCTCATAGGCGGAATCGTTCTCCATCAGGGGAGAATAGCCGAGATGAAAACCGGTGAGGGTAAAACCCTCGTCGCCACCCTGCCCGCATACCTCAATGCACTGACGGGCAAGGGCGTTCACGTCGTCACGGTCAACGAATACCTCGCATACACAGGCGCTGAGGAAATGGGGCGTGTATACGGCTTTCTCGGCATGACGACAGGTCTTATCACGCATGACCAGACCAAGGAAGAAAAGCAGCGCATGTACGCATGCGACATCACATACGGCACGAATAACGAGTTCGGCTTCGACTATCTGCGCGATAACATGGTCGTTCAGAAGAGCAGAATGGTTCAGCGCGGACATGTTTTCGCCATCGTCGACGAGGTCGACTCCATCCTGATAGACGAGGCGCGCACACCGCTTATCATTTCGGGTGAGGGCGACGAATCCACCGACATGTACGACCGTGCCGATGCTTGCGTCCGCCGCCTGCGCGAGTTCCGCATCAAGGAGATGGATAAGAAGGAACTCAGCGACGATATCGACGCGGATTACATCGTTGACGAGAAGGCGCGCACCGCCGTGCTCACCGCATCGGGTATCCGCAAGGTTGAGGAATTCTTCGACATCGAAAACCTCTCCGCGCCCGAAAATTCGGAGCTCGCCCACCATATAAATCAGGCGCTCAAGGCGCACGGAACGATGCAGCGCGACGTCGACTACCTCGTAAAGGACGACGCGGTGCTCATCATCGATGCCTTCACGGGTCGAATCATGCACGGCCGCCGCTTCTCGGACGGACTGCATCAGGCAATCGAGGCGAAGGAGCACGTTAAGATTCAGAAGGAAAACAAGACCCTCGCGACCATCACGTTCCAGAACTATTTCCGCATGTACGAAAAGCTGTCGGGCATGACGGGTACGGCGCTCACCGAGGAGGTCGAGTTCCGCGAGATATATAACCTCGACGTTGTCGTCATACCGACGAATAAGCCGATGATTCGTATCGACCATCACGACGTCGTCTATAAAAATCAGAAGGGCAAATACGACGCTATTGTCGCTCAGATCAAGGAATGCCATGCCAAGGGACAGCCGGTGCTCGTCGGTACCGTTTCGGTCGAAAAGTCGGAGATGCTTTCAAAGCGGCTACGTCTCGAGGGCATCGAGCACACCGTGCTTAATGCAAAGTACCATGAGCGCGAGGCAGAGATAGTCGCACAGGCAGGTCGTCTCGGCACCGTTACCATCGCTACGAACATGGCGGGTCGAGGCACCGATATCCTGCTCGGCGGCAACCCCGAATTCCTTGCAAAGCAGGAGATGAGAAAGCAGGGCTACGAGGAGGAGATTATCGGTGCAGCCGTTGGCTCGTCGATGTCGGTCTCCGAAGAGGTGCTTGCCGCACGCGAGGTGTACAGAGGTCTATATGACAAGTTCCGCGCCGAGACAGAGCCGCTGGCAAAGCAGGTCTGCGAGGCGGGCGGTCTGTTCATCGTCGGCACCGAGCGCCATGAGAGCCGCCGTATCGACAACCAGCTCCGCGGACGTTCGGGTCGTCAGGGTGACCCCGGCGAATCCCGCTTCTTCCTTGCGCTTGACGACGATCTTATGCGGCTGTTCGGCAGCGAGCGCGTCGCGGCGGTCGTCGACCGTCTCGGTCTCGACGACGATACCCCCATCGAGGCAAAGATACTCTCCAACTCCATCGAGCGCGCGCAGAAGCAGATAGAGGAGAACAACTTCCAGCGCCGTAAAAACGTCCTGACATACGACGACGTTATGAATCAGCAGCGTACCGTCATCTACAAGCAGCGCCGCGAGGTGCTTGACGGTCTCGACCTTCAGGAGAAGATCGTCGGCATGATTCGCAGCTACATCGAGTCCACCGTTCTCGCCTGCACTCAGGCGGAGGACCCCGCTGAGTGGAAGTTCGACGAGCTCCGCAGCACCCTCTTCGGCTTCGTCTGCAAGGCGGATGACTTTAATTATACCGAGGAACAGCTTGCATCGCTCCGCCCCGAGGATATCATCGAGGAGCTGACCGAGCGCGCAATGAAGGTCTACAGAAGCAAGGATGAGCTGTTCGGCGCAGAGCAGATGCGCGAGATAGAGCGCGTTATCCTGCTGCGCAATGTCGACCTCAAGTGGATGGACCACCTCGAGAATATGGACGACCTCAAGGAGAGCATCGGCCTCCAGGCGTACGCACAGCGCGACCCGATCAACGAGTACCGCATTCAGGGTGCGGATCTGTTCGACGAGATGAGCGAAATGATACGCGCGGATACCGTCCGCGGCGTTCTCTCGGTCATCCCGCGCCCGCATGTTGAGATAAAGCGCGAGGAGGTGGCTAAGGTCACCGGCGAGGGCTTTGAGGGCAAAGCGCCCGCCCGCCCCGTCGTTATCCGCCGCGCACCCGCGCAGCCTGCACAGAACGGCGCGGCTCCCGCACAGGGAGTTGGACCTCTTATCCGTCCGCCCATGCAGCAGCTTACACGCGCACAGCTTCAGAAGGAAAAGGCGAATAAGGTCGGGAGGAACGATCCCTGCCCGTGTGGCAGCGGCAAAAAATATAAGAACTGCTGTGGGCGTGGCTAAAAAAAGCGCAGACCGAAAAAGCTCTCGGCGAGGCTAAAATCGTCCGGACCGAAAAAGCGAAAACAAGTAATGATAATTGAGCTTTAGTATGTCCCATACGGTATATAAATGGTCGGAATCCTGACGGATTCCTGCTTAAAGTTTAATGTTTTCGCTTTTTCTGCG
>URDX01000043.1 GCA_900546695.1 uncultured Eubacteriales bacterium | reverse complement strand
CGTGTTTCGACGCTTCTGCATCTTTTTTATCTCTCCCCGCGGCGGCTCGGCTAAAGAAGCACAGACCGAAAAAGTGAAAACGGACTATGATAATTAATCTTTAGTATGTCCCATATGGCGGGTAATGTGTCGGAATCCTTGCGGATTCCTGCATAAGATTTGACGTTTTCGCTTTTTCTATCGCCGAAACCCGTCTCTGCCATACGCTTGTACGGCGACGAGTCGTGTTTCGACGCTTCTGCATCTTTTTTATCTCTCCCCGCGGCGGCTCGGCTAAAAAAGCGCAGACCTGAAAGTCCTTTTGAGACGGAAGGAAAAATGCTTAGGCTGAAATAACAGCGGGATGCTGAAAGATACAGAATAAAGAAAGTTTCCGTGAGGGAAAGTTCAGACTGAAATAATTGCCGGACGCTGAAAGAGACAGAGTAAAGATAGTTAACGCAGACCGAAAAATTATCAAGGATGTTAAAAAGGATGTTTTAGTTAAAAAAAGCGCGGGATTCATCGTTCCTTGGTTATTGCAAAACATCACGATATTGCCCGAGGCGGCATAAAAAAGAAAGAGAAGAACGTATCGCTCCGAGAGGAGCAAGCCATATAAATTATATCGAAAAACAAACATACACCACACCCACAGCTTAATAGTTACATAGCAGACACGGCGAATACACAGCGACTTCAAGACGATTTGTAACAGCACATAATCACTTACTGTAAGGAGATTCCTGTCATGATGACACTCGATGAGCTTCGTGAGATCAGAGCAAAGCTGGATGCGGGCAAGATTCAGCCCCCACCCGAGACCTCTTATGTAAACAACCATATCCATACAACGTATTCGTTTTCGCCCTACACACCGACCGAGGCGGTCTACACCGCGTGGAGGCACGGGCTCGGAACGGCGGGCATAATGGATCACGATTCGACGGCGGGAGCGCACGAATTTCTCGAGGCTGCCGATATTCTCGGCATGCCCGTGACATGCGGCGTGGAATGCAGGGTCGATATGTCGGATACGGTGCTGTGCGGCAGACGCATTAATAATCCCGATCAGGTGTCGGTGGCATATGTGGCGATGCACGGCATACCGCATGGCAATCTCGAAAAGGTCAATGACTTTTTCGCGCCCTATCGCGCGAAGAGAAATGTTCGCAACCGCGCCATGTGTGAGCGGATAAACGAGCTGATGGAGCCGTACGACATGAGCGTCGATTTCGATACCGACGTTCTTCCGAGCTCCAATTACGCAAAGGGCGGAACGGTGACCGAGCGCCATCTGATGTTTGCCCTTGCGAAAAAGATTATCGAGCGTTATCAGCTGCCCGAGCAGGTCGTTGCTTTTCTCGGCGACGAGATGGGCATGAAGCTCTCGGATAAAAACCGCCGCAAGCTGCTCGACGCGCACCCTGATTTTTATGCGTATGATCTTCTCGGCGTGCTCAAGAGCGATCTTATCGGAAAGGTATACATACCCGCGACCGACGAGCTGCCCGACGCAATGACATTCGTCAAGATGGTGCACGACAACGGCGGCATAGCGGCATATGCGTATCTCGGTGATGTCGGCGATTCGGTGACGGGCGACAAAAAATCGCAGCGCTTTGAGGATGAATATCTCGATTCGGTCGTCTGTGTGCTTCAGGGGCTCGGCTTTGACGCCGTTACATACATGCCCACCCGCAACTCGCCCGAGCAGCTTGCGCGTGTGATGAACATTTGCCGACTGCACAATTTTTTCCAAATAAGCGGTGAGGATATCAACTCGCCCCGTCAGTCGTTCATATGCAGCGCGCTTGATGACCCGCATTTCCGTCATCTTATTATCAATACATACACGCTTATCGGCTACGAGAAGATAGCGACCGAAGATATCAGTTCGGCGCGAGAGCGCTTCTCCGAGATATTCAACAAGTAAGGCAGGAGGAAAACGACGATGAATACAGACGGTGCTGCTGTTGAGCTGACGGTCAGAAGCTGCGTTGTTATCTTGGCTATCATAATGAGTATCATATCGCTTCTGCTTTTTATAATCGACAAAAATCATGCCCGCAGGGGCGGATGGAGAATATCCGAGGCGGCGCTTTGGTTTTTCACGGTTTTTTTCGGCGGTATCGGCTCGTTTATCGGCATGCACCTGATGCATCATAAGACACGTCATCGTGATTTTCGCATCGGTGTGCCTATATGTGCGCTCATTCAGGCGGCTGTGCTTGTCGCGCTGACGATTCTGACGTGACTGCACGCTGTCGCCGTCGACTTTGACATGAGTGCACGGCGATGCGCTGCGTATCATGTGGGAAAATATCAATTATGGGACCTGCCGCGTTTTGGCTGCGGCGGGTCTTGTGTTTTCGGAGTGTAATGTGGTTTTTTTGTACGGGGGTGAAATTTTCGCCTCTGCTATTGCAATTCCCGCCGATGTATGGTATATTATAGGGTGGTATGTTTATCCGCGCGGTATGATGGCTTTTTCGTACCGTCGTGGCTATATAAATAATGGAAAAAGGTAACTTTTATGCTGACTGTTAAAAAGAGATTATCGGAGAAGCTTGCCTCGGTCATGGAGACGCAGTTCGACAGCGCTCCGACCGCGGAGGAGCTCTGCGAGATGCTTGAATATCCTCCCGACAATTCGATGGGAGATATCGCACTGCCGTGCTTTAAGCTCTCGCGCACACTCCGCAAAGCGCCACCCGTTATTGCGTCGACGCTCTGCGAGGAACTTACGCCCGAGCTGCCCGACGGTATTTCGGAGGTGATATGTGCGGGCGGCTATCTTAACTTCAGGGTCTCCGACGGCTATCTGCGCGATACCCTCGTTGAGAGCATCCTTTTCCCCGGTGAGATACCCTACGGCGGCTCGGATGTCGGTCGCGGAAAGACGGTCGTGCTCGACTATTCCTCTCCGAACGTTGCAAAGCCCTTCCATATCGGGCATCTCGGGACGACCGTTATCGGTCATTCTCTCAAAAAGCTGCATCAGTTTGCGGGCTACAGCTGCGTCGGTATAAACTATCTCGGCGACTGGGGAACTCAGTTCGGCAAGCTCATCACCGCATACCGTCTCTGGGGCGACCGCGAGATGATAGAGCAGGGCGGCATAGACAAGCTTGTTGAGCTCTATGTGCGTTTCCATGAGGAGGCGGAATCCGACCCGACGCTGAACGACAGCGCACGCGCTGAGTTTGCAAAGCTCGAGCACGGCGACAAGGAAAATCTTGCGCTCTGGCGCTGGTTTGTCGACCTGAGTCTGCGCGAGTACAAAAAGACGTATGCGCAGCTTGATATAGAGTTTGATTCGTACAAGGGCGAGAGCTTTTATACCGATAAGATGCCCGCTCAGGTGCAGAAGCTGCGCGATATGGGACTGCTCAAGATTGATGACGGTGCGTCTATCGTCGACCTTAAGGAGTACGGAATGCCCCCCTGTCTTATACTCAAAAAGGACGGCTCGACCCTCTATCCGACGCGCGACATCGCCGCTGCCGTATACCGCAAGGAAACATATGATTTCGATAAGTGCATCTATGTAACCTCCTCCGCGCAGTGCCTGCATTTTGCTCAGTGGTTCAAGGTCGTAGAGCTGATGGGTTATCCGTGGTACGGCGGGCTCGTTCACGTGCCGTACGGCACCGTCAGCATCAACGGCGAAAAGCTCGCAACACGTACCGGCAACGTCATTCTGCTGCGCGACCTGTTCGCACAGTCGATAGAAAAGGTACGCGAGATAATGACCGAAAAGGGCAGAGAGCTCGAGGATATGGACAGCGTAGCCGAGGCGGTCGGCGTCGGTGCGATAGTGTACTACTATCTCTCGGGCAGCCGCATCAAGGATATCAGCTTTATGCTCGAGGATGCGCTTTCGTTTGACGGCAACACGGGTCCCTACGCGCAGTATACCTACGCGCGCACCTGCTCAATTCTATCCCGTGCGGACGGCATTCCCGATGTATCCTCCGCAGAGGGCGCGCCGCTGTGCGACGCCGAGCGCGAGCTGCTGCGTACGCTTGCACTCTTTCCCGAGAAGGTCTCGGATGCGCTTGACGCATACGAGCCGAGTATCGTCACACGCTATATCTACCAGCTTTGCGCTGCATTCAATAAGTTCTATCACGATTGCCCCATCTCCCATGCCGAGTCGGATGCTGTCGGCGCTTCGCGTCTGCGCATGACCGCTGCGGTGCGCGATGTGCTCGGCAATGCGCTGCATCTCATCTGCATGAGAACCCCGGAAAAGATATGACAGCTGCGCGACGGTTGGTCCGATGCTGTAACGAAAAAAATATCTACATAAACAAGGAGAATATAATATGTCAGGACATAGCAAATGGAAAAATATAATGCACAAAAAGGAAAAGACCGACGCACAGCGTGCGAGCGTCTTTACAAAGGTAGGTAAGGAGATCGCCGTTGCCGTTAAGGCGGGCGGACCCGATCCTGTTTCAAACTCCAAGCTGCGCGACCTTATCTCTAAGGCAAAGTCACTCAACGTACCGAATGACAATATCGACCGTATTATCAAAAAGGCGAGCGGCGCAGACGGTGCCGTTTACGAGGAGATATCGTACGAGGGCTACGGACCGTCGGGCGTAGCCGTTATAGTTGAGGCGGCTACCGATAACCGCAACCGCACCGCAGCTGAGGTGCGTCATTTCTTCGATAAGTTCGGCGGCAATCTCGGTCAGAGCGGCTGCGTGGGCTATCTCTTCACCGAGAAGGGTATTATCATTATCGACAACAGCGAGGGCGGCATAGATGAGGATAAGCTCATGGAGGATGCGCTCGAGTCGGGTGCAGAGGATTTCTCCGCCGACGGCGAGATCTTCGAGATAACTACCGAGCCGAGCGACCTTGACGCTGTTCGCGATGAGCTCGAGGCTAAGGGCTATACCATCGCTTCCTGCGAGAAGGATAAGATTCCCTCGAACTATGTCGATCTTACGGATGAGGATGATATCAAGAAGATGTGCTCGCTTCTCGAGCACCTTGAGGAGAATGACGACGTCGTCAATATCTATCATAACTGGAACGACGGAGAGTAATTGAGCGTTTTGCTCGATTCTGAAATCAATAAGAAACGGACCGTTAAAAGAAGCTTTCAGCGGTCCGTTTCTTGATTTTTTTCTTTGCTCGGCGTCAGCCGAATAATAAGAGTCAATTATCTCTGACTCACTTTTCCGCTCCGTGTTTTTTAGCATCACCTACTGCAGAGGGCACATGACGGACGCATAAAATATTTCGTCATTTGCTTCAAATCGGCAGATGCCTCCGCATTTCCCCGCGATGCCGCGGACGGACTTTGTCCCGAGTCCGAGCCCGCGATGCTTAGTAAGATATCAGCGCGCCGTCGGGCAGGCTGCGGCGGTAGCGGCTGAGACAGTCGCCGAGTGCGTCATAATTACCGTTTGCGAGAAATTCCTGCATAAGTGTTATGTGATGGCGTACGACGTGCTTTGCGCGCCGTGCTTCGTTTATTCTTTCCTGCAGATTTTCGTACTGCATCGTCTGCACGGTGAGCATAATCAATATCTGCGGTGAGACTGTTACTATATGTGACGGTCTCGCCGTTTTCATTTTTGTTACCGCTGTGTCGCGTGTCTTTTCGGCGACTTTTCTCAGTTATCCGAATATTTTTAATTTGGCTATGGAAAAAAGAAAGAAAAGGTGATATAATCACTCATAACCTCTCCGATTTGTTTTTCGATTTAACCTTTCGGAACTGCATCGGCTGATATTTTCCGCCGAAAAGGAGCTTTTTATGTCAAATGTAAGCGCACGGCGGTATATATCGTCATTTCAAATAATAATTCTCGGCTTTGCAGGGGTGATACTGCTCGGTGCACTGCTGCTCATGCTGCCCGCTGCAACTGCGGGCAGGGTGTCGACTCCGTTTCCCGATGCGCTGTTTACCTCAACCTCCGCAGTCTGTGTTACGGGTCTTGTCGTACGCGATACGGGCAGCTACTGGTCGACATTCGGACAGTCGGTCATAATCGTGCTTATCCAGATAGGCGGGCTCGGTGTTATTACGGTCGCCGCCGCGTTTTCGCTGCTCTCGGGCAGAAAGATATCGCTGCGGCAGCGCAGCACGATGCAGGATGCAATCTCCGCGCCGCAGGTCGGCGGCATCGTCAGATTGACGCGGCTTGTAATAGTCGGCACCTTTGCAGTTGAGCTTGTCGGTGCGCTGCTGCTCATGCCGTCGCTTTGCCCGCGCTTCGGCGTGCAGGGGGTGTGGATGTCGTTTTTTCATTCGATATCCGCCTTCTGCAATGCGGGCTTTGATATCCTGGGGGGCTCTGGCGCTGAGTACGTATCGCTGACGGGATACGCCGCAAGCGCCCCGATAAATATCGTTATTATGCTGCTGATAGTGCTCGGCGGTCTCGGCTTTCTGACGTGGGAGGATATCTGCTCTCACCGCTGGCGCGTGCATCGCTACCGTATGCAGAGCAAGGTTATCCTAACCGTTACCGCAGTGCTCATATTCCTGCCCGCAGTGCTGTTTTACTTCTGCGATTTTGCAGACAAACCGCTCGGCGAGCGGGTGCTATGCTCACTTTTTCAGTCGGTTACGGCGCGTACGGCGGGCTTTAACACCGCAGATCTTTCGGCAATGACCGGCGTTTCCCACGCGGTGCTTATCATGCTTATGCTGATAGGCGGCTCGCCCGGCTCGACCGCGGGCGGAATGAAAACAACGACCGCAGCTGTGCTGTTTGCAAATGCCGCCGCGACCTTCCGTCAGCGCGAAAGCGCGCACTTTTTCGGCAGGCGCATCGACAGCTCGGTCGTAAAGAACGCAGCGACCATACTTGTCATGTACATCTCGCTCATGCTTGCGGGCGGGTGTGCCATCAGTCTCACGGAGGGGCTTCCGCTTTCGACATGCCTGTTCGAGACTGCATCCGCGGTCGGAACGGTAGGCGTTTCGCTCGGGATAACCCCGAGCCTCGGTCTTGCTTCGCATATCATTCTGATACTGCTTATGTTCCTCGGCAGGGTCGGCGGCCTGACCGTTATCTATGCCGCAACATCAGGCAGAGACACATATACCGCAAAGCTGCCGCAAGAGAAAATTATCGTCGGCTGAGCGGAGCGCAACTCCGTCCGATGCGATACCCCGATGCGGCATCCGCCGACATAATATTCATCGGTGTGATATCCGACACGGTACCCGTCCGAACATCCGGGCTGCGCGATATCGGACCATAGTATCAATAAACACATATAGGAGATAATAATCGTGAAAAATGTATTGCTTATAGGACTCGGACGTTTCGGCAGACACATTGCCGCGCATCTCTGCGATCTCGGGCATCAGGTGATGGCGGTGGATTCGGATGAGAATAGGGTCAATAAGGTGCTGCCGCTCGTGACAAATGCGCAGATAGGAAACAGCACCGATGCCGACTTTCTCCGCTCGCTCGGTGTCGACAATTACGACGTTTGCATAGTTACGATAGGCGGGGATTTTCAGAGCTCGCTCGAGACCGCATCGCTGCTCAAGGAGCTCGGAGCAAAGAAGGTCGTGGCGCGCGCAGAACGCGATGTTCAGGCAAAATTCCTGCTTCGCAACGGCGCGGATGAGGTCGTGTACCCCGAAAAGCAGGTCGCAAAATGGACCGCTATTCGCTATACATCGGATCATATTCTTGATTATATAGAGGTCGACGAGGATCACGGCATTTTTGAGGTCGCTGTTCCGCCCGCATGGTTAGGAAAGAGCGTCGGCGGTATCGATATCCGACGTAAGTACAATATCAACATCATCGCGCTGCGCCGCGGCGGGCATGCGGAGTTTTCGGTCTCGCCCGACATGGTGCTTGACGGCGACTGCACACTGCTTGTAATAGGCGAGCTGCGCGCGCTGCAGAAATGCTTCCGCATCTGACGTGCTTGTTTTCGATAGGGAAACGAAGAAGGAGTATGACGGTATAAAAAGAAGCCGGAAAACGACGCGGACAGTAGCTGAAAACCGGGCAGACAGAAGCCTGAAAACGGCGTAAACAGACGCTGAAAAGCGGCGCGGTCAGACGCCGAAAAGACAAAAAATATAAACAGGAGACGGTCATGACGAACAAGGACATAATATTCGAGGCAGCCGCAAAGGAGCGCGGGCTGTCGTGGATAACGGTCATCGAGAACGGCGAGACATCGACGCTTTCGGTCACCCCCGCGAGCAAGACGCTCGACTGCTATTCCGTGTCGAAGGTGTTTACCGTTACGGCACTCGGATTGCTGTACGATGACGGTATGCTGTCGACGGATGAGCGCGTGACGGATATTCTGAGCGGCTCGCTGCCCGACGGTATGGATGAGCGGTGGGAGAGCGTCACCGTAGACGATGTTATCCGTCACAGATGGGGCATAGATCACGGTTTTCTCGATATCGACGTTGAGGATATCGAGGAATACGAGCGGCTGTACGGCACGCGCGACGACTTTCTGCGGATAGTGCTCTCCGCCCGTCTGCCGCTCAAGGTTGGCAGCAAATATGTTTACAGCGACGCGGCGTACTATCTGCTCTCGCGCATAATCACGGTAAAGACGGGGATCTCGCTCACCGAGCTGCTGCGAAAGCGGCTGTTCACCCCGATGCACTTTGAGGAGACCGCATGGTCGCGCTGCCCACTCGGTTATACGATGGGCGCTACGGGGCTTTTCATCCGCAGCGCGGACATTGCAAAGCTCGGTCATCTGTATATAGACGGCGGAGTATACGGCGGCGAACGGTATCTTTCGTCAGAGTGGTGTCGCATTGTGCTTGAGCGCGGCTATGAGCTTGAGTCGGTCGCGCCGAGTGTTTACGCAAAGGGCGGAATGTACGGACAGATAATCATGATAAATACCGAGCGCAGACTGAGTGTCGCATGGCTCGGCTATGATACCGACGGTTATTCGGATAGGCTGCAGGCGCTTATTCGCGGACTGTGACCGCCGCAAAATAATAAAAAAGCAATATCGGGATCGCTCGCATGTCGCAGCGGTCTCGGTATTGCTTTTTTGCTGATGAATAGTTGAGTAGAATGCTTTGCGCGTGCGGCACGACGGTTTATTTTCCGCTGTCGCCGTAGTTCGAGAGCACGCGGGCAGACGGGTCGTTTACGTCGCAGCCCTCCCAGCTGCGGTTCGGCATCCAGAAGTCGGTTATCATCTCGCTCTGACCGGGGTAGTACTTTTCAAATATCTCGCGGTAGAGCAGGGATTCCTTAGTGAACGGCTGCGCGTGGGTAAATTTTGCGCGTCTGCGCTCGAATTCCTCATCCGTATACCGCTCCTCTGCGTACTCCTTGAGGTCGTCAACCATCGAATGACCGACGGCGTCGGAGAATGCCGCTTTCTCACGCATGAGAATGCTCTCGGGCAGGTAGTCGCCGACGAAAGCGCGGCGGAGCAGATATTTGCCCTTGCCGTAGGTGTTGAGCTTTTTCTGCGGGTCGACAGACATCACGTAGCGCACAAAATCAATGTCGCCGAACGGCACGCGCGCTTCAAGCGAGCAGGAGGAGATGCAGCGGTCTGCACGGAGAACGTCGTACATATGCAGTTCGCGTATGCGCTTCTCGGACTCGCGCTGAAATTCCTCGGCAGACGGGGCAAAGTCGGTATACTTATAGCCGAACAGCTCATCGGAAATCTCACCCGTCAGCAGCACGCGGATGTCGGTGTTTTCGTGTATCCAGCGGCAGAGCAGATACATGCCCATGCTTGCGCGTACGGTGGTGATATCATACGTGCCGAGAATGCGGATGACCGTCTCGAGCGAATCGAGCACCTGCTGCCGTGTCATGATGACCTCGGTGTGCTCAGAGCCGATATATTCGGCGACCTGACGTGCATAGCCGAGGTCGATTGCGTCGGTATCCATTCCTATCGCAAAGGTGCGTATGGGCTTTTCCGAGCGCTTTGCGGCGATGGAGCAGACGAGCGATGAATCGAGTCCGCCCGAGAGGAGAAATCCGACCTTTGCATCGGCGACGAGACGTTTTTCAACGCCCGCGATGAGCTTGTTATGGATGTTTACGCATATCTCGTCAAGATCGTCCGTGCAGACATGCTCGACACGGCTCATGTCCGCATAGCAGTGAAACTCGCCGCCCTTCCAGTAGTGACCGGGCGGGAAGGGCATGATGCGCTCGCACAGACCTACAAGGTTTTTCGGCTCGCTCGCGAATATCGGCGCGCCCGATGCGGAATAGCCGTAGTAGAGAGGGCGGATGCCGATGGGGTCGCGCGCGGCGATGTACTCGTTATGCTCCGCGTCGTATATTATAAGCGCAAACTCCGCGTCGAGCTTTGCGAACATGTCTGTGCCGTACTCGCGGTACATCGGCAGCAGAATTTCGCAGTCTGAGCCGCTGACGAAGGTATATTTTTCGCTCAGCTGCTCGCGCATACGCTCAAAGCCGTATATCTCGCCGTTGCAGACGCAGTAGCTGCCGTCAAGCTCAAACGGCTGCATTCCCGTAGAATCGAGTCCCATTATTGCGAGACGGTGAAAGCCGAGCAGCCCGTTTCCCGTGTCGACTATACGCGAATCGTCAGGTCCGCGGGAAACGGTCTCGTCAAAACCCGTCTTAAAATCGGAAAAGGCGGCTCCGCCTGCACAGTAGCCCATTATCGAACACATATCAGTACCTCGTTATGCACAAGAATTCAGCATTCGATAGGGCAAGTGCTGTACCTCGCGGTGCCACCTATCTTCTTTCTCTCACCTACTGCGGCTTATGCCTTATAGGCTGCCGCTGTAACGGGCGACTCCCGACTCACCTACTCGGCGCAGCCCCGACCGTGCTTTGCAGCATGCGGAGCGCCGTCCTTTCGGATTGCAGCTCGCGCGGTGTTATTCGCACATCCTCCGCCGCATGGCTCTCACCGTCCCATGCTCGCTGTGGGTAAGCATATGTGTTACTTCTCCGCACTCAGGCGCTTTTGATATTTAAATGTTTGGTTTTGCTGCTCAGATTGACCGCATCGGAGTGTCGACTCAAAATGTTATCTAAGAATGTTATCTCAAAAGTCCGCTATATTATGCCTGCTTGAATGCCGACCGCCGACCCGCACCGACCCGAAACTGCACACGGACGGGCGGGGGATCGGTACGGCGATATGCCGAGCTGCTGCTCAGCAGGGGCAGCGACACAGCGATGTGCTGCGCGTTACACTCGGCAGTCAGCTCTGCGCTGTATGCCGAAATGCTCAGCGGTATGTGGGTATCGAGCGCCGCTTATGCTCGCTTGCGCCGTGCAGCCGCTCTATCGAGGCAATAACCTCATCGGAGGCAACGCCCGTCAGCAGATAGCGGTCAAGTGCCGCGTAGCTGACACCCGTTTCGCTCTCGTCGGTCTGTCCGTCGAACAGCCCCGCAGAGGGTGCTTTCGTAATAACGCACTCGGGGCAGCCGAGGTAGCGCAAAAAGGCGTATATCTCGGTGACGGTAAGGTCGGCGATGGGGTTGAAATCGTACGCGCCGTCGCCCCATTTTGTAAAGTATCCGAGATATGCTTCGCTGCGGTTTCCCGTACCCGCGACAAGGCGGTTTTCGCTTGCCGCAACGGCGTACAGCGTCGTCATACGCAGACGGGGATTTATATTAGTGCTGCCCATAGCCGACAGCTCGGTCGCTCCTGAGAGCGCCGCTGTCATAGCTTCCTTGACGGGCGAGAGGTCGACCTCCCGCGTCTCAATGCCGAAATGGGTTGCGACGGTCAGACCGTCATCGCGGTCGAGACCGAAATTGCGCTTTGATGCGCACGGCATTATGATACCGACGGTATTGTCGCACGCTGCCTTGCACAGTGCGCCGACGAGTGCGCTGTCCTTGCCGCCGCTGTTTCCGTAAACAATGCCGCTCGCACCGGAGTCGCGCAGCACGCCGCGTATGAATTCTACGCGGGCTTCAAGCTCTGCTTTATAGTCACGCATTATTTCTTCCTCCATTAATATCCGCTCGGGGCGGCTAAAAAATCGCCGACCGAAAAAGCTCTCGGGAAGGCTAAAAAAGTGCAGATCGAAAAAGCGGATAAAAGAATGATTTGGGCTTTTGTTCAGCACAAGAGCTAAGAAAGTGGATGAAATCCTACCGGATTTCTCCGAAGGAATGATTATCCGCTTTTTCTACCGCCGAAAATCGCCTCTGCCGTACAATTGTACG
>URDX01000042.1 GCA_900546695.1 uncultured Eubacteriales bacterium | reverse complement strand
CCTTTTCAGCAAAAACAACCTTCATCCGCACACAACCCGCCCGCGTCAGCGCGGTGCAAACTAAAGCCCCGCCGTAAACAAAAAAGCTTTTTCAGGGGTCTTTCACGAAAAACCCCGCCGCGCTGCGATTGTTATTTACAAAACGCATATTATATGCTATAATTAAGGATAATCATAATACGGAGTATTGTACACAGGCGCAAGATTGCCATCCTGCCGTGTGCGGCGCTCCCGGGAGAAAAAACAAAAATTCAGCCCCGCATCCGCGCGAAAGCCGGGACATATGAACACACACCCGCGAGCACGTATATGTAATCGCCTGTACGCAAACGACGCAGTCACGCAAAGACAGCATACAACCACCGACACATGAACACAGGGAGGTATCATGAATAACGAAATAAACGACAAAAAAAGACAGATACCTACCTTTACCGTCATACTTGCGGCGGTGCTGTCGTCGGTCGCGGCGCTGCTCGCGCGCGGGGTATACGGCGGCTGGCTGTGGCTCGCCGTCTCCGCGGGCTTCGGCGCGGTCGCGGCATTCGCCTCCGGCAGGCATATCTTCGCTCTTGCTCCGCTGTTCGGCTCGGCTGCCGCCGCAGTGCTGTACGCCCCTCTCGTTCCCGCATGGAGCGCAGCGGCTGCGCTGCTCGCGTACTTCATCTGCCTCAGCGCAGAGGGAAAAATGACAAAGAACACCTCGCTCGTCGCCTCCGCCGCGGCGCTTTTGCTGCTTGCGCTGCTGCAATTTGCGTCGGATACGTATATCACAGGCGGGGAGCTGTCGCCGGCGACGACATGGGCGACCGTCAAGGCCCCATTCTCGGAGATAAAGAGCTCGATGCTCGGGCTTGTCGACTCGATGGAGGGCAGTGACATGCCGATGTACGGAATGACCTCGGCGGAGCTCGGCTCGTATCTCGACTCGATGAAAACCGTGATGCTGCGGTCGCTGCCGTCGATAGCCATCGTCTCGGCGCTCGTCGTAAGCTGGCTCGCACACGCCGTGTTCGGCGGCTGCGTCCGCTTTCTCGCGCCCCCGCAGGTCGATAAGCGCGGCGGGGTAACGATGAGTCTTGCGGCGGCGATAATATTCACCGCAGCCTTCCTCATCTCATTTCTGCTCAGTTCCTCAGCGCCTGACAGCGTGGTCACCGTTTCCGCAGAAAACCTCACGGCGGTGCTGACCCCCGGATTTCTGGCGGTCGGGCTTTGCACCGTGCTCACCGGCGCAAAGCAGCGGACGGGCGGCGGCGCGATATACATTATGACAGCCGTCATCTGCCTTGCCGCGCTGATATCGAGCGCAGGGATAGCGGCGATGCTGTTCGTGCTCGTAGGTCTGATACACACCTTCCGCGAGGAGATACGGGCGCGCCGCAGGGAAGATTAAATATCCGCAGCCCCGCACTCCCCGCAGCATCGCTGCGAAAATGCGGTGTTCCCCCGCGTGCAGGGCGCGTTAAAAGCACATCGGCATCGGCAGAGCACTCCCCGACCGACGCATCCGCGAAAATCAAAACATACTAAAGCAAAGCAAAACCTAAAAACGCATCATCCTCTGCGGCGGCGCCGCAGAGAGGACATATATGCGACCGTGTACCCAAACGGAGTACACCTCACTGAAAAACACTTTAAGCCATACGGAGCGGCGGGGCTCGCGACCCTGCATGCCCCGAAAACGGAGGACAAGCGATTGAAAAACAACAACGAAAGCGGCTCGCGCCGCGCAAAGGGCAGGCGCATCCTGAGCGGCAGGAAGAAGCGCCTGATAAAGCAGCGCGCGATAACCATCCTGCCCAGTGCCCTGCTCGCGCTATTCTTTCTCGGGGTCACCGCACTGATCTGCACTAAGATACCCGACTCGGCGGCACGCACCGCGACATCGGTCACCGTCATGCTGCTCTACATCCCCGCATGCGCGGCACTGACCGTGCTTATGGGAGCGTTCAAGGCGCACCGCAGCTTCATACTCGACCGCAGCGACCGCGAAACCGACACAACGGTGCTCGACGCGCTGCTGCAGCATCGCAGACCCATCGTCATATTCGACGAGGGCGGCATAATCAGGTGGATAAATAACAGCTTTGCCTCGGTCTGCGTCGAGGGCGAGGAGGCGGTCGGCGCGCCCGTCAGCGAGATATGCGGCTTCACCGCGGAGGACGTTCTCTCGCCCGACTCGGAGGAGAACTACGACTACCACCGCTTCGGCAGGCAGTGGGGGGTAAAGGGCTACCGCCTGACCCTCGATTCGCGCCGCTGCGTGATGGCTTTTTTCAACGACCGCACCGAGGTCAGCTCGCTGTACATGCAGATACAGAACGAGAGTCCCGTCGTCTGCTACATCATGATAGACAATCTCGAGGAGCTGATGCAGTACGTTCAGGAGCAGTACCGAACGGTCGCAGGCGAGGTCGAGGCTGTGCTCAAGGAATGGGCGGAGTCGGTCGGCGGAATCTTCCGCGAGTATGAAAAGGAGCGGTACATGTTCATATTCGAGGCGCGGCATCTCGACGAGTTCGCCGAGCGGCGCTTTGATATTCTCGACCGCGTGAGAGAGGTAAGGGTAGGAGACGGCAGCATGCCCGTCACGATATCCATGGGTCTCTCCGGCGGCTTCGGCAATCTTACCGATAAGGAACGCGCAGCAAAGGCTGCGCTTGACATGGCGCTGCAGCGCGGCGGGGACCAGGCTGTAGTGCGGCGCGGCGGCGCGCTCGAATTCTACGGCGGAAAGAGCAAGGGCGTTTCCAAGCGCACCAAGGTCAGGGCGAGGGTCATCGCGAATGCGCTCGCGGTCGCGATATCCAAGTCGTCAAACATCCTCGTCATGGGACATGCGGGTGCGGATTTTGACTCGCTCGGCGCGTGCGTCGGCGTTGCGCGGCTCGCGATATTCTGCGGTGTTCGCGTCAACATCATCGTAAACGACCGCGACCCCAATCTTTCCCGCGCGCTGGCAAAGCTCAGGGCTACGCCCGACCTCTCGTCGGTGTTCATCGGCGCGTCCGACGCGCAGGACACCATCACGAGCGAGACGCTGCTCGTCATCTGCGACGTCAACAACCGCGAAAAGTTTGAGTCGCCCGAGATTGCGGACAACGTTCTCTCCACCGTCATAATCGACCACCACCGAAAGGTCGCGGAGTACCCGACAAATCCGATAATCACCTACATCGAGCCGTCGGCATCGAGCGCATGCGAGCTTGTCACCGAAATACTCGAGCAGTCGATACCCGCAGGCAGCCTGCCGAAGGAGGAGGCGGATATGATATTCGCCGGCATCCTGCTCGACACCCGCCGCTTCACCCGCAACACGCACACCCGCACCTTCAGCGCGGCGCTCTATCTGCGCGGCGAGGGCGCGGACCCCGCGGATACGGAGGAGCTGTTCAAGACCGACCTGCGCGACTTTATGAGCGAGGCGCGGTTTGAGAGCGACGTTATGCTCTACCGCACCGCGATAGCCGTCTCGGTCGCAAGCGGCAGCGATGAGCTGACCGCGCTCGACCGCGTCTCCGCGGCAAAGGCGGCGGATAAGCTGCTGTCGGTCGACGGAGTCGAGGCTTCCTTTGTTATCTGCCCGCTCAACGGCTATGTGCATATCAGCGCAAGGTCGGCGGGAGAGATAAATGTTCAGCTCATCGCGGAGAAGATAGGCGGCGGAGGAAGATTCGACGTAGCTGCTACGCAGCTGACGGGAGTTACGGTGGCGGATGCGAAGCAGATGCTGCTTGATGCGATCGACAGCTATCTCGACGAAGAGTAGCTCTGCGGCGATAAAATCGAACACTCCAAACGATTTTCTCTGCCGCAGAATAATCGGCATAATTGCAGCAAGAACTCTGCGGCACCGCAACAGTGTCACATTCAAAAACAAATTATACAAACATTTTAGACATACAGAGAGGTAAGTAAAATGAAGGTTATCCTCACACAGGACGTAAAAGCTCAGGGCAAAAAGGGACAGCTGATAAATGTCTCCGACGGCTACGCAAGAAACTATCTGCTCCCGCGCGGGCTCGCGGTAGAGGCTACGGGCGCGGCGCTCAACGACCTTAAAAACAAGGAGAGCGCGGAGCGTCACCGCATCGAGGTCGAGACCGCAGAGGCAAAGGCGACGAAGGAAAAGCTCGAGTCGGTGCTCGTCAAGATCGAGGCATCGGGCGGCTCGGACGGCAGGCTCTACGGCTCGGTAACAGGCAAGGATATAGCCGAGGCGCTTCAGGCGCAGACGGGCATCGTCATCGACCGCCGCAAGATAGACATGGACGGCATCAAGGCATACGGCTCCTACACCTTTGAGGTAAAGCTGTATGCGGGCATCGTCGGCAAGATAAACGTTGTAGTTACCGAAAAGTAAGCGGTGCGCGGAAGGGCGCAATCCGAAGGAAGAGGTAGTATTTTAATGGAACTAAGTGACATCAGGCGCGAGCTGCCCGTTTCAATAGAGGCGGAGCAGTCGGTCATCGGCTCGGTGCTCATCGACCCTGACAGTCTGAATCTCGTTGCGGATAAGCTGACGGCGGAGGATTTTTCCACCGAGGATCACCGCGAGATATGGCTCGCACTCAAGGAGCTGTATCTTCAGGATAAGACCATCGACGTCGTCACCCTGATAGACATGCTCGTCCGCCGCGGGGTCTACGCCTCGAACGAGCAGGGACGCACATACATTCGCGTACTCGCGGAGATAGTCCCCTCCTCCGCAAACATAAAGGACTATGCGACGATAGTCCGCGACAAGAGCCGACTGCGTCAGCTCATCACCGCCTGCAACGAGATAACCGAGACGGCGTACACCGCGCAGGACGATGTGAGCAGCATTCTCGAGCAGTCGGAGCAGAAGATATTCTCGATAGTTCAGGGCACGGGCAGTAAGGATTTTGTCCACATCCGCGACGTTCTCGTGTCGGTTTACGACGGGCTGCGCGCGCTCAGTGACGACCCCGAAAGCACGAATGGAACGCCGACCGGCTTCGGAGACCTCGACAAGGTGCTCATCGGTCTCGGCGACTCCGACCTCGTGCTCGTCGGCGCCCGCCCCGGTATGGGTAAGACCTCGTTCTGTCTTAACATCGCTTCAAACGCGGCGAAAAAGACGGGCAAGGCGGTCGCGGTCTTTTCGCTCGAGATGTCCTGCGAGCAGCTTGTACAGCGTATGCTGTCGAGCGAGGGGCTTATCGAGTCGGGCGCTATGCGAAGCGGAAAGCTCTCGGGCGAGGATTGGACGCGCATCGCGCATGCGGCATCCGCCCTCTCCGAATGCAATATCTACATCGACGATACCCCCGGCATCACCGTAACGGGTATGCGCGCCAAGCTCCGCCGACTCAAGCAGAAAAACCTCGGTCTCGTCGTCGTCGACTATCTGCAGCTGATGAACTCCGACCGAAAGATAGATAACCGCGTTCAGGAGGTCTCGGACATCTCGCGCAACATGAAGCTGCTCGCAAAGGAGCTGCATGTTCCCGTTATCTGCTGCGCGCAGCTCTCGCGTGCGACCGAGTCGAGAACCGAGAAGATACCGATGCTCTCCGACCTGCGCGATTCGGGTGCGATAGAGCAGGATGCGGACATCGTAATGTTCCTCTACCGCCCCGAATACTACGAGAACGGTAAGGAATCCAAGGGCGGCGCGGTCGAGCCGAAGCTGAATGTGGCTAATGTTATCATTGCAAAGAACCGACACGGTTCGACGGGAACGGTCGAGCTCGGATGGTTCGGACAGTATACGAAATTCACTTCGATCTCCGACGTAGAGGAGCCCTCGTCGTGACCGCCGCAGCGGATAACGGCGGCGTAGGTCGGGCAGAGTACTGCGACCGCGACAATCACGCGCAGCGCGGCGATAGCGGAGAGCGATCGGGGCGCGGCAGCTCCGACCGCGTAACCGCAGCGGTGCGCGATGCCGTCGGGAGATACGGTCTGCGCGGCGCGCGTTTGCTCGTGGGCTACAGCGGCGGGGGCGATTCCTCCGCACTGCTGCATGCACTGCTTTCCTGTCAGGGCGACTGCGGCATCACCCCCGTCGCGCTCCATCTCAACCACTGCATGCGCGGCGACGAGGCGGAGCGAGACGAGCGGCACTGCCGACGCTTCTGCGCCGCGCACGGCGTAACTCTCAGGATCTGCCGCGCCGATGTTCCCGCCTATGCGCGCGAGCACGGCATGGGACTTGAGGAGGCGGCGCGCGAGCTGCGCTACGCCTGTCTGAGAGAGGCGGCGGCAGAATACGGCTGCGAATGTATCGTTACCGCCCATCATGCGAACGACGAGCTCGAAACGATGCTGTTTCGTCTCGCACGCGGCAGCGCGCTTGCGGGGCTGTGCGGGATACCCGAATACAGCGTCTCCGCGCTCTCGGGCGGAATACCCGTGCTGCGCCCGCTGCTCTCGCTCCCGCGCGCAGAGATAGACAGCTATGTCGCCGAGAACGGCATCGAATTTGTCACCGACAGCACGAATCTTGAACCCTGCTGCGCACGGAACGTCATCCGCTCCCGCTGCGTGCCCGCGCTCTGCGAGCTGTCGCCGCACGCCCCCGAAGCAGCATACCGCACCGCGCGGCTGCTGCGAGAGGATGAGGCGCTGCTCTCGGCGCTTGCCGCACTGCCCGATGAGGGTCTGCGTCGGCTGACCGCGCTGCTCGGTGAGTATCGCGATACCGCCGCAAGCGACAGCTCTGCACAGGCTTCGACCGCTGTCGACACAAGAAACAGTCTAAATCCGTGCAGTGTGGGACATTGCTCGACCCATATCGACAAAAAAGAGACCGTGAATCGGTTCGGCACGAGCGATTCGACCCGAATCGACATTAAAGACACGGTTATCCATACGACAATGGATAAAGCATTCGACACGATGCAGCTGATTTCGGAGCTGCCCGAGCCGCTGCTGCGCAGACGGCTGCTGTCGTTTTTCAGCGGCTACCGCGCGCGGCACGGGATAAGCGCCGAGCTCGGCAGCGGAAACCTTGCGGCACTGTCCTGGCTCTGCCGCAGCGGTGAGACCTCCAAAACGCTCAGCCTGCCCGGTGGGATACGCGCAACAAAGCTCCCGGGCGGGATAATGCTCTCACCCGACAGCGAACGCGAGTCCCGCGCCCGCACTGAACGCCCGCAGAACAGCAGACGGAATTGCAGCGGCAGCGGGTGCGGCGAAAATGACGGCGGAGACTGTCGTGACAGCAGTGGCGGCAAAGACAGCAAAGATTGCAGAACCCTCGGCGAGATCCCCCTTCATTACGGCGAAAACCGCCTGCCCGACGGCTCGCTGCTCATCATCGATATGAGCGGAGTGACCCGCGCGAGTATCGAAACGACCGACTGCGCAGACCCCGACAAAACCGACCGCGCAAGCTCCGACGGAGCAACCGTGGCCGGATGTACGGCAGGCTTTATTACGGGATTTACCGAGGGCGGCGCGGCAAACCTTTCGGCGGGCAGCACGGCAGACGGCGTGTCTGCCGATACAGCAAAATTTCGTGATGCACAGGGCGAAAATATTTACAATTTATCTACAAACATAACGGTCTCATCTGCTAAACTAAAGGGTACATTATCCGCGCGGATGCGACAGCCGGGCGACCGCGTATTTGTGCGCGGAATGCACCGCAGTCTGAAAAATCTCTTCCGCGAGGCAGGGATACCGCCCGAGCTGCGGCGGCAGCTGCCCATCGTCTGCGACGGCGACGGCATCGTCTGGATACCGTTTGTCGCCGTGCGGGACGGTGTTCTGCACGACGCAGCAGACGGCTCGCCGTGCGTCGACCTTAGCTTTGACGCGGCGTGTCGGACTCCCCGAGCGTAGATACAGCCGGCGCAGATACCGTTGGCAGTCCGTCGGCAAAATGCCGTCGGGCACAGATATCCGCACAATTCACCGCGAATCACCGCCGAACTATCATTAATTATTATTAAAGCAATATCGGCATACCTTAAAGGCGAAAGGAAACGCATACAATGTCTCAGATAAACAAGGACATCGAAAGAATCCTCGTCTCCGAGGAGGAGATAAACGATATAGTCCGCCGCATCGCCGACGAGATAGACCGCGATTACGCGGGCGACGACTCAAAGCTCGTGCTGCTCTGCATACTCAAAGGCTCGGTCGTCTTTATGGGCGAGCTGATGAAGCGAATATCGCTGCCCGTCGAGATAGACTTCATGAAGGTCTCGTCCTACGGCGGGGGCACGTCGACCTCGGGCCGCGTGAACATCATCCTCGATATTCACCGCGCCGACCTTTCGAACTGCAACATCCTCATCGTTGAGGACATCATCGACAGCGGCAGGACCCTCTCCTACCTCTCGGAATATCTGCGCCTCAAGGGTGCAAAATCGGTGCGGACCTGCACACTGCTCGATAAGCCCGACCGCCGCGAGGTCGATTTTGAGCCCGATTACACGGGCAAGGTCATTCCCGACGAGTTCGTCGTCGGTTACGGCCTCGACTATGATGAGGCGTATCGCGCGCTGCCGTACGTCGGAGTGCTGCGCCGCAGCGTTTACGAAAAGTGATGCCGCAGGGTAAAATTTTTCGGGAGCTCAATAATTACGCCGTAATCAGGTCAAACTATCGGTATGATACTTTGGAGGCCACATGAAAAAGAAAAGATACTCCTCACTGCTGTTCTGGATAGTTCTGATGGGAATTATCATCTTCTCCGCCTCGCTCATGCTCCGCGACACGAGCTCAGAGCAGGTAAAATACAGTCAGGTCCTCACCCTCTTTAATGGGGAGCAGGTCAAATCGTTCGAGCTCAGCGAGAGCAACCTATTGACCATGGAGCTGAAGGACGGTTCAACGGTCACGTATAAGCTCCGCTCCTTCGAGCAGTTCTATCTCGACCTGAGCGACACCGTCAAGCAGCAGGCAAAGGACGGCATAATCGAGAGCTACGACATGCCCGCGCCCGTCGATATCCCGTGGTGGGTAAGCCTGCTGCCGTACGTGCTTATGCTCGTACTGTTCATCGCCCTGTGGATATTCATGATGAATCAGGCGAACGGCAGAGGCGGAAAGATAGGCTCCTTCGGAAAATCGCACGCAAAGACCTACGATGTAGATAAAAAGCGCGTCACCTTCGCCGACGTTGCGGGCGCAGACGAGGAAAAGGAGGAGCTGGTCGAGATAGTTCAGTTCCTCAAGGACCCCGCGCATTTCAGCCGACTCGGCGCAAAGATACCGCACGGCGTGCTGCTCGTCGGCCCTCCCGGTACGGGTAAAACCCTGCTCGCAAAGGCGGTGGCGGGAGAAGCGGGAGTTCCCTTCTTCTCCATTTCGGGCTCGGACTTTGTAGAGATGTATGTCGGTGTCGGCGCGTCCCGCGTCCGCGACCTCTTTGCGGGAGCTAAGAAATACCCCGCAGCCATCATCTTTATCGACGAGATAGACGCTGTCGGACGCCACCGCGGCGCAGGTCTCGGCGGCGGGCACGACGAGCGCGAGCAGACGCTCAATCAGCTGCTCGTAGAGATGGACGGCTTTGACGGCTCGGACGGCGTTATCGTTATCGCCGCGACCAACCGTCCCGACATCCTCGACCCCGCGCTGCTCCGTCCCGGACGCTTCGACCGTCAGGTAACGGTCAACTACCCCGACATCAAGGGTAGAGAGGCTATCCTGCGCGTCCACTCCAAGGGTAAGCCCTTTGAGGGAGATGTTGACCTCTCGGTCATCGCGCGCAGCACGACAGGCTTCACGGGTGCAGACCTTGCAAACCTACTCAATGAGGCAGCGCTGCTTGCAGCACGCCGCGGAAAGTCGCTCATCGGCATGAACGACATCGAGGACGCCATGATTAAGGTCATGGTCGGCACCCCGAAAAAGAGCGCCGTTATCAGCGAAAAGGAGCGTAAGCTCACCGCATATCACGAGGCGGGTCACGCTATCGTCGGGCATGTTCTCCAGCCCGATATGCCCGTTCATCAGATATCCATCATCCCCGGAAACAAGGGTACGGGCGGTTATACGATGTCCATCCCGACCGAGGATCGTTCCTACATGACCGTTTCGCAGATGAAGGCAACTATCGCCGGGCTGCTCGGCGGACGCATGGCGGAAAAGCTCGTTATCGGCGACGTTTCCACCGGCGCATCGAACGATATCCAGCGCGCGACGAGCATCGCACGCAATATGGTCACGAAATACGGCATGAGCGACGAGCTCGGACCTGTCGTGCTCGGCAGCGAGCACTCGGATGATGAGGTGTTCCTCGGCAGAGATTTCTCCTCCGGACGCAACTATTCCGAGCAGACCGCGGCAAAGATCGACTCCGAGATATATCGCATCGTCGAGGAGGAATACAACCGCGCCGAGCGCATCCTGACCGAAAAAGCGGATAAGCTGCGCTTCGTAGCCGAATTCCTCATGAAGTACGAGATAATGGACGAGGGTCAGTTCAAGGCAGCTATGGATACCGACGCCACCATGGAACAGCTCGAGGAAATGAAGAGCGAACAGCGCCGCCGCAGCGAGCGTGAAAACGCAGAGCAGGCAAAGCGCGACGAGGAGGAGCGCCGCCGCATCGAAAAGGAGCGCGCACTGCGCGACCGCGAGGAGGATGCGCGCGTAAAGGCCATGCGCGAGGCGGGCTTCTACGTGTTCCCCGCACAGCCCTTCTCGGATGAAAGGGGCAGCCGCGACGACCGCAGCGACGATGAACACCGGGGAGACGAAAATCACAGCGCCGACACGGGCGATTCGGACAGCAGCGCAGATGCGGATAATACCGATAGCGCAGACAACACCGACTCCGCCGCACATGACGGCAGCAACGATTCCGACAACGGCTCGGATGATGCAAGGTCTGACAGCAGCAGCGCCGATGCGAACAGCTCTGAAGATTCAGACGGCTCGGATAAATCGGATAAGTAATCGAATAGGCAAAATAACGGCGCGGGCGGCTCGGTCAGCTTACCCCGACGCAACAGTCCCCGATGAGAATCACAAGTGCTTCTCATCGGGGACTGTATTTTTTGCACAACATCGCCGTATCACGGCGGTCAGCTGTCTTTAGCTAACCTGCGGATATTGCCGATAATCAACATCAGATCATCGTCACTCAGCTTTTTCAGCTCTTCTATAGCCGTCTGCAGCAGCGCAGGATTCTCAATTGACGTATCGAAAAACTGACTCGGCGTTATGCCGAAATAGTTGCATATCTCCAAGAACTCGGGCAGGGGCGGAAGCGACTTGCCCGACGAAATGTTGTAGACATAGCTTCTGCTGTGACCGAGGTCATACCCCATCTGATATTCCGAAACGCCCTTTTGCAAACGAAGCTGCGTAATTCTGTTTCTGATAAAGCTCGCATCTGCCACTTGACCCACCTCCTGAGTGTTTACTATATTCTAAAACAAAATCGGGGATGATTATTCTTATGTCATACGTCGTTATCCTTAGATCACCCTTATATTATACGCATATAACCATTAAAATATGTTGTTATGGCGAAATATATCAAAATATTACTCAAATATCCCCTTAAAAACAAATATTATAAAATTCAAAATCTTACATACACCCACAACTCCAAAGACAGATGCGTTTCCAATCTGAAAAGGGTTTATTTTACATAACCCCTTGACATTTATATTTTTACGAAAGTCAAGAAGGTCGCCGCGGATATTCCGCCGCGCTGCTTTGCCGCGCACAACACCGCCGCGCACATCGCCTTCATGCGAAAAAACGTTGACTTTACACTGCAAAACGGGTATAATATGTGCATACGATCGCGCAAGCGAAATAAGCAACCGAAAGAGGAACGGCATGGATAACATCGAGCTCGGCAAGCGGTACGACGAGATAATCGACCGATGCGTCAGCATCTTTGAGGCAAAAACAAAGGATTACGGTCCGACCTGGCTGTTCTTTCGCGACGAGTCGTTTGTCGACCAGCTGTGGATAAAGGCGCGCCGCATCCGCACCCTCGAGGAAAACGGCGACGAGTCCCTTGTCGGAGAGGGCAGAGCGGACGAATACCTCGGCATCGTCAACTACGGCATAATCATGCTTATGCGGATGCAGAACCCCGAGCTTTTCCCGTCACCCGATACGGTCGTTGCCGATACCGATGCATACCACAGACTCGGCATTGACGATATGAAGCAGGCGTATCTGCGCGCTTTCGCCTCTGTAAAAGCGCTGATGGAGCGCAAAAACCACGACTACGGCGCAGCATGGACCGAAATGCACCTGCATTCGATTACCGATCAGATAATCGTTAAAATTTTCAGAATGAAAAATATCATCGCCTCCGGCGGCAGACTCATCGCCTCCGAAGGTCTCGACGCTCAAATCTCGGACATAATAAATTACTCCGTCTTTGCACTGCTGAAAATGGCAGGGGTGTGACGCAGCAGGAGCAATAAATAAACAAATAAAAGAACAGAAAAACAGCCCACGGCAGCATGTGCTTCATGCAAGCCTAAGGCTGTTTTTGTTGTGATGTTTTTTAAGAAGATTTAAAAGAAATGCCGTCGTCTCTACGAGTTCAGGTGAATCAGAGCCTCAGCCGCTTTTTGTGCCGGCAAGAGGCAAACGTTTACAAAAAGAAACGTTACCGCCCCTACGAATTCAGGTGAATCAAACCCTTAGCCGCTTTTCTTTGATTGCGCAGTGAACAACGCAGGGCGTTGTTCCAAAG
>URDX01000041.1 GCA_900546695.1 uncultured Eubacteriales bacterium | reverse complement strand
TCTGCCCGAGAAAGACTCCCTATTACAAAGTTTTCGCCAGGCCTTTTTCAAAAGGGCGCGTACCCCTCGTCCTGCGTCCCCCGCGCGTACCCTCGTCCCCGTGTCCCCTCACGCGCGGCGCTTTTTGCGGCGCGGGAGGACGTGTGAAGCGCTTTCGGGGCGGAGAAGTATTATTGCGGCGGCGAAGGTCACGACGCCCGCTATCGAGATAATACCGCCGTAGACTGCGCAGGAGGGGAGATATCGCAGGCGCACGGTGTGTTCGCCGGGTGCGGCGCGGAATGCGATGAGCGAGCCGAGCACTGTCTCGGTCTGCACCTGCTCGCCGTCGACCCAAACGCTCCAGCCGGAGTCCTGCGGGATGGACGTAAACACCATACCGTTTTCGGGCACGGTGACGGTGCCCTCGACGCGGGTATCCGAGAAGCGGGTAATGCTGCCGTTGTTCTCTGCGAGCCGTGCAGCGACCTGCTCCCAGAGTGCGGTATCGAGATACCAGAAAGACCGAATATTATCAACAACATAGAAGGGCTCGTCCTCGGTGAGTGTGACGCTGACGGTCGCCTGTGCGTCGGACGGGAGCGCACCGAGCGCGATGGTGTGCTCAACGGCTTCCTTCTTATACTTAACGAGGTCCGCGTTGTTATACGAAAGCTGACCCGACGAGCCGTAGACCGACGGGAAAACGCAGAATATCGGATTATCCTCGCCTGCGCCGTAGAAGGAGTAGGTGAGCTTAGCGCTGCGCCCCGCGCTCTCGTGTACGAACTTTTCGTGGCGGGGGTAGTCGCCCGATTCCTTGATAGTCGATTCGCGGACGTTCGAGAGGTCGAGCGTCGCCTTTATCGGCTTCCACACCTCTACGGTCTTATCCTCGCCGAGCATGGCGGTGATTATCTCGTTCATCTTTGTAAACGGGTCGACCGAGTAGTGCTGCTCGTCGAGATCGAGCTCGGTGAGCGTGTCGCTGACGCCGTAGAAAAGCGAGAGCGCGTCCGTATTTTCATAGCCGTACAGACCGTTATCCGCATTCTCGAGAATGCGGGTGTAGCCGTAGGCGGATTCGTCGGCGGAGTCCGCGATGTAGCGGATGCCGAGCAGCGAATCGGCGACGGGGGTCTGACCCTTATACTGCGACCAGTGCGAATGCGAGGCGTAGCCGAGGTCGCCGAGCGTGTCGATAACTGCGGCGTTGAGCAGCGACGAAGAATTCGAGATGCCGTATTCGCCGAGCGCCATCGGGTCGCAGACGGTGCGGTGACCGGTGTTCTCCATGCGGTAGAAGAGCGAGCCGTAATGCTCGCTGTCGTAGTTCTTCAGCGCCTTGACCATCGAGCCGTATTTCTTATTATAGTCAACGTAGCTGCTGCGGCTCGAGAAAACCACATCGCCGTTCATGCGGTGCTCGAGGAATATCCCGACTCCGACCGTCTCGATGCAGACGGCGGCGACGAGCAGGAGCGGCGCTGTCCGCGTCATTGCGCGGCTGCGCATCGCCCAGATGCAGAACACCGAAACGGCGAGCAGCCCGAGCGTTATCCAGATGACGTAGATGTCGCTGAGCCATTCGTAATCGCAGACCTTCTGCGCAATCGCGATCAGCGCGACGAGCGCAAAAACGACGGGCAGCAGCCAGCGTATCTCGAGCTCTCGCAGCTCGGAAAAGGCGCGGTATGCGAGGGTGATGAAGAAGAATATCAGCATGAAGGCGTAACGGTAGTTAAGCCAGTTCGGGGTCTGAAAGCCGTGCCACACGAGGTCGGGCAGCGAGAGCGACATGCTTACCGCAAATACGGCGATGAAGCCCGCGGCGGCGAGCTTTTCCCTGCCGCTCGGCTTGCGCGCAAAGAAGAACATCGGCATGAGCAGCAGCGTGAGCGAGCCGCATGCGATGAACGGCAGACCGTCGGGGCGTACGGTGTCGTAGGCGGTGGGCATCATCTTTATGAAGAAGTCGAGCAGGTCGAAATTTGTTTTCAGCTCGTAGCTCGGGCTCTGGAAGGTCGTTTTTCCGTAGGAGAGCGAGATGTACGCGGGATAGAGCATCACCGCGGCTATCTCGAGCGCGATTATCGAAAAGATGAGCATGCGGACGAGCGAGCGGACCAGGTGGCGGCGCTCACCGAGCGGGTTGTTCTCGCCGTTTCCGCTCTTTGCAAAGTAATAGTAGAAAAAGTAGAAGAACGAGAAGATGCACATCATGTAGCCGATGTAGAAGTTGGACATCGCAGAGAGTGCGAGCACGGCGACGTAGAGGACGAAGTCCTTCTTTTTTATCATCCGTTCGATGCCGAGCGCGAGCAGCGGCAGATAGATGAGCTCGTCTATCCACATGGTGTTGTGTGCCATGACTATCGCATAGGAGCAGAGCGCGTAGAGCGTGGAAAAGACGACCGCGCCGAGCTTTCTGCCCTTGTGCGAGACATGCAGATACAGCGCCATCGAGAAGCCGCATGCGCCCGCCTTGAGCATGAACATCAGCAGCAGCGCCTCGGTGATATGCGACTCGGGGAAGAGACAGGTTATCAGCGAGAACGGGCTGGAGAGGTAGTAGGCGAATATGCCGAGAAATTCCCCGCCGAGCGAGCGCGACCATGAGTAGAGCAGACTGCCGCCGTGCAGCAGCTTGTTCCGCAGCTCCGCGAAGAAGTAGACGTACTGACCGTTGAGGTCGAGAATGAGCACCGAGCCGTTACCGAACGGGTATACCCCCCTCGACAGATAGATGCAGAACAGCAGCACGAACGGGATGAGAAACGCCCAGAGCAGATAGAGCCCGCGCTTCCTTGCGACGCGATCCTCGTAGCCCGTGAGCAGTCGGCAGGAGCTGCCGTATACGCGGGTGCGCGCGTGCGCGCTCGACGCGCGGGAAAAAAGTGACCGCTCCCCGCTTGCGTCGGTCTCTGTTTTTTCGGTCTCAGTGTCTGCGTTTTCGGTGTTCGCAGCGTCGATGTTCGCGGAGTCAATGTTCGCAGCGTTAATGTCGGCAGCCTTGATGCCGGTGAGCTCTGCATTCGCTGCCGCCGCGCCTGCGGTCTCAGAATCTGCCGCCTCAGCGCTCGAAGCCGCGGCATCCGCAATTTCGGCATCAGCCGAGCCGGATGCGGACTGTGCTGCGGTATCGCTTATAAAGGGGTCGGTATCTTCCGATGCGTCGACCGCTGCATATGTATCTTCTGCCGCGCCGTGCAGCTGCTCGGTCTCCGACCCGTCGCGCCGGAGACTGTCCTTGTTTTCCGTCATTATATTTACTGTTCCTTTCGCCCCGTGGGGCAGGGTATTTCGGAGTTTCTTCCATAATAAAGCAGAATTGTCCGAAATCAGTATAGCATATCTTTTCCGAGTTGTAAAGTTTTTTCCGTCGCTCCGAAAAAAATCCGATAAAAATCCGATAAAAAAGTGCATATGCGGCTCTCAGACAATTCCTTTTCATCCTTTTTTATTGACAAAGGGGGCGCTTTGTACTAAAATATAAAATGAATATATATAGCGTTGTCGCCCCTGCGCGGCGGAAAGGAAGACTTATCACGATGAACCTAAAAAACGGACTCCGCACGGCTGCTGCGGCGCTGCTCGGCACGCTGCTGCTAGGCTCGCTCGCATCCTGCGGCAAAAGCGATACCGTCATGACGCTCGGCTCGTTCGAGGTCAGCTACGACCATTATCGCTACATATACATGAACGTCTACAGCGAGCTGTCCGACGACGATGAGCTGTCGGATGAGGAGCGCGCGCAGGAGCTCTCCGATGCCGTTTCGTCCTCGCTGCGCTACAGCGCATCGGTGTACGAGCTGGCGAAAAAAAACGGTGTCAGCCTGACCGACGACGAGCAGAAGGCGATAGACGAGACCGTCGCTGCCGCAGAGGAGGAGAACGGCGGCAAGGATGAGTTCGAGGCGCAGCTGCACGAGGCGTATCTGACTCGCGATTTCTTCCGCCGCGGGCTGGAGCTGCAGCAGCTCGAGCAGGATCTGCGTGAAAAGCTCACGAGCGAAAACGGCGGCGAGCTCGCGGCAGACGATGCGACGATAACCGCCGACGCGCACGAGAATTTCTATTATATCGAATACCTCCTGACGAGCGACGCGCAGGATGCGGAGGCTGCACTTGCCGAGGCAAAGGCAGGCACGCCGCTGTCCGAGCTTGCGCACGACGGCAGAACGCTCGGCAGCTACTGCTTCACCCGCGGACAGCTCGTCGAGGAGCTTGAGGATGCGGTGCTTGCGGTCGGAGACGGCGAGCTCGTAGATAAGGTTATAGCAGCGAGCGACGGCTGCCGCGTTGTGCGCCGCGTTGCGCTGACCGATGAGCTGATAGACGAGAATTTTTCGGAGATACGCCATGCGTATCTTGCGCGCCGTTTCGGTGAGCTTCGCGGCGAGACAGAAGCGGGACTTGAGGAAAAGCACACGGAGCTGTACGACGAGCTGACGCCCGAAAAGCTCGCTCTGCCATGGTCCGAGGCGAAGAACAGCTAAGAAAACGGTACCGTACGGTACGGTCACAAAAGGAGAAACATCATGAGAACAAAGAAGATAACAAAGGCGGTCATTCCCGCAGCGGGACTCGGTACGAGAATGCTTCCCATAGCACGCACGGTCTGCAAGGAGACGCTGCCGATAGTCGACCGCCCCGCGATATCCTACCTCGTAAACGAGGCGATAGAGAGCGGCGCGACCGATATACTTATCATAACCAACCGCGGAAAGGGCGCTATCGAGGATTATTTTGACTATTCGCCCGAGTACGAGATCGCGCTGCGCGCAAAGGGCAAGGATGCGCTCGTCGACGAGCTGCGCCGCGATGCAGAGCGCGCTAATATCTACTTCATCCGCCAGAAGGAGCCCCGCGGACTCGGACATGCAGTGCTCGCGGCACGCAACTTCATCGGAGACGAGCCGTTCTACGTGCTCTACGGCGACGACGTTATCATGAGCGAGACCCCCGTCTGCGCACAGCTGCGCGATGCGTACGAAAAGTACGGCAAGGCGGCATGCGGCGTCAAGGAGGTCACGGCTGAGCAGATACTGAAATACAGCTCGCTCGACGCAAAGCCCATCGAGAGCAGCGGAAACTGCTATAACGTTACCGACATGATAGAAAAGCCGAAGCCCGAGGAGGTTATTACCCGCCTCTCGATTCTCGGCAGAGTGCTGCTTACGCCCGATATTTTCGACATCCTCGCCGAGACAAAGCCCGGCGCGGGCGGCGAGATACAGCTCACCGACGCAATGCGCGTGCTTGCACGCTCGGTCGGTATGACGGCGGTCGATTTCGAGGGCAAGCGCTATGACCTCGGCTCTAAGCTCGGCTTCCTCTATGCGAATGTCGAGTCCGCGCTGCGCGACCCCGAACTCGGCGACGAGTTCCGCGAGTATCTCAAGGAGCTGGCAGCAACGTTATGAGTACGAGAATTAGCAAGACGAACTATTATCTCGATATCGCCGAGACGGTCTCCGAGCGCTGTACATGTCTGCGTCGCCGTTACGGCGCGATCATAGTCAAGAACGATTCCATCGTTTCGACGGGCTATAACGGTGCGCCCCGCGGACGCGAGAACTGCTCGGATATGGGCTTCTGCCTGCGCGAGCGGATGAACATCCCGCACGGTGAGCGTTACGAGCTCTGCCGCAGCATTCACGCCGAGCAGAACGCAGTCATCTCCGCCTCCCGCGAGGAGATGGAGGGCGCTACGATGTATATGGTCTGCACCGACCCCGCGAGCGGGGCGGTCGTTCCGGGTACGAGCAACTGCATGATGTGCCGTCGGGTGATAATCAATTCGGGCATTAAACGGGTGGTCATACGCGATACGCGCGACGAATACCGCGAGATAAATGTCGCCGACTGGATAGAAAATGACGATTCGCTCCCCGAGGAATATAAGGCGGAGCGCGATGGCGGCTGCGGCGCGCATGCGCACACGCACGGCTGCGTCTGCTGCGGTGAGGGCTGAGTATGCGCTGTGACTGTATGAAGAACGACCGGGGCGCGCGGAATGCCCCGCATACCCCGCGTATCCTGCGTACGCTGCGCACCGCGCTCTGCGCGCTGCTTTCGGCTGTGGCGCTCGTCACCTCGCTTTCGGGCTGCGACCTTCTGCTGCCCTCCGCGGGTGTGACCGACGGCGCCGTTCAGATAGACGGAAAGACGTACACAAGGGTCGACAGGCGCTCGATAGTTCCCGCCGCGCTCGGTGAGAGTGTCGCTAAAATCGACAGCGAGGATGGGCGGATAGTGCTCACCCGCGTCGAGGGCGATGAGGCGGAACAGTTTCTCGCATCGTCCGAGCACGGTGTGCCGACCGTGTGGTCAGTGACCGAGCTGCCCGCGTCCGACGCGCTCGCAGAGCTCGCCGTGTCGTATGAGGTCTGCTATTCGGATGCGGACGAGCAGACGGTGTTTACCTGCACCGAGAAGGATAATGTGTCCGCACTGCTCGCAGTGCTCGCGGACGGCGCACCTACCGCACTGCCCGCCGACGACGGCGTGACCTATTACCTGAAATTCAGCCTCGAGGGTTACGACGGCATAAGATACGTTGTCGGCTGCTTCTACGATACCGAAACGGGCGAGTCGTATATCTACGACCGCGACGAGAAAAAACCGCACTCCGCCGCACACCTCCTCGACGGTCAGCTTCCGTACTCCGGCTGAGCGGGGGGAAGGGAACGATGGGGACGATGGGGGAGACTTTCGGGAAAGTCTCCCCCAAACCCCCACCAAAGCTTTAAAGCTGTGGACTTTTTTCTCGGGCAGAACGGCCGAGACGATTGCGGAGTAAAGGTTTCGCCCGCCGACGCGCACGGACTGAGGATTAGGCAGATTAAAGTTTTCGTCCACCTTTTTTAAAAGGTGGCGGGGTCAAGGGCGCGCAGCCCTTGTATCGGCGTTTCTTTTTGTTAACTTTTTCTTTGCGCCTTGCTCGCACAAAGAAAAAGTGGCTAAGGGTTTGATTCACCTAAATTCGTAGTGACGTGATGAATCACTGCAGATGTAAATCAAGCTGACAATGTTATCAAACAACGAACGTGTATGCCTCCCCCTGTTCAAGGAAGGGCTCTCACGCGCCGAAAATTCAGCATGTATCACGGGCTCAATCTAATATTAAATTAACCCCTAAATCAATAAATCGGTCCGTCGATGAGCCACTGAGTTCCGTCATATCTGAGATAGACCTTCATACTGCTTTCCTCGCCGCGGACGGTGCAGCCGACCTCGAGCTCGGCAACGCTGCCGCTTTGCGAGATGACCTTTGCACTGTCTGCGTCAATCTCGGTAGTCATATCATACTCAGGCTGAGCGATATTGCGGTACATTACCCCCTGCTTATCGGTGTAGTATCTGCCGCGCAGCCCGAGTCCGAGCTGATCCTCATCGTACGGGTCGCCCTCCTGCGTCTCCGCAGTCTCGATCTCGCCGTCGTACTCACCGAACGCGACGGCATAAACCGTCACAAGGTACTCCTTAGAAAAGACCGTTTCCGCCTTCTCCTTTATCTGCTCCTCGCTCTTATACGCGCTGTCCGCCGATATCGGTCGGTACTGCGCGCCGCTGACCGACTCAAGCAGCTCCTCGTCGTCAACGGGAAGTCCGTCTCCCCATATAACGTCGGTGAGCTCCGTCGCGTCGGGCAGCATGGCGGCGAGAACCTCACGCGCGCCCGCGTCGTCGAGCTTCGGCGCATCGGTCTTTGTCTCCGCCGTCTCGCCGCAGCCGCTGAGCAGAGCGCCCGTCAGCAGCAGCGACGCGCAGAGCGCCGCGAGGACCGATGTCCCCGCGCCCTTGCGCAGCCCTGATTTTTGACCCTTCATCAGATGTCCTCCTCGGACTCGTCCGAATTTCCAATATTTTCTACTTCTTCTGCATCCGTATCGGCATCGGCGGTTATCTCATCGCCTTCCGCGCCGACGATATCTGCATTTTCTTCAAGTACATCTCCGTCAGCCGTCTCAGGCTCATCCTCTACCGCCGGCAGGCAGGTAAAGTTAACTATGCCCGCATCCTCTGCCGTGCGCATGATGATAACGCCGCCTGCGGTTCTCGAATACTCGGGAATATCCGACGCGGGGGTACGGATGATGGTACCCGTGCTCGTGATGAGCATGATATCGTCGTCCTCGCCGACCGTCTCGATGCCCGCTATCATGCCGCGGCGCTCGGTATTGTGGCAGCGAACGCCCTTACCGCCTCGCTTGTGCATCGGGTAATCGTCGAACGGGGTGCGCTTTCCGTAGCCGGTCTCGGTAACGGTGAGCAGGCGCTTATTCTCGTCTGCGACCGCCGCGCCGCGGACCTCGTCGCCCTCGGAGAGCGATATCGCCTTGACACCGCGCGCGGTTCTGCCGAGCGGGCGGATGTCGGAGAGGCGGAAGAATACGGCGTAGCCGTTTCTCGTTGCGATGAGCAGGCGGCTGTTCTCGTCGGTCAGGCGGACGTAGAGCAGGCTGTCGTCGTCATCGAGCGAGAGCGCGATCTTTCCGCCGCGGCGATATATTTCAAACTCGCTCAGCGGGGTGCGCTTGATAACGCCGCGCGACGTGACCATAGTCAGGTACTTATCGCTGTCAAAGCCGTCGACCGCAACCATTGCCGTCACGCGCTCGTCGGGCATAAGGTCAAGTATATTGACGATATTTGTGCCCTTAGCGGTTCTGCCCGCCTCGGGGATGGCGTACGCCTTCTTAACGTACACTCTGCCCCTGCTCGTGAACATGAGCAGATAGGAATGAGAATTGACCGCGAGCATGCGCTCGATGTAATCCTCCTCCTTGGTGCCCATTCCGATAACGCCCTTACCGCCGCGGTGCTGCGCGGAGTAAACGCTCGACGCCTGACGCTTGATGTAGCCCGCATGGCTCATCGTGATAACGCAGGTATGGCGCTCGATAAGGTCCTCGAGAACTATCTCGTTCTCCATCGGAACAAGCTCGGTGCGGCGGTCGTCGCCGAAGCGCGCCTTAATGGCAAGCAGCTCGTCGCGGATAACTCCCTTTATGCCCTCCTCGCTCGCGAGGATAGTGCGGAGCTCGTTGACCGTAGCGGTCAGCTTTGCGATGCGGTCGAGCACCTTCTGTCTCTCGAGTCCGGACAGACGGCCGAGCGTCATTTCGACGATAGCCTGCGCCTGTGCGTCTGAGAGACCGTAGCGCTCCATCAGGTTAGTCTTTGCGCTCGGGATAGAGTCGCTCGCGCGGATGAGCTTGATAATCTCTTCGATATGGTCGGCTGCAATCTTGTAGCCCTCGTTGATATGAAGCTCGCGCAGCGCCTTATCGAGGTCAAAGCGTATTCTGCGCTCGATAACGCTCTCCTGATGTGCGATATAGCAGCGGAGGATGTCGCGCAGATTGAGCAGCTTCGGAACGCCGTCGCAGATGGCGAGCATATTCACCGCAAAGGTATCCTGCAGCTGTGTGTACTTATACAGCTGATTGAGAATGACCTGTCCGTTCGCGTCGCGGCGGTACTCGACAACTATGCGCAGACCCGCTCTGCCGCTCTCGTCGCGGATGTCGGTAATACCCTCGATGCGCTTGTCCTTGTGGCACTCTGCCATAGCCTCGACGAGCGTGCTCTTATTGACCTGATAGGGTATCTCGGTGATAACGATGCGATGCTTGTCCTCCTCGACCTCTGCGCGCGCGCGGACGGTGAGCTTTCCTCTGCCCGTCTCGTACGCTTCGCGGATGCCCATGCTGCCGCATATCATCGCGCGGGTCGGGAAATCCGGTCCCTTGATGAACGCCATGAGGTCGGATACGCTCGCGTCGGGATGCTCCATAAGATATATCGTACCGTCGATGACCTCGCCGAGGTTATGCGGGGGGATATTCGTCGCCATACCGACGGCGATACCGACCGAGCCGTTTACAAGCAGATTAGGTATACGCGAGGGGAGCACGGTGGGCTCCTGACGCTTGTTATCAAAGTTGGGTATAAAGTCTACGACATTCTTCTCGATGTCGCGGGTCATCTCGTCCGCCAGACGCGCAAGGCGCGCCTCGGTATAACGGTATGCAGCCGCCTTATCTCCGTCGATGTTACCGAAGTTACCGTGACCCTCTACAAGAGGATAACGCATCGAGAAGGGCTGCGCGAGACGTACCATCGAATCGTATACCGCGCTGTCTCCGTGCGGATGATAACGACCGAGCACGTTACCGACCGTCGTCGCCGACTTATAGAACGGCTTATCGTGCGTTATCTTGTCCTCGTACATCGCATAGATTATCCTGCGGTGAACGGGCTTGAGTCCGTCGCGGACATCCGGCAGAGCGCGGGATACGATAACGCTCATCGCGTACTGAATGAACGAATCCTTCAGCTCCCGCTCCATATGAACGTCAACTATTTTTTGATCCTTAAACTCGAAATTTTCTTCCATTTATTTTTTCGACCATTCCTTATGTTTTTCGGTTTTCGGCTTGTTCCTACAGCCTTTTCAACATGCCGCAAACTGCGCTGAAGCCTACTTGTCTGCGAAAATTCACACATGTTTGCACAGCCTGTGGAAAACTCCTGTGGGAATACTTATATATCGAGATCGGTCGCGTACTGCGCATTCTCCTCGATAAACTCGCGTCTCGGCTCGACCTTGTCTCCCATCAGTGTGGAGAAGATGCGGTCGCACTCTATCGCGTCGTCTATCGTGACCTTGAGTATCGTTCTCGTCTCGGGGTTCATCGTCGTATCCCAGAGCTGAATCGGGTCCATCTCACCGAGACCCTTGTACCGCTCTGCTTCGATCTTCTCGCCGCGACTTCCGCCCATCTCCTCGATTATCGCGTCGCGCTCCTCGTCGGAGAAGGCATATTTTGTCGTCTTGCCCTTAAATACACGGTAGAGCGGCGGCTGTGCGAGAAATACATGTCCCTCGTCTATCAGCTGACGCATGTGACGGAAGAAGAAGGTGAGCAGCAGTATGCGTATATGCGAACCGTCGACATCGGCATCCGCCATGATGATTATCTTGCCGTAGCGGAGCTTGGAGATATCGAAATCCTCTCCTATGCCGCAGCCGAGCGCCTGAATTATCGGGATTATCGAGGTGTTGGAGTACACCTTGTCGAGTCGACTCTTTTCGACGTTGAGGACCTTGCCCCGCAGCGGCAGTATCGCCTGATACTTGGAATCGCGTCCGTCCTTTGCAGAGCCTCCCGCGGAGTCTCCCTCCACCAGATAGAGCTCGGTAACGTCGACCCGCTTCTCCTGGCAGTCGGCGAGCTTTCCGGGCAGCGTCATTCCCTCGAGAACGTTCTTGCGCCGTGTCAGCTCCCTTGCCTTGCGTGCCGCCTCGCGGGCTCTGCTCGCCTGCATCGCCTTGTCGAGTATCGCCTTCGCGGAGGTCGGATTTTCCTCAAAATATTCGCCGAGCTTGCGCGTTACGAGCGAATCGACAAAGGTCCTTATCTCGGCGTTTCCGAGCTTGCCCTTCGTCTGACCCTCGAACTGCGCCTCGGTCAGCTTGACCGAAATTACCGCGCATATTCCCTCGCGCACGTCCTCGCCCGAGAGCTTTGCGTCGGAGTCCTTGAGCGCGCCCGTCTTGCGTGCGTACTCGTTTATCGCCTTGGTCAGCGCCGTCTTGAAGCCCGTCTCGTGCGTACCGCCGTCGGGCGTTACAACGTTATTTGCAAAGGAGAGCAGCGTCTCGTTGTAGCTCGTGTTGTACTGCAGCGCGATCTCCGCAGTAGTGAGCCCCTTTTTGTCGTATATGTAGATAACGTCGGGGTGAACGGGGTCGGCATGCTTGTGCTCGCCGAGATATTCAACAAAGGACTTTACTCCGCCCTCATAGCAGAGCACGTCCTCGTGGACGGTGTCCTCTTCGGCGTCGACATCCTCATCGGAGATGAGCGGAAGCGAGCTGAGCGGCTCGCTCTCGCCGAAGTTGACGCTCTCTATCTCAGCCATCGACTCCGCCTCGTCTATTCCCGCGCGGCGGCGGCTCACATCGCGCTCGTCGCGCATTACGATGGTAACGCCCGCATTAAGGAACGCCTGCTCACGCATGCGGTTGAGCAGAATCTCGTAGTCGTAGTCGATGTTGTCGAAAATCTCCGCGTCGGGCATAAAGCGGACATACAGTCCGTGACGGTCGCCCGCGTCGCCGAGACATTCAAATGCATCCTTGACCTTTCCGCGGCAGAAGCTCTCGCGGTACAGCTTTCCGTCGGATACGTCCTCGTAGTACAGCCACTCGGAGAGCGCATTTACGACCGACGCGCCGACGCCGTGAAGTCCGCCCGATATCTGGTAGCCCTCGCCGCCGAATTTACCGCCTGCGTGCAGGACAGTAAATACCACCTCAGGCGTAGGAATGCCTGCTTTATGGTGCATTGCTGCTGGGATGCCGCGCCCGTTATCCTGTACCGATGCGGAACCGTCCGCATGCAGGGTGACGGTTATGCGGTCGCAGTGACCCGCAAGTGCCTCGTCGATGGAGTTGTCGACTATCTCGTAGATGAGATGGTGGAGTCCTCTCTGTGATGTCGTTCCGATATACATGCCCGGACGCTTTCTGACAGCCTCCAGACCTTCGAGTATCTGTATTTGATCCTCGTTGTATACCGGTTCCTTGTTTACGCTCTTTTCTTGCATTTTATTTCCTTTCTGTGCCGATGACACGTCGGTGACGCTTCGGAAAGCGCCGCCTGAGCCCCGGCAAAGCTTTAGACCGGGAGTTTTTTATATCAAAAAGGCGTGAGCCTTGGGATGGATGGTTGGTTGGTTTTTATAATGTCGAATTATATCTCGAGTTGTTTAAAGTAACTTTAATTTAGGATTAAATCTGCCATTCGAGAATTGCAATAACCGGTAGCTTTAGTATGGCAGAAAAATTGTCACGAACTCGTCGCTCGGCAATAAACATTAATATCTAAAGCAAGCAAAGCTTTAACACAAGGGTAATATCTCGCTGCCGCGGTCGAGGTTAGTGCAGAAAATATGTTTGTGTTGAGTGGGAC
>URDX01000040.1 GCA_900546695.1 uncultured Eubacteriales bacterium | reverse complement strand
GCAATGCTGCTGCCAGCACCGCCGTCATAGAGCGAATTTCGCATAAGCACGGCGACGAGCTCGTTTTTCGGATCGACCCAGAAATGCGTTCCGTATGCACCGCTCCAACCGAAGCAGCCGTGCGGGAGAATTCTGTCATGCAGCGTTACGCGAACGCCGCAGCCGAACACTTCATCGGGCGGGCATTCCGCATCGGCGGGAACGCAGACGGGCGTACACATTCGCAGAACGGAGCTGCGGGAGAGCACGGCGGTGTCGCGAACTGTGCCTATCCGCAGCATCTCTGCAAAGCGCAGATAATCGTCGGCGGTCGAGACAAGCCCCGCGCCGCCGCAATGATAGCTGAGCGGATGGCCTGTAAATATATTTTCGGTTTGCTGCGTGACCGCTCTGCCGTCTTTGCGGTCGTGCATGGCGACGAGGCGGGCGCGCATGGTATCGGTCAGCTCGAACGATGTGTCGTGCATCCCGAGCGGGAGAAAGATATTATCACGCACGAAATCTTCAAATTTCCGTCCGCTTGCGCGCTCGACCGCTGCGGCGAGCAGGTCGAATGCCGCAGTGGGGCTGTACGCGCGCCGACTGCCGGGGTCGAATGCAAGGCGCGCGTATTCCGCGCAGAAGCGCAACGCCGAATCGCGTGAGCACTTCGCGTCCGCAGCGGTCATCTGCGCGTCGAGCTCGGCTGCGTCGACATCGGTGCCGAAGCCCGCGGTGTGAGACAGGAGGTCGAGCAGCGTCATCTCGCGCAGCGGCGGTCTGAGCTCACCGTACTCCGCGATATACATGTGCGAAAATTCGCTCAGGTGATCGGACAGTCGGTCGCCGAGTGACAGCAATCCCCGCTGCTCGCAGAGCAGCACGGCGACGGCAACTATCGGCTTTGTCATCGAGGCGAGGCGGAATACCGAATCCGCGCGCAGCGGCGTGCCCGCCCCGATATCGGAAAGCCCGAACTCGCAGGAGAGCACCGTCTCCCCACGCAGCATCACGCGCACCGCGCAGCCCGCCGTTTTACCTTCTGCCGTCAGCTTATCTATCGAGTGCGTCACGGCATCGCGCAGCAAACATGTATCTGTCATAGCCTTTCCCCCGTCTCCGACGTATTTCATACCGATATTCTATCACATCGCATCGGATTTTTCAATTATTTATATATTTTCATTAATTTCCCCGCGCAAAAATTTGCACCGACTGTGGAAAACATATTGCATTTTGCAAAGCAGTGTGATATAATATGTAGCAGAATAGCATTACTGCGACTGGGTCGCGGTGTGCGTGCATTATCCGTGGCTAAGAAAGGATCGGTCATAACAAATGGCTCTCACAACCAACGAAATGACAAACTTTGACGAGCTTACCATTGACAAATATGTCGAGGGCTCGTATAAGGCTAAGCGCGTGCTGATGACACTCGCATATATCTTTGTGCCGCTTGTATTTATCGTATTTCTTTTTGCGATAGGTCTCGGCGCGATAGGACTTATCATCTTTATACCGCTGTTCTATTGCTGGGCGTTCGGTAAGTTCGTTATCCCGCTAACGTGGAGATACGTGAATATTTCGTATACCTATATCGTTAAGGCGGGTAAGTTTACTATGCTGACCGTCTACAACGCAAAGGGCTCGAAGAAGGTAAAGAACACGTTTACCCCCGTCACCATCGACGATATGACCGCTATCAAGCCCTTCTCGGATGAGTTTGCGGACGCGCTCCGCGCAGGAAAGATAGACAATTTCTATTCCTGCTGCGCATATCTCGACCATCCCGATAACTACTACTTCACATGGGTGGATGAGAACGGTAAGAACTGCGCATGCGTTTTCCAGGCTACAAACAGCACCCTTAAGATAATGAAGTTCCATAACCGCGGCACCGTTGTTACCCCCGTTCAGTGCGTTTCCGCAGAGGAGGGAAAGCACAATCCCGCAAAGGACGGCGTAAGAGCTATCGCGACCGCAGGCATCAAGGAGATGTCCGCTAAGCAGCTCCGCAGCAAGAACTCAATAACAGCTATCTGCACTTCTGCGGGTATCGTTGTCGTGCTTGTCGCTGTTCTTGTAGTCAACGGTATCGTATCGGGTAAGGCTGTCGATAAGTCGGGTAGGGCATATGTCGGCTCCGCTTGCCTTGACAATCTCGGTCAGACCGAAACTACGGCTGCTGAGTAATGGCAGTAAGGTCGACACGATTCGATCGACGTGGCTGATACGGTCTCATAGCTGTACCGCCGTGCAGACCGTCGTGCTGCTTCCCGTTTTATGATTGGGCTTGCGGGCACGCCGAAATAAGTAATACATGTCTCTCCCTGAGCATATTCTTGCTCGGGGAGGGATTTTTTATGTTTTTCGGTAAGGGTGGTTCTTCATTATTTGCGCGATTTTCGTGGGCGCGTGAGACGCATTCCGTGCGTGTGCGCACGCTGCTATCCGCATGGTCGCAGTGCCCGTTTTTTGTGCATGTGAGTGGGGTATTTTCTGCGCGGGCAAATCCTTTGCCTTCCGATTGTGTGTATCGGTCGGTTCGGCGGCTGTCTGTGCTGCTTTTGCTTGCCGCGCTGCCTGTGTCGCTGTTCGGTTGCGGCGCATCGCCCAAGCTCGAGATAGGGTGGCAGGAATACCCGTTTACTATAAAGGCGGAGGCAGAGTGCCGCGAGCGGTTCGGCGACAGCGGGGCGGATATACGTATCACGGCGACCGCGCCCGGTGAGGGGGAGCTTGAATTCCTTGCACCCGATACGCTCAAGGGGCTGTGTATCTCGGTGCATGACGGTGCGGGAGAGGTCAGGCTCGGCGAGCTGTGCTCGCCGCTGCGCGGGAGCGTGCTTGAGGATGTGCGCGCCCTGTTTTCGCTTACCGCGCTCGATGCCTCCCGTATGACCGATATCTATCTTGAGGATGGAGAGGGGAGCGTCAATGTAGCTCGGATAACGCTCTGCCTGCCCGCTTCCGACGGTGCGGCTGCCGAAACCGGCGGCGCGGGCTCTGCGAAAAATGCGGATTCTGCGGGCGGGCACGCCGACGAAACTGCGAACGGCTCACGCGGCGGTGGCAGCGGTGCAGATAACGGGGTCAATGATGGCTTGAATGGCGGTAACGTCAGCACAAGCGACGGCGGCGTGGACAAAAAAGCTGATAATACCGTAGGCGACGGGAACAACAGCGGTACGGACGACGGTGTAGAAACGATGGGTATGCTGACCGTTCGTATAGACTCCAAAACGGGAAACCCGCTCGAAATGCAGGCGGACTTTATCACCGGAGAGGCGCTGCGGCTGCGCATTTACGAATATTCGTCGGACGACGCTGCGGATGGGATGACTGACAGTGCTGCGGATGATACGACCGACAGCGCAGCAGATGGACGACCGACTGCGCGGCGGACGGACAACTGACGGTGTGACGGATAGAGTGGTGTGTCGTGTTAGAGATGTACTGGGTTATGCGCATAAAAAAACTCCGATGTACGTGAGCCGTACATCGGAGAATGTTTGCTGTCGGTGTTCGCAATCGGTGTTTGCAACCGGTCTCTCGGACTCAGTGCTGACCTCTCGACTTCTTAAGAATGTTGATGATATCGCCGAAGTCCTCCTCGGAAATACCGTCGTCCTTCTTTGCGTCACTCTCATCCTCTTCTGCATCTGCAGGAGCGGATGCGGGAGCAGCTGCTGCGGGCTTGCTTACGGGACGTGCTGCGGCAGTGCCGCCGTCGACCGAATCAAAGCCTGTCGCGATAACCGTAAGGTTCATAGCGTCCTCAAGCGAAGCGTCGAAGGTAGTACCCCAGATGACCATTGCATCGGGAGCAGCCTCCTCCTCTACCATAGAGGAGGCGATCTCGCACTCGTCGAGTCCGATATCGGGGGAAGCGGTGACATTGATAAGAATGCCCTTTGCGCCCTTGATGGAGGTCTCGAGCAGCGGGCTGGAGATAGCCATCTTAGCTGCCTCGGTAGCCTTGTCCTTACCTGTTGCAAAGCCTACGCCCATGTGTGCGCAGCCTGCGTCCTTCATTATTGCGGTAACATCGGCAAAGTCGAGGTTGACAAAGCCGGGGTTATTGATAAGATCGCTGATAGCCTGTGCGCCGCGGCGGAGAACATCGTCTGCCTCCGCGAATGCGTTAGCAAGAGTTATTCTCGTCTCGGATATCTGCTTCAGACGCTCGTTCGGGATAACGACGAGCGAGTCAACGTTCTCGCGCATATCTGCGATACCGCGCTCTGCAGACTCCATACGGCGGCGACCCTCGAATGCGAAGGGCTTAGTTACGATACCGATGGTTAGGATGCCGAGATCCTTAGCTGCCTTAGCAACTACGGGAGCGGCGCCCGTGCCCGTACCGCCGCCCATTCCGGCGGTGATAAATACCATGTCCGCGCCCTTGAGTGCGTTGGTTATCTCCTCGAGATTCTCTTCTGCTGCCTTAGCGCCTACGGTGGGGTCTGCACCCGCGCCGTGACCCTTGGTTATCTTCTCGCCTATCGGGATCTTAATCTCGGCGCTTGACTGGAGCAGAGCCTGCTTATCTGTATTTACGACGATGAATTCAACGCCGCGGATATTGGTTGCTATCATACGGTTAACGGCGTTGTTTCCGCCGCCGCCGACACCTATTACCTTTATTACCACACCGCTTTCGTAGCTGTCTTCGAGTTCAAATGGCATTTTTCTTTCCTCCGTTATTTCTTTATGTTTCCTTGGTAAATCGATTATCAATATTCATGCGCCGCCTATGCAGCGCTGCTGTCTGCGTCGGCATGTCCGACGCTCACGTGCGACCGCGTGGGTGTGCGGTGCACATATGTGTAGGTACGCCCTCAGACGTGCCGCCGACACGAATAAATACGCCCCTCGGCGGAGAGATTATATACAGCCGGAGAGAACGCCCGGCGGGTATTATTCCGCGCGGAACATACAATCTGCCTATATACAATAATAATATAATTTTTTGCTCTGATTTTCAACGGTTTTAAGGATAATTTCTCGTAAGTTAACAAAAAATTTACATAATTCGTGTGTCAAGCCGGCTCAAGCTCGCTCTGTGCGATGTAAAAAGCCGCGCCGCTGTCAACGTTAATTATTCCGCGCCCGTCGCTGCCGAGATCGGAGATTATGGCGGAGGCGTAGGTCAGCTTTGTTTCGAGGTTATCCGTATCGCCGACGACTATGCGATAACGGTCGTCGTAGATAAAGAAAACGCCGAATTTATCCGAGCAATCAATGAGTGAGATGTACTTTGTCATTGTGCATTCGGCAAAGATCTGCAGTGTGCGGCGGGCATAGCGGTAGCTGCCGTCACTCTTGAAGCCGAGCTGCTGACCGACGACCGCGCGGCGTATTCCCGACAGGCGGATGCGCAGCAGGTCCGGGTGGCGGTTCTGCATCAGCTCCTCGTCCGAAACTATCTCGAGCACGCGCAGCGAGTCGGACAGAATGTAGTATTCACCGTCGAGGGTGAAATAATAAGCCGCTTTCTGCTCGACCACGGCAAGCTCTATCACCGCCGGCGACGGGTGCCGCACCGTTACTGCGCTCACGTACGGAAAGCTCTCGGTTATCGCCTTTTCGACCGATGCCCGACTGATCGAGTAGGAATTCTGCCCGAGCGTTATTCCCGAGGCATCGATGATGCGCCAGTCGTCGTACATCGTAAGCCCCGTTACCGTCACACGCTTTACGCGGAAAAAGACGGCGAACAGCACGACGGCGAGCGCTATGCAGAACCCTGAGAGCAGGGCAATGTAAATAGCCGTTTTGCGGCCGAGACGGCGGCGGGATTTTCCGACCGCGCGTTCAAACGCACTGCGGGAGAGCAGCTCTATTTCCGCGGTCTTTTCCGCATCGGTGAGTTTGTTTTTGTTCTGCTCATCGGACAAGCGCTCATCCCTCCCGTCGTTTTTCTCCGTATCCGTTACACGGTCAAGATAATTATAACACTTATTTGTCGTTTTATCAATAGTATCTCACGACTGAGTCGCCTTCATGCGAAAATTTACATTTCGGCGCTGTGTACCGCGCAGTTTTCGCGGCGAGAGCGACGCAATTTTAATATTGATTTTTTCGGGAAATTATTGTATAATAAAATGATAAAAAATATCGCCGCACATCGTTTTTTCACCCGCCCGTGCGAAACGCGTATCGCCGCATGGCAGGGCAGAGCGGAAAACTGCCGCTTGGTGCCCGCTCGGGCGCATCCATCAGCGGCGATAATTCCACCCGAAAGGAAGCTTATACAAAGCGAGGGTAATAACCTGATATATGAACGCAGAGCATCGCAGTCATATTCGTAATTTTTCGATAATAGCACATATAGATCACGGCAAGAGCACGCTTGCCGACCGTCTGCTCGAGGCGACGGGTGCCGTCAGCTCACGCGAGATGGAGGACCAGCTGCTCGATAATATGGATCTCGAGCGCGAGCGTGGAATAACCATCAAGGCGCGCGCGGTCAGTCTGAATTACACGGCGGAGGACGGGGAGAAGTATCTCTTTAATCTCATTGACACTCCCGGTCACGTCGACTTCGGCTATGAGGTGTCGCGTGCGCTCAACGCCTGCGAGGGCGCGCTGCTCGTCGTTGACGCAACGCAGGGCATCGAGGCGCAGACGATGGCTAATGCATATCTCGCGGTCGACAACAATCTCGAGATAGTTCCCGTCATAAATAAAATAGATCTGCCGTCCGCCGATGTTGAGCGGGTGCGCGAGGAGATAGAGGACGTTATCGGTATTCCCGCGGAGGATTGCCCCGCAGTGTCGGCGAAAAACGGACTCAATATCGAGCAGGTACTGAAAAAGGTCGTCACCGATATCCCCGCTCCGGAAGGAGACAGCAGCGCTCCGCTCAAGGCGCTGATATTCGATTCGTACTATGATTCCTATCTCGGTGTTGTCGTTTACATCCGCGTTTTCGACGGCTCGGTAAAGGCGGGCGACCGCATACGTATGATGAGCACGGGCAGCGAGTTCGAGGTCGTTTCGGTCGGAATGATGTCGCCGTTCGGGCTCGACGAAAAGCCGAGTCTCGAGGCGGGCGACGTCGGCTATCTCACCGCGTCGATAAAGACGGTGAGCGAGACGCGCGTCGGCGATACGGTAACGCTCGCGGATGGCGGTACGGCAGAGCCGCTTCCCGGCTTTAAACGCGCGCTGCCGATGGTCTATTCGGGTATCTATCCTGCAGACGGGGCGCGCTACGGCGATCTGAGAGAGGCTATCGAAAAGCTGCAGCTCAACGATGCCGCACTTTCCTACGAGCCCGAGACCTCCGCTGCGCTCGGCCTCGGCTTCCGCTGCGGCTTTCTCGGACTGCTGCATATGGAGATAATCCAGCAGCGGCTCGAGCGCGAGTTCAATCTCGACCTTATTACCACTGCACCGAGCGTTATCTATAAGATAGACAAGCGCGGCGGGGAGACCGTTTACATCGACAACCCGTCAAACTACCCGTCGGGCGACGAGATAGAGGTGGCAAGCGAGCCGATGGTGCGCGCAAGCATCATCACGCCCACCGATTACGTCGGCGGTATAATGGAGCTGTGTCAGGATCGGCGCGGCATCTATAAGGACATGAAATATCTCGACGGAAAGCGCGCCGAGCTGCATTACGAGCTGCCGCTGAACGAGATAGTCTACGACTTTTTCGACGCGCTCAAGAGCCGCAGCAAGGGCTACGCTTCGCTTGATTACGAGTTCGACGGCTATAAGCCGAGTAAGCTCGTCAAGCTCGACATCCTGCTCAACGGCGAGATAGTCGACGCGCTGTCATTCATCGTTCACGAGGAGAAGGCGTACGCCCGCGCGAGAAAGATCGCCGAGCGGCTTAAGGAGAACATCCCGCGTCAGCTGTTCGAGATACCGATACAGGCAGCTATCGGCGGCAAGATAATCGCCCGCGAAACGGTTAAGGCGCTGCGCAAGGACGTTCTTGCAAAGTGCTACGGCGGCGACATCACGAGAAAGAAGAAGCTGCTCGAAAAGCAGAAGGAAGGCAAAAAGAAGATGCGTCAGCTCGGCTCGGTACAGGTTACGCCCGAGGCGTTCATGGCGGTGCTCAAGATGGACGAGGAATGATCCCGCCCGTGTCAAAAGGATGTGACAGTATGGAAAACAAAATAGGTCTTTATCTCCATATCCCGTTCTGTATGAGTAAGTGCGCCTACTGCGACTTTTACTCGAATGCGGGCGAGTCGGACTATGAGAGGTTTATCAACGCCATGGCGCTGCATATGGAGGATTACGCTCCGTCGCTGCGCGGCAGAGAGATAGACAGCGTTTACATCGGCGGCGGTACGCCTACCGTTCTGCCGACCGAGCAGCTGACGACGCTGCTTGACTGCGTGTACGAGAATTTCAACGTCTCACGCAGCGCGGAGGTGAGCATGGAGTGCAACCCCGCGACAGCCGATATGTCGAAGCTCAAAAAGTGCCGCAAGGCAGGGGTCAACCGTCTTTCGATAGGCGTTCAGTCTGCCTCCGATGCGGAGCTGCACGAGCTCTCGCGCATACATACATGGAACGACGCGGTCTTATGCTATAACGACGCGCGCCGCGCGGGCTTTGATAATATCAATTTCGATATCATGTACGGCATCCCGCTGCAAACGCCCGACAGCTTGCGTGATACGCTCGATGCGGTGACCGATCTCGACCCCGAGCACATCTCGTTTTACTGCCTCAAGCTCGAGGACGGAACGCCCATGGCGCGCAATCGTCATAAGCTCGCACTGCCCGACGACGATACGGTCGCGGATATGTACCTTGACTCGATAGACCTGTTCGCTTCTCGCGGGTATAATCAGTATGAGATAAGCAACTTTGCCCGCGACGGCTACGCATGCCGCCATAATATCAGGTACTGGCAGCCGGGAGAATATCTCGGACTCGGTCCGGGCGCGCATTCCTATCTCGGCTCATGCCGCTTCTCGTTCCGCCGCGATACCGAGCGGTATATCAGCGCTATGGAGCACCCCGAGCGCAGCTATGATATCATTGATGAGCAGTATACCGTCGGTCCGAACGACCGCATAGGTGAGTACGTGATGCTCCGCCTGCGCACATCGTACGGTATCGACCTCGGCGAATTCCGCGAGTTGTTCGGACGCGATTTTGACGCACTCTACGGCTCACGTCTGCCGCAGTACGAAAAGGGCGGATATATGAAGCGCGAGGACGGCAGAGTTTTCCTCACCCCCGAGGGAATGTTCGTCAGCAGCTATATCCTCTCCGACCTGCTTGATTTTGACGGCGATATCGCCGTCGGCGAGGCAAGCGGGAAAAGAGCATGACAGCACAGCCGCACAGCAACCTTTGTGCGCGTGCAGATGTTTCCTTTATGCGCAGATTTTTCGCATATGTGCAGCGCGTTTCTTGCTCATATGAACATTCCTCGCAAGCACGGTCTGTTTTCTTTGCGTGCGGAAATTTGCATTATATATTTGATTTTGCCCGTTACCGCCTTTCGGCGGCAGCGGGCTTTTCTATTTGTGCAGTCACGGGAATGGGCATGCGCATATCCGTAAGTAAATGCACTGCTGAAAAGGTGCAGAGAGAAAGGTCGAAAGAATAACTGTATCGAAATAAACACATCAAAAGAAGAGACACACCGAGAAAAGGGGAAAATCGAAAAAAAGAAAAGCACCCGCGGGAGCGAGTGCTTGAGATATATAAATTTATCTCTTGGAGAACTGAGGTGCGCGACGAGCGGCTTTGAGACCGTACTTCTGAAAGTTTTAGACTCCAAAATCCTTTATTTATCAAGGTTTTTAAGGGTTATGCCATTGGGTTGTCCCTTAGGTTGTCCCCGTGAAGCTCCAGTTCTCGTATGGTGCTTGTTTCCCTTAGGTTTTTATAATATAGCACAAGCTGATTGTTTTTTCAAGAGACAAGAAGATGAGCCGATATTATTCGGCTCCTCAACAGGTTACTCCGCTTTCGCGTACATGTTGTTGAATGCGTTATTTACAATGGTGGACAGCGCATCGGGGCTGTTGTATTTCACCTTAGCATATATGTCCATTGTAATTTTGCTGTTTTCATGACCGGCCAGGTACTGAACAGTTTTGGGATCTACCCTAGCATATATCAGGTTCGTGATATATGTATGCCTCAACTGGTGCGGCGTCACTTGAAAATCCAAGCTGTACACCACCGTGCCATTATGAGGAGCCTTTTCACCGAGAACCGGTGTGACTGTGTGCTTGATTTTTTGACCGTTCACATACCTCACGTAGGTGCGTTCCTTATTGCTCCTTGTCACTATATACTTCCAGACGCGTTGGAACTGAGTGTGGGAAAGAGGCTCACCATCTCTGTTTGCGACCACAAATGGAGATTGGCTCTTTGCCTTTACTTCTTTAAGGCAATCAGCTAACGGCGGAGGTATGGGTATATCTCTTTTGGCTGCACTTGTTTTCAGCTCATCCAGTATTGCCGGACGATTGTGCTCTGTATGCCACGCTCTTTTTACAGACAAATACAGGGCTGGGACATCCAGAAAGACACAATCCCATTGAAGTGCGAGAATCTCTTCACGCCTTAACCTACAATACAATCCTATCATAACAAACACATATGGCGGCAGATCTTTAATTGCCGTTAGTAACTTCTCGACTTGTTCATCAGACAATGCTTTTTTGACTTTCTGCGGTTTTCCTCCCTTAGCTGATAGCTTTGAACAGGGGGATTTTTTTATGACGTTGCTATCTTCTGCCGCTGTGAAAATCAGTTTATATAGCATCTGCGTTGAGCGATATACGGATTCCGACATACTTAACGCGGGAAGTATAGCGAGATTTATGTCATCCGGGATTACATCGGTCATATATTTGTTTCCGAGCGGTTTCTGGATATACTTTTTAACCTTCCACTTATAGTCCGTGTATGTGGTGGTTCTGAGACGACCTTTTTGAATCAACAACCATTTTTCACAGTATTCGTTGACTGTCGGATTCTCTTTTCTAAAAGATGCTTCCGCAATAAGCCGTTCAGCCTCTTGTACCTTTTCATACAACTCCTCGGGGGGTCTGGCATAGAGCGAAACACGTTTACCGTCAGAGTCAACAATTCTTGTCCGATAATACTCAATTCCTTTTCTTATACAAGTTCCGTATTCAGGAATTACTTTCTTTTTTCTTGGCATTGTGCTCTCCTTTCATTGAGACGATCCAATAACACTGAAACGGAACAACTACTTATGTGCCCACGGTTTTCGGTATGTCACCCGTCGTTCTTCAGGCTTCGCTTGGTATGTGTGTTTTGCTATATATTCCTGGAGAGCTTCTTCTGTAAAGAAGACGCTGCCATTTGGAACGTATTGAATAAAGGCAATAGCACCCGTGTTTCTTGCGGTATCAAGCGATGTTAGGCTTATACCAAGCATAGAGGCTGCTTCTCTACGCGTATACAATTTTTCCATGTCGCGCCTCTTTTCCCGCATAGTATTCATCCTGTGATTTGCTATAAATGCAGCCTCTTTGCTTATGGAGCAACCCGGTAGTTGTGGTTCCAACGTTTTGGGGATAGGTGATTATTCTGACTGCATTTAGCTTATTCATTTGCTGCCTCCATCTCAAATGTGCGAATTTGAGATTTACACATTTGATCTTTCAATTCGACCTTGCGGGGAATAAGGATATAGTCGTATCCATTGGAATCACACTTGTCACACTGCTCTTTGGCAGCGGCAAACGGATCGAGCCTTTTCACAATATATTTGTTGGAGTGAATATAGTCCTGCAAGCATTTGGGGCACAAACATCTAACATCTGCGTCTCCGCGCGGTGCATAATCCCACAATCCAAATGTTTTTTTCAGTCCGCAACGGATTGCACGCTTTATTTTCTCGTTGTTGATGGCTCCCACAAAGTTCCCAAGATCTTTCTGATTCACACAAGCAACTTGCTCAAGAAGAATCATTGACGGCTTTGTGAGCCCAAACTGTTCACCAATCAAAATATGTGAAGGGAGGTATAGCTTTTTTGTTACTGAAGTAATGGCGGCAATGATCGTCGTTGGGCCATGATCATTTAGCTTATTATCTTGTATGACGACTGCCGGACGTAGGCCATTTTGAATGGAGCCTTCATGCTCGCCGAAATCATAGAAATAGATTTCTCCATATTTTACTTTTTTCTCTTCGTTCATTTCATTTGTTCCTTTCAAGATTAAGTAAGGGAACGCTTATCCGGATAGCTTGAAATACCCTTTCACTAAGTAAGGAATTAGAAGGGGTGTTTTTATGGGTCTACTCCAAAAAAATTTTTCATTTTCTTAATTCCTGCATCTATGGATTGCTGAACAGTAGAAATATTCTTGCCTTCAGCTATTTCGCTTAGAGACATTCCTTCAATGTAGTATTTTTGAATACGTTCACGTTGAAGTGGAGTACAAACGGATAGCACCTCTGATAAGATCAGTCTTATGCCCAATTCGGGTGCCTCAATGTCCATCTGATCTTCTAAAACCTCAATTGCTCCAAAATCAATCGTATTTGAGCTCCGTTTTCTAAACTTGTTTATGTTCTTGAGGCTTTCTGCATAAATATCTCCGCAAGCAGCGTTACAGAACATGCAAGGAGACAAAGCCTTCATTATCTCTGGATACTTCATCCACAGCTCATTTTCAGTTGTGTCTGAGGAAACTATGAATTTTTCTCTGCCATCCCAATCACCATCAAATACAGTTTGGCAGTAAAAGAAACGGCATTCCTTCACAAAGGACGAGTAGTTCTTTAGGTTTGTGATGTTTGACATTTTGTGATCTCCTTTGAATTTTTGAATTTGGGTTGAAAGTCAAAAATTCAGAGATCACGGATACGCTGCTACATAGCAAAGCCACTGACGTAACATAAATAGTCCTTTCCGCCTGCTGCGGTCCAAGGGACACAACTACGCTGGCGAAAAGGACTCCCGATGCTGCCTGCCTGAAAAAGGGCGCAGAAATCTAAGGGTACCCATACTGCTTTTTCAAAAGAGTTTGAAATCAGCGTATTTGTATCCTTGGCCCTTGTACTTCAGGCTGCGAATATGT
>URDX01000039.1 GCA_900546695.1 uncultured Eubacteriales bacterium | reverse complement strand
AAAGCGCGCATAAGAGGGGGCGGCGCTGAGGATGCCCGCATTCGCGAGCATATGGTCGCGCCGATTCCCCCTCTTATGTATCTCCCCCTGACTGCTCGGCCGATATCTGAGGTGCGAATTCGTCCCCGAAACGGTCGCCGGGCACGACGGCTCCCGTTTCTAAAGCTATAGCGGCACGTCTGCTGCTTTAGTTTTCCCGCTTGCGGAGCATGTCCGCCGCCGGGCATGATACAGGTATGTTCGCGGGGGAATTCGTGCGCGAATCGGACTGACGGCGCATGCTGCCGCTTCTCGTAAAAAATGTCGGTAAAAGCGGCGGGAATTCGCAATATTTGCCGTAAAAACTATCCCTCGTATTTCTTGACAAACCGTATTTTTTATGCTAAAATGGACGAAGGAATTCGGCTAACGCTTTTCCACGGAGGAACTGAAATGAAAAGAACAAACAGACTTTCCGCGATAATCCTCGCGGTTGCTATGATATTCGCGTCCGTCGCGCTCGCCTCCTGCGAGTCCGAGGCGGATACAAAAGCTCAGATCGCTAAGACCTATTCCGAGTTCGGCAGCGCCTTCTACAACGCGGTCAAGTGCTGCGCGTTCAACGACGTATACGACTCCGCCGACTTCAAGGAGTGGTCGACCCTGCTCAAGAGTGCAAGAGCTATCAATAAGAAGCCCGGCAACTATTCTCAGAGCGACCTTCAGTCTTATCTCGAGCAGTGGAGAGCCGCTATCGACGAGCTGAATGCTCTCGCTGACAAGTACCCGCTTCCGAGCGGCGCTTCCGAGGAGACCGTCGAGACCGCTGCGGAATCGTAAGCTGTGCGATTTTTATGCGGCTCATGACTGCCGATCACCGATCGCAGACAGCTGCTTGCCGAAAGCAGTTCGCTGACAACCTCAGCTTGACGTTGTGGTGCGCATGCTGATTTTTGTTGCTTGCGGCGCGCGCATGAAATCGTTATAAAGCTGCATTACGGCAGTACTCTCGACGCGCGCAGCCATGTCGTGACAACCTGTGGTTGACATGCGGCATAAAGCAGTCGGCAACACTCAGACAATCGTAAGTTGACCGTAAGTCAACTTGAGCGTGTTGCTTATCGTCGCGATTACGTGGTTGCTCGATTGCTTGTGACAGGTCGCGGCGGCGGTGAAATGACAATCCGCGAAGTGCATGCCTATGCGTTACGGCGCATGTATCATATCTAAGGGCACGTATTTTTATATCTGAATTTAAAAAAACAGGCAGGATGCTTCATACCCGAAGCACCCTGCCGTCTTTATTTTTGGCGCGTAGGCGGCGCGCCCGCCGCCTACGCCGCACACGACCTTTTTATTCGACGTCCCGCGCTTTTCAGACTCCGCAGCCGCAGCCGCAGCCCGAGCCGGAGTTAGTGCTGGTGCCGTTGTTGCAAGCGAGCAGGAGCACGAGGATTATAAGGATGATGATCCACAGTGTATCGTCACTGAAAAGATTGCAAAGACAGTTCATTTCTGACCTCCGTCATATTCCGTATTATACGGCGCATGCGCCGAGGCGGTGATTTCAGCCGCCTATAATATATTATGCAGCGGACGGGGGAGTGTTCCGCACCCGATAAAATTCGCCCTCGCTCGGGCAACCGCCGCGTCGCTTGTGACTACGCAGTTTCGTGCAGTCATGCAGCCGTGCCCGTGCCACCGTTCCGCACGGCATGCGCTGTACCTATTGTACGTCGTATATAAATACTGTCTTGACAAAATGAAAGCCGCTTCATGTATGAAACATACATGAGACGGCTTTTCGTATCAAAACAAAATATTAAACTCAACCGTTTTTGAAAATTCGGTCTGCGTGATTTTGCCGAGCTGAGGGTCGGGGCGCAGAAAAAGCGAAAACATTATACTTTAAGCAGGAATCCGTCAGGATTCCGACCCCTTATCTGCTATATGGGACATACTAAAGCTCAATTATAATATTCTGTTTTCGCTTTTTCGGTCCGGACGATTTTAGCCGACCCGCGGCACGGTCAGTTCAAGTTCTATTCGAGTCCCGCTGACATCGCCCGCCGTGCGCGTAATGCTGCCGCTTGCACTGCCGTCGCCGAGCCGTACCGCCGCCGTACGCTCGCCGCGCGGCTCGGGCAGCACATAAAATACAAGACTGCCGCTTGTGAGACTGCCGCCCGGCGTGATATAATCGCCCGTGACAGTCTCGCCGCCGTAGCTCTTTATCACGCCGATGCGTCGGGTGATGCAGCCCGTGCACAGATCCTGCTCGTCGCAGACATCGCCGACCGCGGCAAGGTCACGCGCACGCGCGCTGCCCGTACCGTCCGAATACGTGCAGTTATTCACGATAAAATCCGGCTTCATAACGCCGCCCGTGTACGGCTCGTACTGGTGCGACACTATCGCCGTATTGTAGAGCATGAGTTCGCCGAGCGTAAATCTGCATTCAACATCGCTCGGCTGACGCAGATACAGCTCTATCGTTTTCGATGCCGCCGTAAAGCTGCCCGTATACGTTCCGCTGCCCGCGGGTATCTCGACGAGCAGCCGCTCGCCCGCATAGACCGACAGTGCGCTGCCCGTTTCGGCTTTCGCGGTAAACGTGTAGTTTATACCCGGGCGGAGCGCGACCGTCGTCTTTAAAAAGTTATTCAGATACACCCTGCCCGATATGCCCGTATCGGTCGTCTGAACGAGCGCGACGGGCTTGAGACTCGATTCGTTGACCGCGCTGAAGGTCGTCTTGTCTATCATGTTATAGCCGATGCGGATGACCTTTTCGGTTTTTCCGAAAACGCGGCACGCGCGGAGTCTGTAGCTGCCGCCGTCCGACCACGCAGCCTCATCGGTGCCCGAAAAAGCGGCGGTCGTAAACGGCGCGTTTATATGCTCGCTGCGATGGTGTCTCATGATATCGCACCGAGGCACTCGCACGAGACCTTATACAGCGACTGCCCCGCAGCGCTGAACGGCTCGAAGTAGAGCACATATGCATAGCCCGGTTTGTACACAGGCTCAGCCGTCGCGTAGCGGCAGTTTGACGGGAGTGATACGCTTATCGTGCTGCCCGCGACAAACTCAATCGAGCAGTCGGCAAACGAGTAGACGGTGAGCGACGTCACCTTTACCGAGCATACATACCTGATGCCCTCCGAGCAAAACAGCCCTGGTGTTGCGGTCGTTACGCTCTGCGCCTGACCCATAGCGTACTTTTTCGCCGCCTCGACGGCGGATGCACACGCGCTGACCTTTGATGCCGCAGTCTGTGCGCTCGCGGCAGCTGCATCGGCATAGCCCTGTGCCTTGTCAGTCGCCCCGGCAACATTCGCGGCTGCAGTACTTGCGCTCGCAGCAGCCTCAGATGCACTGTCCTGCGCCTCTGACGCACTGGCCTCAGCCGCCGATGCACTCGCAGCGGCAGCTGAAGCGGATGCGGTCGCCTGCCCTATTACATCAAGAGTATGGGTTACAAGACTGTCGAGCGCCTTGAATGAATCTGTACCCTCGGGATAATCGGTATCGTATACCTCCTCTGTCACTATGATGCTGAACGACGGCGTTATTAACATAAGTCCGTCCTCGCCGTAGACCTTGAAGCAGCAGCTCACCTCTCCGCTGACGTTCACCGCCGCCGACGGTATACCGTATTCTATACGTGAGCAGTCGGCTATGACGGTATCGCCCGCGACCGTCGACCCATCCGGCTTTGTCGCCTCAAAGACCGCATAGCAATCCTCGGCAAAGCGGTAGGGTCTGCCGTTCTCGCAGAGCTCGCAGACGAGCTTTCGCGCCGTATCGCCCTCGCTTATCCTCAGCACCGCCCCGGGGGTCGTGCCGTGAAGATCGAGCTTTATTCTGAAAACTGACGGATTCATTTTCCTCCTTTTCCGCGCCGCAGCGCCGTGTTCCCTTACAAAGCAATTATACCCGCAGCGCGTGTAACATGGAAGTACCGCAGCAGAATTTGAGCCCCGCCGCGCGATATTCCCCGCCGCCGCGCAACGTCCGCACACCGCCGCGCTATATTCCCCGTCCGCCGCAAAGCATGCATATTTTTCATTGACAAAGGCATGGACGCATGGTAAAATTATACGTGTATCCCGCCGCCCTATCTGACAGACGGCTGCCGCACACGACAACATTCCGCACGAAAGGACGCTTTCGCCGCACGAAAGCGATTTATATAATGAAGATAATCAAACGCGCCATAGCCGCATGGACTGCAGCGGTGCTTATCGCGACCGTGTTGACGGGTCTGCGCTCAGGCTCCTCCGCGAGCCTGCTCACCCCAGAATTCGCATCGGGTACCTCGCTTATTCTGTATGCGGGGCTGTTTGTATCCGCCTTTCTGCTGCTCACCACGCTGCAGACCGCTATTGTCTCGCACGGTGCAGGCGCACGGATATCCGCGGGAGCGGGGCGGCTCTGCTTTGACTCGGATAATGCCGCACTGCTCTTTTCGGTAAATCTACTCGCGCTCATCGCACTGCGTTTCTCCTCGGATATAACGCTGCTGCTCGGTCTGCTCGTGCCCGTCGTAATCACCGATATATATGTCGCGCTCGACAGCTCCGACCGACTCACGCTGCCGCAGAGCAAACGGCTGTTCCTGATACTCGCGCTCGTATTCGGCGCGGCGCAGGCGGTCTTTATCGCGCTGTTCACCTGCGCACGGTATCTTAACTATTCCTCTCCCTGCTATGACTTCGGAATATTCTGCAACATGTTTGCCAGCATGGCGCGCGACTTCACACAGACGGTCAGCTGCGAACGGGATGCGATCATACAGCATTTCGCAGTGCATTTTTCACCGATATATTACCTGATGCTGCCCTTCTACTTTGTTTTCCGCTCGCCGCTGACGCTCCAGATACTGCAGGCGGTGATAGTCGGCTCGGGCGTTATTCCGCTCTACTTCATCGCCCGCCGCCGCAGACTCACCCCGCCGCTCAGCGCCGCGCTCTGCCTTGCGTACGCACTGTATCCCGCGCTCACGGGCGGCTGCTCCTATGACCTTCATGAGAACTGCTTTCTCGCGCCGCTGCTGCTGTGGCTGTTTTACTTCTCCGAGCAGGAGGGTAAAAAATCACGCATTCTCACGGCGCTGTTCGCTATTCTGACACTCGCCGTCAAGGAGGATGCGGCGGTATACGTCGCCTTCTTCGGCATATATAAGCTAATATCGGACGGTCACGACGGCATACCCGCGCCCGGCGGCGTATCCGTACATGACGGCAAACCCGAGCAGGGCGGCACGACCGAACCGAAAAACGGCAGCGCGGAAAAGCTCCCGCTCTCCCGCCGCATACGCTCGGCTTCCGACAGCTTCTTCACGCACGGCAGACGCCGCGGACTTGCTCTGCTGCTCGGTTCCGTCGCTTGGTTTATGTTTACCTCATGGTTTCTTTCAAGCTTCGGATACGGCATCATGAGCTATCGCTACGACAATTTCATGACCGACGGCGGCTCGCTCGTCGGAGTCATTATAAATGTTCTGAAAAACCCCGTGCTCGTTTTCTCGGAGTCGTTCGAGGCGGAAAAACTCACCTTCCTTGCACAGGCGCTGCTCCCGCTCGCGCTGCTGCCGTTAGTAACGCGCCGCCCGCACCGTCTGCTGCTGCTCTGCCCGCTGCTGCTCATCGGTCTGATGTCCGATTATCAGTATCAGCACTCGATATATTTTCAGTACGTTTTCGGCTGGAGCGCATTCCTTTTCTACGCAGCTGCGCTCAATCTCTCCGACCTCGGAAAACGCGCGCGCAGAGCGCTCTGCGCCGTGATGCTCTCCGCATCCGCGCTGTTCTTCTCCGACTATGCTCTGCCGCTCGGCTCGGCAATAAACCCGAACGGCGCAGTGCGCGCTAAGTGCGAAGCAATAAACGAGGCGATAACGGTAATACCCGACGACGCAAGCGTCACAAGCGACACGTTCATTCTGCCGCACCTTGCAGACCGCGAGATAATCTATCAGCTCGACGATAACGCGACATCGGCAGACACCGATTACGTCGTGCTCGATATCCGCGCGATAAGCAGCACGGAAGCCGACAAACGCGAGCAGGCATTCATCGCCGACGGCTACGAAACCGTCTGCCGCACCGACGGCGCGGTAATTATAATGAAGCGATAACGCGCATGCAGTCCGTCACGGCAATAAAACCACATAACAGCAAGCAAACACCTATCACAGAAAGCGCGACACGCAGCACACAAATCGCGGCACCCGCCGCAGCACGTAAACAGCAAAAACGAAAGGACTACATATGAAGAAGGTAAAGATAACCGCACTGCTTCTGACCCTCTGTTCCGTACTTCCGCTCGCCGCATGCGGCAGAACGGTCGGAGAGGGCGCGGGGCGCATTACAACGGCGGGCGCGGACAGCGCGCCGTCCGACAGCGAGACTACCGCAGCATCGTCCGATACAGCGGTCGACCCCAACCGCGTGACCTTTGTCGCGGCGGGCGACAATATCATACACGACTCGATAATCGTCGACGCAAAGAACCTTGCTGCAACCGCGGCATCGACGGGCGCATACTCGGGCACCTACTATTTCGACCGCATGTACGACGGCATCCGCGACGTAGTATCCTCCGCAGACCTTGCGTACGTCAATCAGGAGGGTCCGATCGCGGGAGACTCGCTCGGTGTGCAGGGCTACCCTACCTTTAATGCGCCCGAAGAGGTCGGCGACGCGCTGATCGGCGTCGGCTTTGACATTGTCAATATCGCAAATAACCACATGCTCGACATGGATAATTCGACCCGCACCGGCTACAAGGCGACGCTCGAATACTGGAAGACCAAGGACATATTCCAGATAGGCGGCTACGAGAACGAGCAGGATTACAACACAATCCGCCATATCGAGAAAAAGGGTATTAAAATCGCCCTGCTCTCATACACATACGGCACAAACGACTACAAGCTTTCTGCGGCGAGCCCGAATCTCGTCGTTCCGTACATCGACGACGACACGATAACAAAGCAGGTAAAGGCTGCAAAGGAACAATGTGACTGCGTTATCGTCAGCATGCACTGGGGAAAGGATACTGCGGGCTCACAGTTCAACAATACTCCCACAGCCGAGCAGAAGCGGCTTGCAAAGCTGCTCGCAGACCTCGGTGTCGACGTTGTACTCGGAATGCATCCGCACGTCATACAGCCCACGGAGTGGATGAACGGCAGCGGCGGAAACAAGACGCTTGTTATCTACTCGATCGGAAATCTGCTCTCTACCATGCTTCACAGCTATAATAATGTAGGCTTCATCGCATCATTCGACATCGTTCGCGGCTCGGACGGCAAGATAAGCATCGAGCAGCCGATAATGAACCCCGTAGTCTGCCACTATCAGGCCGACAGCGCAAAGATCGACCCGCAGGGCTATGCCACTCGCAGCGGTCTTGCGCTCTATATGCTTAATGATTATACCGAACAGCTCGCATCAGAGCACGGCTCTCAGCTCTACGGCAGCTTTACCCTCTCGGATATCTACGGCTATGTAACAAGCACGCAGACCGATATCGATATGCTTCCCGATTACGTTAAAAATCACTGAGCGCGGCGGAACATGGGCGGCAAATACAAAAAACGCTGCACGCTATCAAATACTTACCGAAAAAAACGGCACGTGAAATCTCCACTTATTAAACCGCCGCGCAATCCGCCGCAGATATACATACCATCCTAAACAACCTCCGTTTCGTACAGAAGCGGAGGTTGTTTCTGTTAATGCGCGAAAAAGATTGTTCATCTCTTAGGCAAAATGACAGTTAAAACACCGTGCTTCGGCATCCGCCGAGACATTTCGAGGTATTTTTTCGCCATAATATCTCATTTTACTATTGCGAAAACGGCAATATGGTATTGCAAAAACGCAATCATTGTGATATAATAGCCGTTAGTGTAACGGGCGGGGCAAAATCACCGCCCCGCGCAGGATCGCAGCAGCCGCTGCGACTAAAATATCACATTTATCGACGGCGGGCATGGGTGTGCGGCTGCCGATAACAACAGGAGGTTTTTATGGCTCATTTAAGCGAGAAAGCGCTTGAACGTATCGGCGAGATCTGCGAGCAGTATGAGAGCGAAGCCACGCCGCTCATGATGATCCTCAGCGACATTCAGAATGAATTCGGTTACATTCCGCTCGAGGTGCAGGAGATCGTTTCCGAGAGGACCGGTATATCGGTCGCGGAGATATACGGAGTTGTCACATTCTACTCCTTCTTTTCTCTCCAGCCCAAGGGCAAATACATAATCGGCTGCTGCCTCGGCACCGCTTGCTATGTCAAGGGCGCGCAGCAGGTCATCGACAAGTTCTCAGAGGTCCTCGGCATCGGTCCGGGCGAGACGAGCGAGGACGGACTGTTCACAATCGACGCGCTGCGCTGTATCGGCGCATGCGGCATCGCACCCGCCGTTTCCATTAACGGCAAGGTTTACCCCAAGGTCAAGGTCGGGGATGTCCCCGGCATTGTTGAATCCTACAGAAATGCGTAAATCTCATAAGGAAAGGAACAGTACGGAGAAATGATTAAGACACCTCAAGAGCTGAGAGACAGAATAGAGAGCTGTTCTGCCCGTCTGGCAGATAAATTCGAGGGCAAGAGCGGCAAGAGAGCCATAGTTCTCTGCGGCGGTACAGGCTGCCTGTCCTCAAACTCAAAAGAAATAAGAGAAAAATTCGAGAAGATAATTGCAGAACGCGGGCTCGGCGACAAGGTAACGGTTAACCAGGTCGGCTGCTTCGGCTTCTGCTCACAGGGACCGTTCGTCAAGATATTCCCCGAGGATACGCTCTACCGCATGGTCAGCCTCGACGATGTTGAGGAGATCATCGAGACCGACATTATCGGCGGCGGCATCGTCGAGCGGCTGCTCTACGTCGATCCCGTAACGGGCGACAAGGTTGCAAAGCAGGATGACATCAACTTTTATAAAAAGCAGCACCGCATTGCCCTGCACGGCTGCGGCGTTATCGACCCCGAGAATATAGACGAGGCTCTCGGATGGGGCGCTTATTCGGGTCTTGCAAAGGCGCTGACCATGGACAGACAGGCGGTCATAGACACCATTCTCGAGTCGGGGCTGCGCGGACGCGGCGGCGGAGGTTTCCCCACCGGACGTAAGTGGCAGTTTGCATACAATCAGGACAACGATACAAAATACGTGGTCTGCAACGGCGACGAGGGCGACCCCGGCGCATTCATGGACCGCTCGATACTCGAGGGCAACCCGCTCGCGGTCATCGAGGGAATGGTCATTGCAGGCTACGCTATCGGTGCGCAGAACGGCTATTTCTACGTCCGTGCTGAGTACCCCATCGCGGTAAATCGTCTCCGCATTGCCATAGCACAGGCAAAGCAGGAGGGCTTGCTCGGCGAGAACATTCTCGGCTCGGGCTTCAGCTTTGACGTACATATCCGTCTCGGTGCGGGCGCATTCGTCTGCGGCGAGGAGACGGCGTTGCTCAACTCCATCGAGGGTCAGCGCGGTATGCCGCGTCCCCGTCCGCCGTTCCCTGCTGTCAAGGGCCTGTGGCAGAAGCCGACCATCGTCAACAACGTCGAGACGCTTGCATGCGTTCCGTTCATCCTGCGCAACGGCGTTGAGGCTTTCGCAAAATACGGCACCGAAAAGTCGAAGGGCACGAAGGTATTCGCTCTCGGCGGTAAGATAAACAACGTCGGACTTGTTGAGATACCGATGGGAACAACGCTGCGCGAGCTCATCTACGATATCGGCGGCGGCATCCCCGGCGGAAAGAAGTTCAAGGCTATCCAGACGGGCGGACCTTCGGGCGGCTGTCTCACCGAGGAATATCTCGATGAGCCTATCGACTTTGACAACCTCGTTGCAAAGGGTTCTATGATGGGCTCGGGCGGTGCAATCGTCATGGATGAGGACAACTGCATGGTCGACGTTGCAAAATTCTACATGGAGTTCATCTGCGACGAGTCCTGCGGTAAGTGCACTCCCTGCCGTATCGGTACAAAGCGCATGCTCGAGATCCTTACCAAGATAACAAAGGGTCAGGGCACGATGGAGGACCTTGCCGAGCTCGACGAGCTCTCAAAGGCGGTAAAGACCAACTCGCTCTGCGCGCTCGGTCAGACCTCCGCTAACCCCATTGTTTCCACCCTCACCCATTTCCGCAACGAGTACGAGGCACATATCAAGGATAAGAAGTGCCCCGCAAAGGTCTGCAAGAAGCTGATGCAGTACAAGATAGTGCCCGACAAGTGTAAGGGCTGCTCGCTCTGCTCGAGACAGTGTCCCGTTAATGCCATCACGGGCGTTATCCGCTCGCCGTTCGAAATAGATCAGAGCAAGTGCATCAAGTGCGGAATGTGTATCTCGTCCTGTAAGTTTAATGCTATCGTTAAGGAATAATCGGGAGGATCGGTATGTCTTTAATCAATATAAAAATAGAGGGCTATCCCTATCAGGTGGAGGAAGGACTGACCATTCTCGAGGCAGCAAGACGTTGCGGTTACGAGATTCCCTCCCTCTGTGCATATAATCACGGCGAATGCAATAACGGCTCCTGCCGCGTCTGCCTTGTAGAGGCAACGGGCGCGCGCGGACTCGTCGCATCCTGCGTATACCCCGTCTCCGAGGGCATGGAGATAACAATATCTTCGCCTAAGGCGGTGGAGGCCCGCCGTACGTCCGTCGAGCTGCTGCTCTCCAATCACTCGATGAAGTGTCAGCAGTGCAGCAAAAACGGCAGCTGCGAGCTGCTGCACGTCGCTAAGATAACGGGCGCACGCGAGGATAAATATCAGGGCGAGCGCACCCCCGTCACGGTCGACGAGCTCACGCCGTCCATCGTTCGCGATACGGGCAAGTGCATTCTCTGCGGCAGATGCGTCGCAAGATGTAAAAACGCTCACGGTCTCGGCATTCTCGGCTTCGAGAATCGCGGTTTCAGCACCATCGTTGCCCCCGCCGAGAACCGCTCCTTTGCAAATTCTCCCTGCATACTCTGCGGTCAGTGCGTAAGCGTCTGCCCGACGGGCGCTCTGATGGAGAAATCCGAAATTTCGAGAATAGACGAGGCAAAGAAGGCAGGAAAATATATCGTCGTTCAGACCGCACCCGCAGTCCGCGCCGCACTCGGTGAGGAATTCGGCATGAAGGTCGGAACGCCCGTTACGGGTAAGATGGTCGCTGCGCTCAAGCGTCTCGGCTTCGACCGCGTATACGATACCGATTTCAGTGCAGACCTTACCATCATGGAGGAAGCGACCGAGCTGCTTGACCGCATGCAGAACGGCGGTGTTCTCCCGATGATAACCTCCTGCTCGCCCGGATGGGTTAACTATGCGGAGTACAACTACCCAGATCAGCTCGACCATCTCTCCTCCTGCAAGTCACCGCATGAGATGATGGGCGCTATCATAAAGTCCTACTTTGCAGAGAAGAAAGGTCTCGACCCGAAGAACATCTTCGTCGTTTCCATCATGCCCTGCACCGCTAAAAAGTTCGAAAAGGAGCGTCCGCTGCTTGCAGTAAACGGTCTGCCCGATGTCGACTGCGTTCTCACAACGCGCGAGCTCGGAGACCTAATCAAGCGCAGCGGTATCAACTTTAATGCACTGCCCGACGAGGAATTCGATTCCGATCTGCTCGGTGATTACTCGGGCGCGGGCGTTATATTCGGCGTGACGGGCGGCGTTATGGAAGCCGCACTTCGTACCGCTTACTTCGTACTCACGGGTAAGGAGCACGAGTTCATTAAGTTTGAGCAGGTCCGCGGCTTTGACGGCATCAAGGAAGCCACCATCGACATCGAGGGTAAGCAGATATCGGTAGCCGTCGCATCGGGCATGAAGAACGCTAAGGTTCTCATGGACGAGATACGCGCGGGAACATCAAAATACTCCTTCATCGAGATAATGGGATGCCCCGGCGGATGCGTTGCGGGCGGCGGACAGCCGTACATCAAGCCCTGCTTCCTGCCGAATGAGGATATCGACATTCTCGATACCTTCAAGGAAAAGCGCGCAGCAGCGCTCTATTCGGAGGACGAGAGACAGACGGTAAGACAGTCGCATAACAACGAGCAGATAAAGCAGCTGTATACCGAATATCTCGAAAAGCCCAACTCGCATAAGGCTCACGAGCTGCTTCATACCACATATGAGGGCAGAAAGCGCTTTAACTGAGTCTTTACCTGAATAATCAAAACGTCCCGTGCACCTACCGTATGGTCGATGCACGGGACGTTTTTTATTGAGTTATAAGTCGACACAATCCGTCATGAATCGCATGCAGTCATATCGTAATTCCCGCACAGTCTCCGGGGCAGAGGTTACTGCTTATCGGACTTCATTATTACTACCGCCTGAGTGCCGAGCTGGTTATATGCCATTACCGAATCGGATATCGGATAAGCGACAGTTCCGTTTGAATCGTAAGGGTCGGAAAACCAATAGTTTTCGCCGTCGTAGCCCGAGAATACCATGCAATGCTCGTTTGCAGGATAGAGGAAAGATTCCGTTCTGTCGTCCGACTGCCACTGAATTATGCGGTCGATCTCCTTCATACCGACGGTTCCCCACACGAGCACGGGGTTGCCGTTATCGATATATGTCGAGGCGAGCGTTGAAAGCGACGTTCCCGTGACATTTTTTGCGTAGCAGCCCTTGCCCGACAGATACAAATTCATCGCCTTTACTATGACAGGGGCAAAGCACCCGTAGCCGTCGCTGTCGCTGCGCGGGTCGCCCGCATAGACCAGCTTAGGATTCGGTCCGTAGCGCGTGCCCCAGCTTATTCTGACGGGCTCGCACGGCAGGTAGTTGTCGATAAATTCATCGGGCGTTATGTCAAAGCCGTAATAGCGCAGCAGCATCACCGCGCTGACCGACTCGCAGCCGTTAGGAAAGCTGCCTTCCTGCGAGATGTACGGAACGCTGAGCTGCTTTTCGAGCCCATCGGTTATAAGAAATTCGCGTCCCGACAGTTCGAGCATAAGCGTCTCAACGCTTCTGCATGTCGTGTCCGAGTAGCCGAACGATGCAAACGTGTCGCTCGCCGCCTGCAGCAGCGTCGCAACCGATGATTTGAAGCTTCCCGCATCTATATAAAGATAGTTGTAGAACTCGGGAATGTAATAGTTGCCGTATGCGTCGTACCCTGCCGACTCTGTATCTGCGTCGGTGAATTTTTCGGTATACCTTCCGCCTGCAGCAGAGCCATATGTACCCTCAGGCGCGCCGTCAGAGCCGCTTTGATCGCCGCTGCTCTCACCGTCGTAACCTTTACCGCTTCCGCTGTCGTAGCCGTCGCCGCTGTAGTACCAATCTCCGTTTGTGCCGTCATAGCCTTTACCGTTTTCGTCGTAACCGTCGGTGCTTCCGACACTGTTATCCATGCCGTAGTACGCATCCTCCGCCGCCTTTACCATATCATCACCGTACGGGTAATCGCCTGCATCGAAAACCGCCTCTGCGAGCAGCTGCTTTTCAAGATTTGACATAGCACGGGCGGTCATGCTGTCCTGCGACTGCGACTCGGATTCCCCGCTCTCGCCCGAAAGCTCGCCGAGAAAATAGTTGTTCCCGAGAAAAACGCTCTTGGAAAACAGATTGTTTCTTTCGAGCTTTGATATCACATACGCCGCAAGCAGCAGCGCAACGGTAAGCAGCGCTATAATTATGCATAGCAGCACCGTCATCGTCAGGCGCCGCCGCCCGAACCTTCTGCCTTTCATATACCATACCTCCGCTGTGACTCCGCTCTGCGGTTCATTTTTTACAGTATAGCGCATATCGCGCCCGATTGCTTGAACAAAATATTAATTATAATACGGAATTTTCCTGCAGCGCCCCGCCGCATCATTGCTATACTTGTCCGCCTCAGCCCACCCCGCCGCGGGGAGAGATAAAAAAGATGCAGAATCGTTGAAAACCGCCTCGTCGCCGTACAAGCGTACGGCAG
>URDX01000038.1 GCA_900546695.1 uncultured Eubacteriales bacterium | reverse complement strand
TCGCGCAAGGCGTACTATCGTACGTCGTGCGGCGAAATCGGGCGCAGAAAAAGCGAAAACATAAAACTTCATGCAGGAATCCGATAGGATTCCGACCCATTTATCCGCAAAGCTGAATATACTGAAAATCAATTATCACTTCTTGTTTTCGCTTTTTCGGTCCGGACGATTTTAGCCTTCACGCATTGCGGTTCTTTTCGGAGAATACCCACCCTCGCTGAATGCGGAAGCTGATAAGAAACAGCATAATATCAACAAATATCTTAGCTATTGCGACAATTATACCGCCGCGCTGAGTAAACTGCGAAATAAGCGAAACGAGCAAAGCCGAGATAAGCATCTGCGGTATCGCCACCGTATAATATCGCACAAAGGTCTGCAGCCTTGCCTTTCCGCAGGAAAACACTATGCGCGAATTCAGCATGAAATTGCACAGCGACGAGACGATGCGCGCAAGCACGGTCGCAAGCAGCACCTCCGTCTGCGTACCTATGTACGGGACGTTGCTCGCAAAGAACGGATATCTGTCACTGAGCGAGACGAACAGCGTAAACAGCAGCATAAACAGCGTGTAGTCGATCGCAGTCGCCGCCATCGAGCTGAACATAAATTTAAGTATAAGCGCATAGATTCGCAGCGAATCTATAAGCGGATTGAAATGCGACTCGGAATTGTCGTCGATATACACCGTCTCTATCGGTATCTCCTCAATGGCGATGCCGAAGCGCTTGCATTCAAGCAGCATATTGGTCTCGTACTCGTAGCGTTCGCCGCGCAGACGGCGGAACACCTCCATATTTGCACGCGATACCGCGCGGAGCCCCGTCTGTGTATCGGTCACGCGCAGATTGAAGAAGAGACGGAAAAGGAGCGCCGTCGTGCGGTTGCCGAAAGCACTGCGTGCGGGTACGTCGTCGCGCGAGAAGTCACGCACACCGATAACGAGCGGCACCCTGCCCGCATTCCCTCCGCGCGCCTCCGCTGCTTCGTGCTCGCGGATATGCAGCGCAAGCCTGCGCGCACATGCAACGGCATCGTGCGCAGTGTGCTGACCGTCGCCGTCGACCGTCACCGCACCGATTATATCGGGGCGCTTGTCGAGAATGTATGAAAATGCGGTTTTCAGCGCCGCACCTTTGCCTCGGTTGACCTCATGAGTGAGCAGCGTCGCGCCCGTCTCCTCGGCCGCCTCGGAAAAATATTTTTTCGTCCCGTCGGTGCTTCCGTCGTCGATGAGTATGATGTTGCCGAAGCCCGCCGCATGCATCTGCCGCGCAGTCTCGGTCAGATGCTCACACGGATTGAGCGACGGAATTATCACCGCTATACCGCGCAGCTCTTCTGTGAGCGGCGCAGAAATATCTCTGTCGTTTTTCATGCGAATGTTCCCGTTTTATCTGTTTACTTTTCCCCATCGGACCGCAGAAACCGACCGCTCCCGTCCGCCGATGGTTTTTCATATCATTATAACATATAACCCCGAAAAAGTAAATAGAGGATGGGCAAATTCCCCATCCTCCGTAGTATTTTGACAAGCGCCGCTTAACGTGGCTATTAAAAAAGTCCGAACCGAACATTTCTACCTGTCCCCTTTGAAAAAAGACGAGCATTTATTTGCTCACAGCCGCAGCCACCCCGTCACTCCTGCCGTCTCGGTCGGTGCATCTCGAAAAGTCCTCAGTTTTAAAGCTTTGGTAGGGGGTTCGGGGGAAGACTTGCGGGGAAGTCTCCCCCGGATGTATCCCCTGCATCCCCTGCATCCCCTGCGTCCGACACGTTCCCCGTCGAAGCGGGGATGACCTCGAGCGGTCTTACTATGTCATACTCACCGACTGCCGTCGTCCATGCGACGGTGTACGGGCGCATGAGATTCCAGTATGCAACGCCGCGCAGCCCGAGTTCCGCAGCAAGCGCGTAGCTTGCCTGTGCGCTCCTCGCATCGCCGAACCACGCCTCATGCTCTGTGTCCGATGCAACGTACCTGAAATACGGCGCCTGCGAGACCTCATCATATCTTATCGCCGCACCCACATCGCGCGCAAGGTCGCGCGCCTCCTCACATCCGAGGCTCGGCGCAGCCGATACCCCGCGCACATACGGCAGACTCCAGTCGTAGCCGTAGCACGGCACGCCCATAAATATCTTCTCGGCGGGCATTTCGGTCAGGGCGTATTCTACCACCACGCGCACCTTGTCGAGCGGCGCGACCGCCATGGGCGGGCCGTATCTGTAGCCCCATTCGTAGGTCATAAGCGTTGCGTAGTTTGCCGCAGCACCGAGCTCGGAATAGTTATGCGCCTCATAGAGCAGCCCCGGCTGCTCCGCATAGCTTTTCGGCGCAAGCGCCACCCATACGCGGATACCGCGCGCGTTTGCAGCCTCGGTCAGCGACGCGACAAAGTCGGCAAAGCCGTCGGCATCCGTTGCAAAGACGTACTCAAAATCAACATCTATCCCGTAATAGCCGAGCTCCTCCGCGCGGGAAACGAGACGTGATATCAGCAGTGCGGTCGCGTCGGGATCTGCGAAAAGCGCATTCGAGAGCTGATTTGAAAAGCTCCCCTCGCTCGTCAGGGTCGATATCATCATAATCGGCGCGGTGCCGTACTCGCGACAGATGGTCAGCAGCCGCTCCTCGCCCTCGGGCTCAAGCAGCTCCCCCTCTGGGGTAAAGCCGTATGTAAATACGGTGAGATAGCTCATATACGGCAGCACGGTGCGCAGCAGCGCCTCGTCGATATTGGTATAAGCATAGCCGTTTGTTTCGATACTGCCGCGCCGCTCGCCCTGCACCGACAGCACTATCACCTGCCCCGGATAAACCTCGCCCCTGCCGCCGAGCGCGGGATTGAGACGGTATATCGCGGGCAGGGTCATGCCGTTTGCGCTCGCGATGCCGTACAGCGTGTCGCCCTCTCCGACCGTCACCGTCCGCTCGGGACGTAGTATCACGACCGCCTGACCGAGTGCGGGCTCGCCCGCCGCAGCGCCGTTTACCGAGCGCAGATAGCCCTCGTCTACACCGAAGCTCTGCGCTATCGCAGCGTAGCTGTCCCCCTCGGATGTAATGTATATCTCCATAGTGCGTCCTCGCTTTCGTTGTTTTCATAGCATTTATATGCCCGCGCGCGGCGGAATATAGCGACGGCGGGGCGCAGGCGGCGGGCGCGGTCAAAGTTTACACATCATTCACACTTATTTAGCGGCGCAGGTTTGTAAAAAATGCACGACCGTGCTACAATTGCAGCAGAAGCAATTCGGGAGGAAGATATTTGAATACCGATAACGATAAGAATATAAGCGACGCACAGACGGTACAAAGCCCCGTTCAAACAGAGCGGCATGTCGATCAGGCGGCGCAAAGCGATGCGGCACATCCCTTAGGTGACAGCGGCACCGCACCACCCGCAGACGGGGAGAAGAAAAAGTCTCGCCGCGGCTCGCTGTCACGGAGCGAGCTCGTATTTGCGCTTGTAACGGCGCTGCTGTTCACCGTGATAAACAGCTTCGGTCTGAGCTACATCTACACCTATTATGCGGGCGATATCGAGCATCAGGCGCTGCCCGTTGTGACCTATTATCTGATACAGGTACTCAGCGCGCTGCTGCCGTATCTGCCGCTTGCCGTCTCGCTGCGCAGCGTCTGCGTTCGCGGCGCAAGAAAAAGCATACCGCTGTTCATCATATCCGCCGTCGGGCTGATGATGCCGTACGTCTCTCCCCCGCTGCTCGAGCTGCTGCTCGGTACGGGCTCGAACATGAAGAGCTATCTCGGCTATATCGGCTTGTGGCTGTTCGACCTGCTCGTATATGCCGTTTCGATACTCACCGTCCCGCTGCTCGGAGTACGTGATAAGCAGGCGGAGTGCACGGGCATGCGGGTTCGCGACAGACATAAAAGGTCCGCGCACGGCGCAGCTAAAGGCAACACAGCACAAAGCGGTGCAGTCAAAGACAGCACAGCACGGTGCGACACTCCGCAGGGCGGCAAGCATCAGCAGCAATCGCACCCCGCAGACGCGCAGCGTAAGGCGATGCAATCGCAGCAAGGCAGCAGGATAACCTCTGCGGCACTGAGTGCAATGCGGCAGCGCGCGGGAATCAAGCAGCATGACGTGCAGAGCGATGCTCGGAGCAATGAAGTCGGAGCGACCGGCGGCAGAGACGCACGGAACTTGGGCACCGCGAAAAGCAGGGACACCGCGCAAGGCAGAGCCGGGCAAAGCAAGGGCAGCACGGGGAGCGGAAGAAATAGTACGCAGTGCAACAAAAATGAAGCGGGCTGCAAAGGTCTCCGCCGCTTCCGAGAAAAGCTCGGCGAGGGCATACCCGACCCGCTGAACCGCAGCATGAACGCCTCCGTGCTGATAAGGCTGGCGATAGGCGTGATAACCGAAATCTACTACGCCGTCCTGTTCTTCTACAGTCTGGCAAACGAATACTACCGCGCGCCGTATGCAAGCGAGCTGCTGATAATGGCAGGGCTGTTTTTGCTGCAGGGTGCATATGCGCTTGTCGGGCGGCTGATAATGAATAGGACGGTGCGAATGATAGATGCACGCGAAAAAAGAAAGGAAGAATAAAAATGAGCGTAATTGAAGTAACAAAGGACAATTTTGAGACCGAGGTAGTCGCAGCAGAGGGTAAGGTGCTCATAGATTTTTGGGCTACATGGTGCGGTCCGTGCATGATGATGAAGCCGATAATCGAGGAGCTTGCAGAGGGCGACACGCCCTGTCGAATCTGCTCGATAAATGTTGACGACGAGCCCGAGCTTGCGATTAAATACGGCATCGTCAGCATTCCGACGCTTATTGTCGCCGAAGGCGGAGACGAGAAAAAGCGCTCGGTCGGAGCGATATCGCGTGAAGCGGTACTGCGTCTCATCGAGGAGGCGTGACCTTGTCAGCGCCGAAAATACGCCTGAACGAGAACGAGGACATTGTCCGCGCCGTAAAGGAAGGGCTGCGCAGAACGGGCGGCTACTGTCCCTGCCGCACTCAACGCACGGAGGAATATAAGTGCATGTGTGAGGAGTTCCGCCGTCAGATAGCCGACGAGAATTTCGAGGGATACTGCCACTGTCTGCTGTATTACAAAGAAAAAGGTTCTAAGTGACAAATTCGTTTTAGTACGGCAGAAAAGCAAAAAATCAAAGGGTCTGTTAAAAAACTGAGTTTTTTAACAGACCCTTTATCAGTCTTTTTATGTGCTGTTGTTCACGATCGCAACCGTCGAAGCGTCAGCGGTCGCCGTCATGCCCGTGACCGCTGCTATATCCGTGTCCGCCGTGTCCGTGACGGCGATGATGCCTGTGATGGCGGTGCGAATGCCCGCCGCAAGCCGTCCTTATCGGATGGAGCAGCGGCGCAAAGAAGCTGCTCGGAGCAAAGATGCTGTGCAGCAGCCAACGGCGCATCTTGCGCCATTTCCGGCGTTCTTCTCCCTCATCGAGCCGCATCTGCGACGTATAATATACAAGCTTGTCCCACGAAAGAGCGAGCTCCACCGCCGCCCTGATAATAAGCGAGAGCAATATTTCAACAACAATAACACCAACAATAATTAAAAGTACAGTAATATCCACCGTTATAATACCATAGACAGTTGACGAAAAGGCGAAAAACAGCCCGCCGTCGCACTGCTCTCCAAACCACGAGCAGGTATAGCGTGCAAACGTCGTGTATTATATCAGGTTATGTCGTTCAAATCAATAGGTAATGTGCAATTTTTAAAAAAACAACAAAAAAATATATATTTGTTAATCCGGCGCCGATCTGAGCCGCCGTAAATGAATATCGCATCATGCTTTCTGAGCGAATACATCCGAGCACAGCTGCCGCACTCAGACGTGAAAACGGCGCGCCATCGTCGCGGCAAGTCTGCGCAGCTCCTCGTGCGACTCGGAATAGTCGGGCATGTAGCTCTTGACATGCCGCCAGAAGCGCTCGCCGTGACTCATCTCTCCGACGTGACACAGCTCGTGCACGATAACCGAATCGACAGCGCGGGGCGATGCGAGCATCAGCCGCCATGAATAGCATATTCGGTCCTCGCTGCGCTTATTGTGCGTGCAGCTGCCCCATTGCTTTTTAGCGCCCGAAAGCGCAACGGGCGGGCAGTTCATGCCCATATCAGACGCAATAAGCTGCGTACGCTCCGAAAGATACTGTCGCCCCGCCGCAGCATATATGCCCGCAAGCGCGCGCTCGATCTCTATCGGCTCAAGCCCCGACGGCAGAATGAACGCGCTGCCGTCAAAGCTGCCCGCGCGGCAGCTGACGGGGAGCAGCGATGTTTCGGGCAGGCGGGATTTTTCATCCTTCATATGCCCGATACCGCCGCGCTTCGCGCCGTGTCTTGTGCCGCCATACTCCGCGCCGCCTCTTGTGTTTCCGCACGCCGCGCCGTCGCGTCTTGTTTTGTCGCATGCTGCGCTGCCGCTTTCCGTGTCGTCACTTCTTGTTTTGCCATACTCAGCGCCGCTGCTTCTTGTGCTGCCATGATCTGCGCCGTCGCTTCCCGTGTCTCCGAATCGAGAAGAATCAACGCCCGCAGCGCCACCGTCGTCTTCCGCGATTATCGGATAGTCCGTACCGAGCAGCGGGGTGCTGTAGCCGTAGTCAAGGGTATAGTAGGACCGCGCCTCGTCAAGGGTTGCCCTCTCAGAAAGCGCACGTAGTATCAGCTTCCGCTTGCTCTGCACAAGCTGCTCGATAAACTCCGCGGGCACCCCGCGGGGCGAGCGCACCTCCACCTCGCCGTCACGCGAGATACGGATGCTCACGTTCTTCACCGCCCTGTCGGAATAAACAAGCCGATATTGCAGCGGCGCGCCGTCGTCACGCACGGCACACGGCATATATCCACCCGCCCGATGTCCGATATCCGTTCTTTTCATATCATTCCGCCCCCGCTGCAAACGCAGCCGTCATTACATAATCCTTGTTCTACTGCAAGTGCAGCGGTCATTCCGTATCTTTTTTCCCGACGCAAGCACAGCGTTATTTCATACCCTATTGCCCCTGCAGCAGAGCAGCTGTTCCCTGCATTTCTTCATGCGACGCACTGCGGCAGTGTCGCATATGCATACAGCGCCGCTGTGTCCTAAAAACACATCACGGAGCGAGCCGCGCGGGTTCGCTCCGTGAAAGATTATCATGCTGTTTGTCGATTACTTAGCTGCCTTAAGACGAGCCTCGAGGCCGTTAAGCTCCTCGATAAGCTCTGCGGGAACTCTGTCGCCGACGGTCTTGTAGAACTCGCGGATGTTCTCGATATCCTCGAGCCACGAAGCGGTATCAACACAGAGCAGCTCACGGATAGTATCGGCGGAAACACCCTCAAGGTCCTCAACGTCGATGTCCTCGGGCTTCGGAACGTAACCGATAGGAGTGAGTTCAGCGTCTGCCTTGCCCTCGCAGCGATCAAGAATCCACTTAACTACGCGCATATTCTCGCCGTAGCCGGGCCAAATGAAGTGACCCTCGTCATCGGTACGGAACCAGTTGACGTGGAAGATCTTAGGCGGGTTCGGGATCTTCTTGCCCATATCGAGCCAGTGGCGGAAGTAGTCGCCCATATCGTAGCCTACGAAAGGACGCATAGCCATAGGATCGCGGCGAACTACGCCGACAGCGCCTGCAGCTGCTGCGGTAGTCTCGGAAGCCATGATGGAACCGACGAAGGTGCCGTTCTGCCAGCTTGTGGACTGATACACGAGAGGAGCGGTCTTTGCGCGGCGTCCGCCGAAGATGATAGCGGTGATCGGAACGCCTGCGGGATCGTCAAACTTAGGAGAAACGCAGGGGCAGTTCTTAGCGACAGAGGTGAAGCGGGAGTTCGGATGAGCTCCGCAGGTGGACTTATCCTTCTTGTCGTACTTGGTGTAATCCCACTTGTTGCCCTTCCAGTCGATAGCATTCTTCGGAGGATTATCGTTAAGACCCTCCCACCAAACGGTGTTGTTATCGAGGTCATGAACAACGTTTGTAAAGATGGTATCGCGCTTGGTAGTAGCAAGAGCGTTGGGGTTGGACTTTTCGTTGGTACCGGGAGCAACACCGAAGAAGCCGTTCTCGGGGTTGACAGCCCACAGTCTGCCGTCCTTACCGACGCGGAGCCAAGCAATATCGTCGCCTACGCACCAAACCTTGTAGCCCTTCTTGCGGAATACTTCCGGCGGAATGAGCATTGCGAGGTTGGTCTTACCGCATGCGGACGGGAATGCGGCGGTTACATACTTAGTCTCACCGTTCGGGTATTCAACGCCGAGGATGAGCATGTGCTCAGCCATCCAGCCTTCCTTACGGCCGAGGTAGGATGCGATACGGAGTGCGAAGCACTTCTTGCCGAGCAGAACGTTTCCGCCGTAACCGGAGTTGATGGACCAGATGGTGTTGTCCTCCGGGAAGTGGCAGATGTAACGATTGTTCTCATCGAGGTCTGCGCGTGCATGCAGTCCCTTGATGAAGTTATCGCCGATACCGTCGAGCACGTCGATGACCTGCTGACCTGCTCTTGTCATGATAAGCATGTTAAGAACAACGTAGATGGAGTCGGTCAGCTCGATGCCGATCTTTGCGAAGTCGGAGCCGACAACGCCCATCGAGTAAGGAATGACGTACATGGTCATGCCCTTCATGGAGCCGCGGAAGAGCTTACCGAGCTTGTCGTAGCACTCCTTGGGGTCCATCCAGTTGTTGATGTTTCCCGCATCTGCCTTCTCTCTGGTGCAGATGAAGGTACGGTTCTCGACACGCGCAACGTCGTTAACTGCGGTGCGGTGGAGGAAGCAGTTAGGCAGAAGCTCAGGGTTAAGAGCCTCGAGAGTGCCGTCCTTGACAGCCTGAGCCTGGAGCGCCTTGGTCTGCTCCTCGCTGCCGTCTATCCAAACGATATTATCGGGAGTGGTGAGTTCAGCCATCTCCTTGATCCAATTGTTAATGTAACTGTTCTTGGTCATGGTAATCTCCTCTCAAAATTTGATTCCGCGAACATGATACTACATTATCGCGGAAAAATCAAGCCTATTCACCGAGATAAAATCGAAATTAACACGGTGTTAATAAAATGTTTTTGAATTATCCGAGATTAAATCCTGCATTTTTGACACCTACCGAATTACTGTCATTTTTCAGTCGATTCGACCATCACATCTGCGAGATGAGCGTAATCCTCGACCGACAGACGCTCCCCGCGAACGGTGGGTGAGATACCCGCCGATTCTATGATTTTTGCAAGTTTTTCCTTTGAAAAATGCGAAAAAGACGAACCGAGCGCATTGAGCAGCGTCTTTCTCCGCATGCAGAACGCCGCCGATATCAGACGCAGCATAAGGCGCTCATCACGGCATCCGACCCGCTCCCGCGCACCGTCGCCGAGCGTTATTCTGATAACTGCAGAGTCGACCTTGGGGCGCGGAATGAAGCACCCCGCGGGTACGTCAAACAGCCGCTCCGCGCGCCCGTACCATGCAACGGCGGCGGTCACCGCACCGTAATCGGCGCTCCCCGGCACTGCGGCAAGACGCTCCGCGACCTCCTTCTGCACCATTACGGTGATGCGGTCTATCGGCGCGCCCGATTCGAGCAGCGCCATGATAACGGGGGTGGTTATATAGTACGGCAGATTTGCGCAGACGGTTATCCGCTCGCCGCCGAAGCGCTCGCGCACAAACTCCGCGATGTCGAGCTGCATAACGTCGGCATTCGTCACGCGAACGTTGTCAAAGTCGGAAAGCGTCTCGGTCAGCACAGGGATAAGCCCCCGGTCTATCTCGACGCACTCGACCTGCCGCGCACGGGCGCACAGCTCGCGCGTCAGCGTTCCGATGCCCGGACCTATCTCGAGCACGCAGTCTCCCGTCTGCTCCGCTATCCGCGCGGGAACGGCAGCGCTTATGAGGAAGTTCTGACCGAACTGCTTTTGAAATTGCAGCCCGTGCGACTCCATTATCGCGCGGACCTCGCTTGGATTTGTCAGATTCATTTTTATTGTTCCTTATGATGCTTAAGATATACTTTCGGCGGCGCAGCAAACCGCGAAAGAGTCCCGCCGCCGATGAAAGCCGCCTGTTCTGCCGCGCTGTCGGTGGGTTGTGCAGCTCTGTCGGCAGCGTTTTGCAGCATTGTCGACGGTATTTTGTCACGCTGTCGGCGGCATTACCGAAAATTTCGGCAAAAGGTATTGACAAAACGCCCGCCTACGGGTATAATAATATCGTTATGTGCTAGTGTGGCTCAGTGGTAGAGCAGCTGATTCGTAATCAGCAGGTCGTGGGTTCAATCCCCACCACTAGCTCCATAAAAAAGCATCGACTCGGGTCGGTGCTTTTTTGTTTTTTGTTTTTTCGAGATGCGCCGTTATTCAGATGCTGCTCTGCTGCGCGCCGCGCTGCCGCACCTCGATTTTCGAAGCGCTTTTCCGACGTGCCGACGCATCGCCGTTTCCCACTGCAGCCGTGCCGACGCATCGCCGTTTCCCACTGCAGCCGTGCCGACATACCGCCGTTCTCGCAGCAGCTATGCCGACGTTCTCCACTGCGGATGTGCTGCGCAAAATCAGTTCTTCTTCTCCGCGCGGTGCGTTCCCATACGGCGGAGCAGACGCGCAGCGAGCGGCGCAAGCAGACACGGCAGCGCAAAGGTTATCACGCATCCCGCGGCTATAACCATTATCTCATGCAATCCGAAATCGACAAGCGAGCCGTACCCCATCGCCTCTATGCGTGAGCAGAGCCATGCCGTACCGATGCTTGTTGCGGCGAATACTGCGGCAGCCATTGCAATGTACCTGTAATACATCGCGTCCGGCGGTACCGAAACGCCGTCATGCGCTTGTATCGTTATAACGCCGCAAGCGATAAGCGAGACGAGCAGCAGCACCGAGGCGACCGACAGCACGACCGTAAACACGGTCGCGGTGCCGCCCGCACCGCCCGAAAGCCTGTCCGAGACGGCGGTCACCGCGAGCTGCACTGCATTTCCCGTGAAGGAGACACCGTTCTCATCCTTAATCTCTTCGCCGCTTATCAGCAGCGCAGCCTCATCATCGGGCAGAACGACGGTGCACGACGAATCATTCAAAACACCCACTATTCTGCGGCTCTCGCCGCCGAGTGATTCCCCGCCGTAAGCATAGCCGTCGCAGCCGACGCTGCCCGAAAGCGCGCAATCAGCCGAGACTATGAGTTCATCGGGCGCAAGCGCCGCCCTCTCGCCGTCGGTCCATTCGATATCGCCCGTGACCGAGCCGAGCGCGGTGCAATATTCGGGCGCAAAAAACGTCCCGTCCTCGCCGAGCAGACAGATATACCCGCCGCGTATCGGCGGATAGACTGCCGCGGGGGCAGCGCTGCGCTCGCCGAGCGGGGTCTCGAGCCAGTCGGGCATGGCGGCGGAGATGCTGTAGCCGAGCGTCAGCGCCGTTATAATCACCGTTGCGAGAAGTGCGCCAACCGCTGTCAAAGCCGCAGAAAGCACCCGCCGTGCGGTGTGATTAGTATGGGACTCCAAGCGGGCGGACACCGCATGTGCGTCACCGCGCGCCGCAGACCGCTCTGAAATAACAGTACCGTTCATTATCCGCCCTCCTTTCGGTAATTATCCGGCAATTATCGTCCCGCACGCCGTCAAAGCGAGAAAAAGTCCTTTGTATTATTGTAGCAGATATCCATCACGAGCTGCGCAAGCTCCTCGACATCGTACGGATACTCCCCATCCTCGACCCAGTGACCGATTACGGAGCAGAGGATGCGGCGGAAATACTCGTGTCTTGTATACGAGAGGAAGCTGCGGCTGTCGGTGAGCATACCGAGGAATGAGCCGAGCGCGGAAAGATTTGCAAGGCTCGTCATCTGCTCGCGCATTCCTGTCTTGTTATCGTTGAACCACCATGCACTGCCCTGCATAACGCGCGGCATGCCGCTGCCGTCGGTGAGCTGAAAACCGCCTATAAGCGAGCCTACAGCCGCATTGTCTGCGGGGTTTATCGAATAAATGACCGTGCGCGGCAGACTGCTTTCAACAGCAAACAGATCGAGCATGCGCGCGAGCTCGGTAACGCTGCTGCGACCGCCGATTATGTCAAAGCCCGAATCGGGTCCGAGACGCTCGAACATCGGCGTGCAGGGATTGCGCATTACGCCGAAATGTATCTGCATGACCCATCCCCTGCGCGTGTATTCGCGCGCAAAGAAGCGATGCATCTCGAGTGCGAATATCTCTCCGTCGTGCGCGTCAACACGTCCGCCCGAGAGCGCCGCACGGAAAATCTCGTCCGCACGTGCGAGCTCGTAACGCTCTGCCGAGGGGATTGCGTCGTCGATGCCGTGATCGGCGGTGACGCAGCCGTGCTCCGCAAAATAATCGAGTCTGGCGACATATGCCGCCTTGAGCGAATCGAGATCGGTTATCGGCATGCCCGCAGCTGCAGAGAGCGATGAGATATACTCGCGCCAGCCCGCGCGGCGGATATTAATGCCCTTGTCGGGGCGAAAAGCGGGGAGCACGCGGGTGGTAAAATGCTCATCCTGCGCTATCTTCTCGTGATAGCAGAGCTCGTCTGCGGGGTCGTCGGTCGTGCAGATAACGTCGACATTCGAGGCGCGGATAATATTCTTGACCGTCATATACGGCTCTGCGAGACGCGCCGATGTCAGCTTCCATACCTCGTCGCAGGTCTTTTCGGACAGCGTACCCGTATAGCCGAAATAGCGCTGAAGCTCGAGATGCGACCAGTGGTAGAGCGGGTTTCCGATAAGGCGCGGCATGCAGCACGCCAGCGCGCGGAACTTCTCGTAATCCGAAGCATCCCCCGTAATGTACTTCTCGTCAACTCCGCACGAGCGCATAGCGCGCCACTTGTAGTGGTCACCGCCGAGCCACAGCTCGGTAATGTTCGAGAAGCGGCGATTCTCCGCTATCTCACGCGGGGAAACGTGACAGTGATAGTCGATTATCGGCAGCCGCTCGGCATACGTGTGATAGAGCTGCCTCGCCGTCTCGGTGTCGAGCAGAAATTCTTTTCCCATAAAGCGTTTCATTTTATGCTCTCTCCTTTTTTTACGGAATAGATTCTAAGCGTTCGATGCGCCGCAATCTGCATGCTGCACCCTCTCATAGCCGCTGTCTGATGTATTCTATCGCCGCAGACAGCCGCTCGGGGTCGACATGCCCATGCTCGTCAAGCGACGGCGATTCGAGTGTCACAGTGCCCGAATATATCGGCTTCACCGCTGCAAAAAAGCTGTCAAAGTCAATGCTGCCCTCACCCGGCATCGGTATCGGGCGCAGACAATGAAAATCATGCTGAACACCCGTAAAATCACTGACGTGCATATGCACCGTCTTTGCTCCGAATACCGAATCCGAGAACAGTCCTACATCGCGCTCAAGCGTTCCCGCAAAATATCCGAAGCGGGTGTCGTAGATAAAACGTACATCGGGGCAAAGCGCCTCGCAGTCGCGCCAGTGCGCTATCGGGTCGCCGCAAGCACACGGAACGTTTTCGACACAAAGTGTCACCCCCGCCTCGCCGCAGTGTTCGACCATACGCGGCAGATAGGTCAGATTGTGCGCGAAGCAACTGTCGCTGACAACGCCGCCCCACATATGCAGCACCATCTTTTCCGCGCCCGCAGCGATCGCCGCGCGCAGACTCTCGTCAAAAAGCGCCATAGCGTCGTCATCCTTGCCCTCTGAGAGACACTGACCGATGAATTTATCCGAATGAAGCGTCCGAAATACCATACCGCAGTCTCCGAGACTGCGAACGATCTCGCTCGGCTTTCGCTCCCAGCCGCTGACGACCATGAATTCAAAGCCGTCGCAGTGTATCTGCCGCCCGTAAAAAGGGATCAGCTCGGGGTTGAACTCGTTTGCCCTGCCTATATATGCTCCCGTTGAACAGTAAATTTCCCGCATTTGCATTGCCTTTCAAAAATACAAAAATCCAAATTATATTATATCACAGCCCTGCGGCTTTTTCAATAGCGGGCGCGTGGATTTTTGCATTATGCGTGTAGCGTTACAATAGATGTGAGACCAAAAGAATAGAAAAAGTGATTGAGTTCTG
>URDX01000037.1 GCA_900546695.1 uncultured Eubacteriales bacterium | reverse complement strand
TGACGATTTTCGACGCTTCTGCATCTTTTTTATCTCTCCCCGACTCGGGTCGGCTAAAAAGGCGCAGACCGAAAAAGCGGGCAAAAGTGTGAATTAGGCTTTTATTCATCACAAATACCGTAAATATTCTCTTGACATGTGAAGCGAAATGGTGTATAATTTGTTCGAAGTGAGACAAATATCTCATTATCTTAAATTGATACCGCTTTGTCGATGCAGAGAGCGATGCCTGCATATCGCAGCGGTACAGAGAAGGCGGTGACGGCATGCGTCGGATGAAGGACGAATATTTTTCCGCGATAGAGGAGTTTGTCGACCGCTATCGTGAGGAGACGGGCATATCGCCGACGCTGAGCGAGATTGCAGACGGTACGGGTATACCGCGCTCTACGGTGCCGCGATATCTCGCCGTTATGCGCGAGAGCGGGGTGCTTGACTATTCGGGGCACAGGGGCATTACCACCCGCCGCGGTCGTGCCGCCGACGACGGATTGCGCGTGCCCGTGCTCGGCTCGGTCTCCTGCGGACTGCCTAAGCTCGCGGAGGAAAACATCGAGGGGTATGTGACGCTCCCGTCGTCGCTTTTCGGCAGGGGCGAGATGTATATTCTCCGCGCGTCGGGAGAGTCTATGATCGAGGCGGGGATAGAGGACGGCGATCTCGTATTGATACGTGTGCAGAGCACGGCGGAGCGCGGACAGATTGTTGTCGCGCTTGTCGGCGACGAGGCAACGCTCAAACGCTATTATCCCGAGCCCGAGCACCGCAGGGTAAGACTACACCCCGAGAATGAAAGCATGGAGGATATATACGTTACGTCCTGCATCATTCAGGGTGTGGCGGTCATGCTGCTGCGTGATCTTGAGACGAGGTGATGAGATGGAAAAACGGTACGAGAGGGTACCTCTCGCCGTTGATGCCGTATTCACGACGAGCGGCGAATTCCGACCGAAGCAGCTCATATATAAGGGTGAGCATTTCGATATCTCGCGCATAATCGGCGTGCGGCGCTATTGCCCCGCCGTAGTCGGCTGTATCGCGCCGATGGAATATACCGTCGTAGTGCAGGGCATAGAAAAGAAGATATACTACGAGCGAGATACAAATCGCTGGTTTTCGGTGCGCGAGGTGAGATGATGGACGGGAGAAGGATACTGCACAGCGATGCGGACTGCTTCTATGCGTCGGTCGAGACGGTGCTTGACCCGACGCTGCGCGGCAGGGCTGTCGCCGTATGCGGCTCGACGAGCGAGCGGCACGGCATAGTTCTTGCAAAGTCGTATGCAGCTAAGCGTGCGGGCATCCGCACGGGAATGACAAATTTCGAGGCGAAAAAGCGCTGCCCGTCGCTTGTGATAGTCCCGCCGCACTTTGACAGATACTCGCGCTTTTCCGCATATCTGCGCGAGATATACTCGCGGTATACCGACGCGGTCGAGCCGTTCGGACTCGATGAATGCTGGCTCGACATCTCGGCTCTGCCGCGCGACCCCGTGGATGTGGCAGAGCAGATACGGCGTGAGGTGCGGGACGAGCTCGGGCTGACGGTGAGCATCGGCGTGTCGTTCAATAAGGTGTTTGCAAAGCTCGGCTCGGATATGAACAAGCCCGACGGGATGACGGTCATAACGCGCGAAAACTACCGCAGCACCGTGTGGCGGCTGCCCTGCTCGGAGCTGCTGTTCTGCAGCAAAAAGACTGCGCAGCGGCTCGCTGAGGTTGGTATTAATACGGTCGGCGACATGGCTGCCGCCGCACCCGAGGTCATGCAGCGCTGTCTCGGCAAAAACGGGCTGACGCTTTGGAGCTATGCCCGCGGGCTTGACAGCTCGCCCGTGATAAGTCCGGAGCACGCGCCCGCGGCAAAGTCGGTAGGGCACGGCATAACCTGCGTATCGGATATTGAAGATGCGGCGGGGGCTGAACGGGTGATATACGCGCTCGCACAGAGCATCGGCGGCAGACTGCGCGAGCTCGGGCTGAGTGCGCGCGGGGTGCACGTTACCGCGAAAAACAGCATGCTGCTATGCAAGGGCTGGCAGAAGAGGATACCGCCCACACAGAGCGAACGCGACATTGCCGCAGCCGCCTGCAAACTGCTTTCGCGCGGCTACGGATGGCAGCTTCCCGTGCGTGCGCTGACCGTGACCGCTATCGAGCTCGTCAGCGAGCACGAGCCTGAGCAGACGAGCCTTTTTTGTCCCGTCGAGGACAGACTGCGCAGCGAACGGCTCGGCAAGAGCATAGATATGATAAGAAGAAGGTACGGCGGAGGGGCTATCGTTCCCGCTGTCGTGCTCGGCGAGGATAAGCTTCCCGCAGGGCACGGACACGATATATTCGGCGAGATATTCGACCCGTTCGGCGGCAAGGGGAGCGAGCATACGGTGCGGTAGCGCGGCGCGGCTCTGCCCGACCTATGCAAATCGACGCGAATCGAACCACACATACATGGCATTACCGAAAGGAAAAGAAAAAGTGACTGATACCGTAAGGAAAAACAGAGCGTCCGAGCCGCTGAGGCTCGACGCGCGGGGAATAATCGAGGCGCTTCCCGAGCATATGCATCGCAGGGAGAATTTTGCGCTTATATATAAGGATGAGACGGGCTCGACCAACGCCGATGCGGCACAGCTGCTGCATGACGGCGCGCTCCCCGACGGCAGCGCTTTGCCGCCGTTTTTCGCCGTTGCGGCGGGCAGACAGACGGGCGGTCGCGGAACACAGGGCAGACATTTCTATTCTCCCTCCGGCAGCGGGCTCTATATGAGCATAGGCTGGCGCAGCGGGCTGCGCACGGATGAGCTCCCGCCGGCGACCGCAGCTGCGGCGGTCGCAGTGCGCTTTGCCGTAGGCTATGTTCTCGGGCTGCGCGCGGATATCAAGTGGGTAAACGATGTTCTTGTCGACGACAAAAAGGTCTGCGGTATACTTGCCGAGTGCTCGGAGCATTCGGGCTGCGCAGATGTCGTTATCGGAATAGGCATCAATCTCACGCCGCCCGACGGAGGGTTTCCGCCCGAGCTCAGCGGCGCGGGCGCGCTCTGCCGCCGCATGGAATCCGAGGTTGCGGAGGAGCTTGCCGCATCGGTTATCGCGGAGCTGTGCGCACTGCTTGAGAGCGGAGACAGCGCGGATATCATGTCGCGCTATCGCGACGGCTGCCGCTCGATAGGCAGACAGCTGAGGCTGAACAGAGATGACGGGGCGGTCGAATATACCGTCGTCGGCATAGGCGACGGGGGAGAGCTTACAGTCGAATCGCCTGACGGCGAGCGACTGACCGTTATCTCCGCAGCGGAGGTCTGCAGACCCGCGGAAAAGGGAAATTATTAAGAAATGTGAGACGTTTGCCGAGTTAGGTTTGTATAATTACGGCAACGAAATTCGCCGTGCATACCCGCATGTCGAAGCATGGCTGAAATACGGCGCTTGGGTCGAATTTGTATCTGATTTGTATCTGATTTGTGTTTGATTTGTATCTGAGCAGCCTCATTTATGCTCACGAAACGGGCGAAAAGAAGAAATGTTTGAAAAAAATATTGACAAAACCGCGGAATGATGGTAGAATTCTTCACTGCGACAGTGTTTGTCGGATATGCGTATCCGACGGGCTCCGCGCGCATAGCACGCGGAATTTTATTGTGTGAACAGAAAGGCTGTATATGGATATTTTTTTGATGTGTCTGCTTGTCCTGATCGGGGCGGTGGCACTGATCGGAATTCTTATGGCGGTCAAGCTCATGCGCTATGTGGAGGAGAATAAGGACAAATTTGCGGACGATTTCGACGTTGAACTGAAAAACTGTCTCACGCACTTCTTCCTCATAGGTACATATTTCGCTGTGCTCTGCATTGTTTATGTAATTGCATCTGTCTTTATGAGATAAGACCGTGCGCCGTGCTCGGAGCATGCCGCCCCGTGCGTCTTGAGTTGAAGCATCGGTGCAAAAAATCAATATACCTTATATGTCGCAAAAAGGGAATGCACAAATAGTTCGGGTCGAGTATTTTTGTCTATCCCCTAAAATCGAAGTGAGCTGTTAAAAACTCGTTTTTAACAGCTCACTTCGGTTATTGCGGAAACGAGTAAAAATTCGGACCGACGCCGCGGGAGAGGCGAATTGCATTCCTTCGATTTTACTCGGCATCAAACCGATGCTAAGTGTCAATAACCCCTTATTCACTTTTCCGTTTCGCGCTTTTTCTGCATCCCGTACCTTTGCTCTATCTCGAGGTTGCGCAGTATCGTCTTTCTGCCGCGCCATGCGTAGGCGCGCTCGGCAAACTGCTCATCGGTCATTGCGTTTATCGCTTCCGTCGTGACCGTCGGCGTGCGCCGCTCGTAAAAGAAACTCGCGTCGGTCGTTTTCACATCGCGGTTGAGCGGGCAGACCTCCTGACATATATCGCAGCCCCAGTAGCAGCCCGAGCGGGCGATCATCTGCTCCTCCTCGGCGGTGAGCTCGCCTTTTTTCTGCGTAAGATACGACAGGCAGGTCTGCCCCTTTCCGGGACATGCTTTCATACAGCGACCGCAGCCGGGACAGTGCGAGACGCTGTACCCCTCCGTGCGCGGCTCGAGCGGCTCGGAGAGGAATATCTCACCGATGAATATATAGCTGCCGTAGTCCTCGGTTATCAACAGATGGTTTTCGCCGATGCAGCCGATGCCCGCTTTTGACGCAGCCTCCGCCTCATAGATGGGGGAATGGTCTGAGTAGGTGCATATCGCCGTGCCGGGCAGAGTGTTCTCGCATGCGTCCCTCAGCTCTGCGGCAAGCCGTGAAAAGCAGATATGATAATCGAGTGACACTGCGTAGCGCGAGATGTTGCGCGGCTCGTCGTCTCCCGTGAAATACGGAACGGTAAACATTACGACGCATCCGGGCTCGAATTTCAGCAGATACGGCTTTTGTACGCGACATTCGCTCATGGGCAGGCATGAGACTGCTCCGATGCCGTTTTTTTCGAGTATATCGGCGCAGACCGATACGGCTTTATAGGCGGGTGTGTTTTCCGCCGGCATAAAAATCTTTTTCATGCCGTGATTATACCACATCCGCGTGCATTATGCAACGGGGCGCGGAAAAGTTGACAAAACCGCCGCTTTGTTGTAAAATTAAAAGAAGGATATAACGGCAGCACAGTGTGTTTTCCGCTACGGGACATCCGTCGGCGGCGGAGCTGCCGCATAACAAAGATCAAGGAGAAAAGAATGGCAGCAACCGCAAAAACGGAAAAGGTCGAAAAGAACGATTCTACCTATGATAACCGCAGTATATCCGCGCTGAAGGGTGCAGACCGAGTGCGCAAGAGACCCGCGGTCATATTCGGCTCGGACGGACTCGAGGGCTGTGAGCATTCGGTATTCGAGATACTGTCGAACGCCGTCGACGAGGCGCGCGAGGGCTACGGCGACGAGATCACTACAACCGTTTATCTCGATCACTCCATTCGGATAGAGGACCACGGCAGAGGCGTTCCGCTCGGCTACAACGAGCGCGAGGGCAGATATAACTGGGAGCTCATCTACTGCGAGCTGTATGCGGGCGGAAAGTACGATAACAACTCCGACGGCTCGAGCTACGAATATTCGCTCGGTCTGAACGGACTCGGCGCGTGCGCGACGCAGTATTCATCCGAATATATGGACGTAAAGTCGTATGACGGCAAGAGCCTTTTCGAGATATCCTTCAAAAAGGGCGAGCCCGTCACCGAGCTAACCGAAACGCCGCTCGGCAGAGGTCAGAAGCGCACGGGAACGGTCGTCCGATGGAAGCCCGACATCGAGGTTTTTACCGACATAAGCATCCCGCATGAGTACTATTCCGAGATGCTGCGCAAGCAGTCGGTGGTCAATTCGGGTGTCCGCTTTGTGCTGCTCATCGAGCAGGAGAGCGGGGAATTCGAGCGCAGCGAGTATTACTACGAGAACGGAATAATCGACTATGTAGCCGAACTTGCTGGCGAGAATACGCTGACCGCACCCGTGATATGGCGCACCGAGACGGTCGGGCGCGACCGCGAGGATAAGCGCGACTATAAGCTCAAGGTTGAGGTCGCATTCTGCGCTTCCAATACGAAGAAGATAATCGAGTACTACCACAACTCGAGCTTTCTCGAGCACGGCGGCTCGCCCGACAAGGCGGTCCGCAATGCGTTCGTCTACGCGGTGGATAAGTATCTGAGGGCGAACGGAAAGTACAACAAGAACGAGAGCAAGATAACCTTCCCCGATGTTGAGGACTGTCTCGTGCTTGTCACTAACAGCTTTTCTACCGAGACATCGTACGCGAACCAGACAAAGAAGGCGATAACCAATACATTCATCGCCGAGGCTATGACAAAGTTCCTGCGCCATCAGCTCGAGGTGTATTTTGCCGAGCAGCCGATGGAAGCCGACCGCTTTACCGCGCAGGTGCTCGTCAATAAGCGCAGCCGTGAGAAGGCGGAGACGACCCGTCTCGACCTGAAAAAGAAGCTCGCGGGCAATACCGATATCTCAAACAGGGTGGAGAAGTTCGTCAACTGCCGCACAAAGGATGTTTCCCGCCGCGAGCTGTACATCGTTGAGGGTGATTCGGCGCTCACGTCGGTAAAGCTCGGACGCGACTCCGAGTTTCAGGCGGTAATGCCGGTGCGCGGAAAGACGCTCAACTGCCAGAACAGCTCGTACGAGAAGATATTCAAGAGTGAGGTGATTCTCAATCTGCTGCGCGTTATCGGCTGCGGCGTTGAGATAAAGACAAAGAGCAAGGACATGGTTCCGTTTGATCTCGGTGCGCTGCGGTGGAACAAGATAATTATCTGTACCGATGCGGATAAGGACGGATATCACATCCGCACCCTGCTGCTCACGCTCTTCCGTCGTCTGCTGCCGACCCTGCTGCGCGAAAAGAAGGTGTTCATCGCCGAATCGCCGCTGTATGAGATAGTCTGCAAGGATAAGTCGTATTTTGCATACGACGAGGCGGAAAAGGTGCAGATAATGCGTCAGCTCGAGGGGCAGAAATACAAGGTCTCCCGCTCTAAGGGACTCGGCGAGAACGAGCCCGAGATGATGCGTCAGACCACCATGAACCCCGCTACTCGCCGCCTGATATCGGTGACCCCCGCAGACGAGGCGGAGACCGATAGGATATTTGAAACGCTGCTCGGCGACGACATCGCCGCAAGAAAGGCGTTTATCACCGAGTACGGACCGCAGTATATGAGCGAGATCGACCGCTCGGGAGATGACGCATAAGCGCAGAGCGATACGGTCGCGGCGACGGTTTTTACGTCAGGCGCGGGATGCGGAGGCATGTGTGTCCGACAAAAGAATGTATCGACATTCAAAGGATGCATTGAAATTCGTTTGTGCGAAAAAACGGTGCGACGATGTTCGTTTGTCCGAAAAACAGGCACGGCAAAAACAGCCGTACCGTACACGGCGGTCCGACGGGAGCAACATCCCGTCGGACCGCCGTGACATTTTGCAGCTGTGCTGTCTGCACCGCGCCGGTTATCCGAGCAGCGACAGCTCGCAGCCCGTATAGTAGTGCATAAGTATTTCCTCCGCCGTCAGTCCGCGCTCCGACATTGCGAGCGCGCCGTACTGGCTCATTCCGACCCCGTGACCGAGGCATGCAGCGGAATCCTCTTCAGTCGGCACCGATACAAGATACGGCGCATTGCCTCCCCAGACGTCGACAGCCGAGCGTGTGTGCCCCGCAGAGCGGGCATGCCATGCCGCGCATATGCTCATGCCGTCGTAGGTGACGATAATATTCCGCGTATCCGCTGCCGCCTCCGTCGCCTCGTCGGTGTACTCGCCCTCCGCCGAGCGGTAGGCGCAGCAGTGCGCGGGCTCGTTGCATACACAGGCTCGTCCGTGCTCTGCGTCGGGCGGACCCTGCATGAGCTTGTATACGGCGTAGCTGCGCGCGGCTATCGCTTGTGCCCGCAGCGCTTCGGTTTCAAAGTAACGCGGCATCTCCGCGCGGCACACCCCTTCTACGTATTCGCCGAGTGTGGTGGTTATCGTGCAGCCGGTTGAATGGTCGTATACGTATATCGGGCTGTCGTCGGTGTAGCCGAGGTATTCGGCGCGGCTGTATCTGCCGTATGAATCGGTCGATGCGCGCGCAGCCCCGTCCTCAGCCCCGCTGTATAGCTCTGCCGAGTCATCGGATGCTTCGTTCGCTGCATTTTTCGCGTCCGTCGCATCAGTCGAATTCATTTGACCCGATGCGCCCGCTTCTGTTTTGTCCGCGTCCGATGCATTCGCCGCAGCGGGTTTCTCCGCTGCACTGCCCGTATTCGCAGCCGTGCCGTCAGCCTGTCCGAGTCTGTTTTCGCGCGCTGCCGCCGTGATATCGCGCAGAGCGTCGCTCAGCGCTGCATCGCAAGCATCGGGAGAATCGGGTACGCCAGGGCACTCGTCCGCCGTGTCGGATACAGCCGCGCTGTTCGTGTCGAGCGGGCGCGGCAGGGAAGCCGGTATAAGATACGGCTCCACACCGCACAGACCGCTTATCGAGATTGCTGCCGAAAGTACGGCTTCTATCAATATTCGCATGATTTTCATTCGTCCTTTCCTTCGCAGTATAGCCGGCATTTGCGTCTGAGACGGCAGAATTATGTCCTGCCGCCGATAAATACATATGCCGCCGCTTATGTCATTATTACTCTGCGGGGCGGTGGGAATTTCACGATTGCATTTTTGTTCATATAAAATTCACGGTCGGTTTACCGAATTGTGAGGAACTGAGGGGATAAAGCGGTTAAAATACTCAGAGTATGGGTATCTGCGGATATCGAGCCTCGTACCGACGGCACAGCCGCCGCGCCCGCCCCGCCCCGATGTGTGGGCGGCGTGTTCGGACATGTGCACTGTGCTGCAGACGGTAAACGTGACGGTGCGCGGATTCGCAGACGGTCGAGCGGTTTGCGGCGATGTTGCGGATTCGGAGACGGTGTCTGAGTCGCCGGTGACGGTGTCGCAGACTCAAATACGGTATCTAAGCCGTTCGCGGCGGTGTCGCGGACGTAATACATAAACTGAAAAGGAAAACTGATTATGAAAATCATTATCGGATATGACGGCGGTATGCGCGCGAGAGTCGCAGCCGCAATGCTGCGCGAGCAGGGGCACATAGTTTCCGCTGCGTACGTTACGGCAGATTCGCAGCTGCCCGTCGAGCTTGAGAGCAAGGCAGCCGCAGACGGCATTTTCCTCACCGCCGTTTACGGAGATGCATCGACGACCGAGGGCGTTATCTCCGCGCTTTACGGACATATGAAAGCATACACCTTCGGTGCGCTCGCAACGGGACATATTGCCCGCGTCAGCCGCGAGGAAAAAACAACGGCAGACGGCGAGGACGGCGAGAAAAAGACGGTAGTTACCGAAAACGGCACTCCTCGTATCGCGATAGCTGCCGATGCTGCCGCTGATGAGAGCGCAAAGCTCGGACTGCTGTCCGCCGAGACGGTCTCAAAGCTCGTGCTTCCGCTCGGTACGCTCGGCGCGGGTGAGCTCGCATCGTATGCAAAGGCGCACTCCATCCCCGCAGACGCGGTGCCGGGCGCTGTACCGACTCCCGTCGGCTCGGTCGGCTCCTTCCGCATGACAGGGCTTGTATTCCAGCGCAGCGAGTCGCCCGACCCGTCGCGCGGCTGCGCAATGCATCTCTGCCATATGCCCGTCATGGTCGGCAGAGCGGACGCTGTCGAGTCGCATATTTATATTCATCAGCATGTGGGATACGGAATGGTCGCGGACGTGATATTTATAACCGCACCGAGCTATGCCGAGGTCGGAGAGACCGCGGTCGTCTACGATAAGGACGGAAATGTAATGCTCGGCGGAAAAATTTCCGCGCTGCTCGGCTGAGGCGGCATACCGCAGCTCGATACACATACCGGAATGAGATCGGCGCGGAGGCGGGAGCATCCGCGCCGTTTTGCATGAGCGGCGGTGTGTGCTCCGCAGCTTATGAAAGAAATCAACAGCGGCATGCACCGTCCGCGCCGCAAAGAAAACGACGGGCAGCATGTGCAGTGCGGCTAATGAAAGAGATTAACAATCGGCATACGCGGTACGCTTATAAAAGAAATCCACAGGCGGTACGCGCTGCACGGATTACAAAAAAATCGGCGGCGCACATATGTCGTCTGTATTTTGAAGAAAACGGAGAGGCGTGTGTCGTAATTGCCGTGAGAAAAAACAGCGGACGGTGTATGCCGCGTCGCGGAAGGGAGAGGCTTATATGGCATCGGATATGAAGCTTTTATCACCGTCCGAGCTGCGCGCGGGTATAAAGAGCGGGCTGCACGGGGTGTATCTGTTTTGCGGACCAGAGGAGTACATGATATCGGCGTATACCGACATGGCGCGTCAGAGCATAACGGGCGACGACGAGACCGCACAGACCTTTTCGGTGCTGCGCGTTGACTGCTCAAAGGAGCAGGGCGGCAGCGGTCAGCCCGAGCAGGGCGAGCTGCTGATGTACGCATCGACCCTTCCCATGCTCACCGAGCGTAAGCTGATAACGGTTACGGGCACCGACTTCTCCGCGCTGTCGGGCGGCGCGCTCGATTCGTTCTGCACGCTCTGCGATTCGCTTGCCGAGTTTGAGTATCTCGCCGTCATTTTCATCGCCGACGAGACCGAGCTCGACACATCGGTCCTGCCCAAGCGTCCGAGCGCTGCTATGCGTCAGCTGTCCGAGCATCTCGGCTTTGTATTTTTCGAGCGTCAGACACCGTCAAAGCTCGCGGCATGGTGCGCAAAGCATCTGCACACATACGGCGTGTCCGCGTCGCCCGAGCTCTGCCGTATGCTCTGCGAGCGCTGCGGCGGGTCGATGCGCATAATCGCCTCCGAGACGGAAAAACTCGGTGCATATCTGCGCTTTCGCGGCACGGCGGAGCTTACCGCGGACGATATCGTCGCCTGCTGTCCCGTCGCGGACATTGACGAGGGACCGTTCGCGCTGTCTAACGCTATTCTCTCGTTCAACCGCGAGGGGCTGATGCGCGCGTATTTTGATATGAAAGACAGGCGGGTGCGCCCCGAGATGATACTCTCGCAGATATCCGCCGTGTGGTGCGATCTTGCGGTAATATCGGTGCTTGCGTCGTCGGGACGAACGCGCGCTCAGATAAGCTCCGAGCTCGGTATGCACGAATTCCGCGTCGGTAAATACCTCGATGCACTCGGACGCATGCGGGACGGCGCGCCCGAACGTGCACTTGCACTGCTGCTCGATGCGGACACGGCTGTAAAGCAGTCGGGCGGCGACCAATATATGATACTTGAGCGTGCTATAGCGAGGCTTTGCAGATGTTAGATAAGAACAGCGCCGCACCGCGCGGCGACGGGCTGATAGATCTGCCGTACCCGATAGTGGTGGAGGGCAGATACGATAAGATAAGACTTGCAAGTGTGACGAGCGCGCCCGTTATCACTACCGACGGCTTCGGGCTTTTCCGCAACAAAAAGAAGCTCGCCTATCTGCGCAGTCTCTGCGACAGCATGGGTGGGATAGTGATACTGACCGACTCGGACGGCGCGGGGCTTCAGATACGCAGCTATCTGCGCACGGCGCTCGGCTCCGGGAGACGGATATTCAACGTGTATATCCCGCAGGTCGAGGGCAAGGAGCGCAGAAAATCCGCACCGTCAAAGGCGGGTTATCTCGGGGTAGAGGGCATCGACAGCGGCGAGCTGCAGCGGATACTGCGCGATTTTCTCGCAGGGATGGAGGATGCTCCGCCGGGCGGTGCTTCCGACGATTCGGCTGACGGCGCTGCGGACGGCGCCTCGTACGGTGAAAAGAACGGCTTGACCGACAGCGCGGACGGCGGGGCGAATGGCTCGGACGGAAATGCCGAGAATGGACGATTTACAAAGGCGGAGCTTTATGCGGCAGGGATGAGCGGCTGCGACGGTGCTGCAGAGCGCAGACGCAGGCTGTGCGCATATCTCGGACTGCCTGACGATATCTCGGCGGGCGCGCTTGCTGAGGCGATAGATCTGCTGCGGGCGAGGGACAGGTTTGAAGAATTTTTGCGTCTCGAAAAAGAGGCGGACGGAGGTAACGGATGAGCGAATCGGAAAAGAACCCGCAGATCGCGCAGGATGCACAGATTGTGCAGGATACACAGGCAACGCAGAACCCGCAACCATCGCAGGGTGAGCAGGCGGCGAAGGAAACAGCAGCCGCGCCCGGCGGAAAGAACGGCACGCTGCGCGAGCCGATAGTATACATCATCTGCGGCGGATTGACTACGGTCGTCAGCTTTGCCGTCCAGTTTCTGCTCGGCAGGGTCATACCCGGAGAGCGTTTTCTCGAGATGCGCACCGCGGGCTCATGGGTCGCGGCGGTCGCGTTCGCATTTGTGGTAAACAAGCTGTTTGTATTCCGTGCGCGCAGCGACGGTCGCGGCGGGCTGCTTGCGCAGATAGCGAGCTTTGTCGGCATGCGCCTCATCTCGCTCGGTATGGAGGTGGCGGTCATCTCGCTCGGCGTGCGTCTGTGCGGCGGTTCTGCGGCTATCGCATCGCTTGCATCGACGGTGCGCGGGCTCGGCTTTGTCACCGCATGGAGCGACGGAGACTTTGCGGAGATGCTGTTTAAGCTCATCGGTCAGGTGCTCGTCGTGATATCAAACTATTTTTTCAGCAAGTTCGTCATTTTCAGAAAAAAGAAATGAGCCGCGGAGCACACCATATATTCGCCTTTATAATCCAAAAATGGAAGCATGATACTTGCTTTCCTCCGATTTAATTGCTCAAAAATTGTGAAAATTCATAAATTGGTATTGAATTTTACAGAAAAACAGTGTAAAATCTTTAGCAAAGTGGCCGTATAAGTATAACCGCAAATAGTACGATAGGGCACGGGTGTGTAAAAAAAATCAGTTTTCAGGAGGCTATCTGTATGTCTAACAGACTGTTTCAGACTATTATCCATCAATTCAAGGACGCGGTGGAGGACCGCATGATCGGCGTCATTGACGAGACCGATGTTATTATTGCCTGCAGTGACCTCGGCAAGATCGGAGAGTCTCGCATGGGCATCCGCGAGCTCGCCGGTGTAGAGGGCGGCTCGTTTACAAGCGGAGGATGTACCTACCGTTATATCGAGGGAAGCGTCAGCCCCAAGTACATTGTTTTCATCGAGGGCGAGGACAGAGACGCGCGCTGCATCCTCTCACTACTCAGCGTTTCGTTTGCAAGCATCAAGCATCTGTATGATGAAAAGTACGATAAGTGCTCCTTTGTCAAGAATGTCATTCTTGACAACATCATGCCGAGCGACATCTATCTCAAGTCCAAGGAGATGCACTTCACGAACGACGTCGGCAGGGTCGCACTGCTCGTCCGCTTTATCGGAAAGACGGAGACCATCCCCTACGACATTATCGCAAGCATGTTCTCCGACAATCAGCACGATTTCGTTATCTCGGTAAGCGAGCAGGATGTCGTACTCGTCAAGGAGGTTCCGCTCGGAACGACCAACGACGAGGTAGAGGCGATAGCACAGCGCATCTCCGATACCTGTCTGTCAGAGTTCTATGTAAAGGTCAATATCGGTATCGGTACCGTTGTAGAGCATGTCAAGGAGCTCGCAAGCTCGTATAAGGAGTCGCAGGTGGCTCTCGAGGTCGGAAAGGTATTCGACATCGAAAAGACGATTCTCAGCTACGAAAACCTCGGCATCGGCAGACTTATCTATCAGCTGCCGACAACGCTGTGCGAGATGTATCTCAAGGAGGTATTCAAGCGCGGAACGATAGAGGCGCTCGACCGCGAGACCTTGATTACAATTCAGGCATTCTTTGAGAACAATCTCAATGTTTCCGAGACCTCGAGAAAGCTCTTTGTCCACCGTAATACCCTTGTTTACCGCCTGGACAAGATAAAGAAGATGACCGGGCTCGACCTCCGTCAGTTCGACCATGCCATCACCTTTAAGGTAGCGCTCATGGTTCATAAGTATATGACCCAGCGCCCTGTAAAGTATTAAGAATAACCGATTCGTTCCGCCTCGATGCTATTTGTTTCGGGGCGGAAATTGAGGTGATGGGGGGAGGCTAAAAAAGCGCAGACCGAAAAAGCGAAAACAAGGCATTTAATGACGGCTTTAGTATAATCTAACTTGCTTAATGATGTCGGAATCCTTGC
>URDX01000036.1 GCA_900546695.1 uncultured Eubacteriales bacterium | reverse complement strand
TAGGATTTCATCAGCTTTCCTTGAATTTGTGCCGAATAAAAGCCCAAAATTCACTTTTATCCGCTTTTTCGGTCTGCGCTTTTTTAGCCTCCCCGAGAGCTTTTTCGGTCTGCGCTTTTTTATTCAGCCCCGCTCAAATTCGTCATAGAGCTCGTACAGGCGTGCTTCCAGCTCATCCGTCCGCAGCCTATCCGCCGCGTACGCCCGCCGCAGAAGGTCCGGTGGTAGCGCCCCGTCATACTTATCAAACGACGGTGCATATCCGTGCGGAACAAGGTCCTCCGCATTTATGCCCGCGGCGGCAACCGACGCCCAATGTGCGCACAGCCCGCGTGCGTCGCCCGACTGCAGCTTGAACGTGATATAGCAGCAGCCCTCAAAGTCGATGCCCGAAAGCCCGAAGCGTGCGGGGGTCGCCTCGGGAATGAAGCGGCGCAGCGTTCTGAACGAGCGCGTTCCGAGCCACGGGAACAGGCACCATGTATAGCCGCCGAGATGTACAAGCGAGCGGCGGAGCATCCCCGTCCGACGTGCGCAGTCGCGCGCTGCGGCGAGACGGTCACGGGCGTTCTTTTTCAGATACGGATAGACGGTATCCTCCTCGAGCACGCAGCGCATCCGCTGAAGAATGCGGGTATGAATCTCGCCGTAGTCGCCGGGCCATTCTATCGGCATCTTACCCGCGACGGACTTAACGTAGATGAGCTTTCGCGTATTGTCAAGCTCCTCGACCTCCCACACACGCCCCGCGAGCGCAAAGCGGTCGCCGACGGGCGGCGGGGCGGTGATGGTGCCTATCTCATCCGAGCCGCAGCGAACGGTGTAATCCTCGCTGTCCTTGAATACGGCGTAAAACTTAAAGCTCGATGTCAGGCGCTCGCCGCGCAGCCCGACGATAAGCTCCCTCTCCTCGGTCATTTCGAGCCAGTCGCCGCGTATCATCGAGACAAGCAGCTCCTTATAATCGTCGCGGCTGATCGACGCAAACGGCGGCAGCGTGAGCACACGCTCGGCAAGAGCGCGCGGGGTAAGCGAGCCCGACGCGGTGAGCACCGACAGCGTCTGCTGAAACAGCAGGCTCATGGGCATCTTTTTCAGCGACGGCGGCTCGATGAACCGCTCCTCGATATAGAGCTGAATTATCGCTATCGCGCGAATCAGCTCCCACGGTATGAGCTGCGGCAGCGGGGTGTTAGGCAGCGGGACATCCTCGCGAAAGACCATCATCATTTCGGGAATGCCGCCGCGTCTGCCGGAGCGCCCTATACGCTGCAGCAGACTCGATACCGAGACGGGCGAGCCCATCTGCAGCACCCTCTCGAGCTTGCAGATGTCGATGCCGAGCTCCATCGTGACCGTTGCGCAGGTGACAACATCCTCCTCGTCGTTCTTCATCCGCAGCTCCGCCTCCTCGCGCAGCTGCGACGAAAGATTACCGTGATGGATGAGAAAACGGTCGGGCTCGCCGCGATAGTCGGCTATCTGACGCAGCGTAGCCGTGACGTACTCGGTCTCCTCGCGGGAGTTTGAAAAGACGATGCATTTTTTGCCCTTCGTGCAGTCGTATAGGTATTCGTAGCCCGGATCGAGCATCGCCTGCGCGGGATTGGGACGTGTCCTTCTCTGCCCGCCGTCAGCCGTCTGCGGGTCTATGGCGGCGGGGGCAGACGCGCCGTCGGCGGATGCTGCAGCGCTTTCGGATATTGCGGCTTTTTCGGATGTCGCAGCATCCGAGGATGTTGCGGCGGAATCGCTCCTCGCCGCATCGGGAACGTGGAAACGCATATTCGAGCCGTCCGCGCCCGTCTGCGCCCTGCGCTCCGCCTCATATGCCGCGGCGAGCGCGTCCTCCGACTCGAGTCTGCCGTTATCGGTATTGTAAAAATGCTCGAGTCCGAGCCGCCATTTTGTGCGCTCGTCACGGAAGCGCGGCGCATCGGTGCTGCGACCCGTGCCCGCGCCGAGCCATGCCGCAGCCGTTTCGAGGTCGCCGACCGTTGCCGACAGCCCTATCCTGCGCGGATGATGCCCGATGAGATGCGCGATGCGCGAGAGCTGCGCGATTATCTGACTGCCTCGGTCGCTGCCCATAAGCACATGTATCTCGTCGATAACGACGAAGCGCAGCTGCCCGAACAGGCGGGGAATGTCGTTCGAGCGGTTCATGAGCATGCTCTCGAGCGATTCGGGCGTTATCTGGAGAATGCCGCGCGGCTCGCGCAGCGCCCGCGTTTTGTGCGATGCGGCTACATCGCCGTGCCAGTGATATACGGGCACGCCCGACAGGTCGAGCAGCTCGTCCATTCTGCCGAACTGATCGTTTATCAGGCTCTTAAGCGGCGCAATGTACAGGCAGCCGAACGACGAAAGCTCCTCTTCGGACAGCAGCGAGATTATCGGAAAAAGCGCCGCCTCGGTCTTGCCCGACGCAGTACCCGAGGAAAGCAGCAGATTGTCGTCGGTATCAAAGATGACCCGCGCCGCTTCGGTCTGCACGGGGCGCAGCCCCTCCCAGCCGTGACGGTAGATATATTCGGTTATAAACGGCGCAAAGCGCGCAAATACATCACTTGACATTATTGCTCCTATGTTATCAGATAAAATCTCTCTATGCGCTTTTTCGTTCCGGACGATTTTAGTCTCCCCGAGCGTCTTAGTTACTGCCTCTTTGACCGCTATCTCTAATCATGCCGACCAGTCTCTCTGCCGCTGCAGACAGCGGCGTATCGGTTCTGTAAACAAGATAAAACGACCTCAGCGGCAGCGGCGGCAGCAGCGGTATCTCCCGCAGTGCACCGCTCTCGATATCGCGGCGGGCAAAATCCTCGACGATATAGGCGATACCGAAGCTGCGGCGGGCAAAATCAAGTATAAGATCGCTCGTAGCGAGCTCGATATCCGGCTTTTTCAGCCCCGGCATGCAGCTATCGAGATAGCTGCGGGTGCTTGTGCCCTCCTCGAGCATGATAAGCGGGTGACGGCACAGCTCGGCGGGGGCAGCGCCGTTCGGATACAGCGCGGCGTACCGCTCGGTAGCTACCGCAATATCGCGTATATCGCGCACCCGCAGACAGCTTATGCCGCCCTCGGGCTCGAGCGGACCGCTGACGACGGCAAAGTCGATTATACCGTCATGCAGCGAGCGGAGCGAACGCGGTGTAGGTGCGTTAGTCACTGTGATGCGCACGAGCGGATAGCTCTGCTTGAAGCGCTCGATATAATCGAGCAGGAAGAATTTGAGCGTCATATCACTCGCGCCGACACGCAGAACGCCGCCCGCAAGTCCGTTCATCGCCCGCAATCTGTCCTCCCCGCGCTCAAGCTGCTCGAGCGAGCGGCAGACATGCTCGTACAGCACCTGTCCCTCCTCGGTCAGGGTTATGCCGCGGCTCGAACGGTTGAAAAGCTTGACTCCAAGCGACGCTTCAAGCTGCGCCACCGCGTTTGAAACGGCGGGCTGAGAGACATAGAGGCGCTTTGCCGCGCCCGAGATGCTTCCGCAGCGCGCAGCCTCGCAAAAGACGGGATAGAGCGAAAGACGGTCGCTCGCCGAGCTTCGTTCGTTCACTGCTCAGCACCTCCGCCCGCGCCGCTCTCAGCCGATGCGCCGCTCTCTGCCGTCGTCTCGGGCGGCGAGTACGGCTCGGAGAACGAAACGGCATAGCCGCCGCATGCGGTGCCGCTTATAGCATAGCTGTCGCTGTACTCCTCGCCTATCTCTATCCCCGTCGCGCCCGCGGGTGCGGCGGCGACAAAGTACATGGTATATTTAGTATCCGAGGTCGTAAACTCAAGCGGATTGAGCGCCGTGTGCTTCTGCAGCAGCTCGAGATATTCCTCGAGGCAGAGCCCGTTCTCGGTCATATAGAGCGCGTGCGGCACGCCGACATAGCGAAAATGCCAGTCCTCGCCGCTGATGCCCGTTATCTCGGACTTAGACTCGTCGTAGCGGCGAACAAGCCCGAAATCGGCGCAGTGCTCGATAACGTAGGCATAATCCTCCGAGTCGTCAAGGTGCATCGCCGCGCCCTCATCGGTATACACCGAAAGGTCGAAGCAGAGCCCCGTGTGATGCTCGCTGCAGCCGGGCATGGCGACGTATTTTTTCGCATACTCGATGCCCTTGGAATCGACGCGGGAGGAATATATCTCCACCTGCTCGTCATAGCTGCGATAGCCGCTCGCGATAAGCAGCTCACGCCGCCCGCTGACCTCATAAAAGGCATCCGACAGGTCGCGCAGCGCCTTCATTGCCTCGGGGCGCAGACGGATGTCGCTCGAGGCGAGCTTAACATGCTCACCCATGCCCTCCTCATAGAGGTTGACAAGCTGCTCATCCTCGGGAAAGCTGTACGCATGAGTCGCGTTGACGAGCACGAGCATTCCCGCGTTCTCGCTCCCCTGCTGCATATTTACGGTGAATTTTTTCGGCGCGGGCGGCTCGGTCTCGGTCGTTTTCACGGTCGTTGTCACCGCGCCGTCGCCGTCCGATACGTTACCGCCGCGGCGCGATGCTATCATCCACACACCGACGGCGACAGCCGCGGCAAGGACGATAACGGTCAGTGTTATCAGCACGGCAAAGCCCGCTCTGCCGCCCTCTCCGTTTCGCTTTGACATAGGCGCTTTCCTTTCTCACGTGCGTTTTCTCATGCGTTTTCTATGGTTTTTTCATGGGTTTTTCCATGCATTTTCCCATGCGTTTTTCCATGCGTTTTTTCGCCCGCAGTGTCGGGGCGGCATTTCCTGCACGAAAGCAAACGGGACCGTACCGCAGAGGCTGCGGCACGATCCCGGCAAATTATCTCGGTCAGTTTGATATGCGGTTTGCGGTCTCGTACAGCTTCTTGAAGGCAGCAAGCTTACGGTCGCAGAACGCCTGCATATCGGCGATCTGCTCGGGGGTATACCTTGCCTCCAGCTCGCCGGGCTGAACCTTGCCCTTATAGAGACGGTCGAGCGAGAGCGCGTAACCGATGTCCATGCCGACGACCTGATCGTTCTGCAGGCACATAACGAGGTTGCTCTTGCCTGCAAGCAGCTCCTCGACGGCTGCGTCTCCGAGTCTTGCGGCGAGGAGACGGTCACGGAGCGTAGGCGAGCCGCCGCGAACGACGTGTGCCAGACGCGCGAACTTTGTCTCGATGCCCGTCTTTTCCTGAATGCGCTTTGCCAGCTTCTCGCTGTACTCCTTATCGCCTGCTGCGTCGAGCGGGATACCCTCGGCGACCATGACGATGAAGTTGCGCTTTCCGCTCTCCTTCTGTGCGATGAGCTTAGCTATGCAGGCATCCTCGTCGAAGGGGATCTCCTTTACGGCGATAGCGGATGCACCCGTTGCGATGCCCGCCTCAAGAGCGATATAGCCGGCCGCTCTGCCCATTACCTCAACGACGTTGCAGCGACGGTGAGAGTCGCAGGTGTCGCGGAGGCGGTCGACCATCTCAACGACGGTGTTCATAGCTGTATCAAAGCCGATGGATTCATCGGTCGAGGTGATGTCGTTGTCGATGGTGCCGGGAAGTCCGATGCAGGGCACGCCGTAGTTGGTAAAGTCGGTCGCGCCGCGGAAGGTTCCGTCTCCGCCGATGGCAACGATACCGTCGATTCCGAGCTCCTCACAGGTGCGCTTTGCGGCGAGAATGCCCGCCTCCTCCTTGAACTCGAGGCATCTGTCCGACCAGAGCATAGTTCCGCCGCGGGAGATAATATTATCGACCGCGCGGTTGTCGAGACGAACGGTGCTGTCAAGCTCCTTGCCGTCAACTATTCTCTTGGTATGAATAAGTCCCTTGTAGCCCTCGTAGATGCCGATTACCTCAACACCGCGGGAAATTGCTGCGCGCGCTACCGCGCGAACGGTTGCGTTCATGCCGGGAGCGTCGCCGCCCGAGGTCAGAACGCCTATCTTTCTGAATTTCGCCATTATACTCGTCTCCTGACTGTATTATCTTATTTGACTATATTTATACTGCAAAAATGCGATTTTTTCAAGAGCTTTTTTGAAAATTTGCAGTAAAATTTTCCGTCTGCACGCGCTTTGCGCACCGTACGGGGGATTTGGAACGGAAAATATGAAAAATTTAGCTTCACAGGTTATGCTTATCGTCTCTCGAACGCTCGGCTTGTGTTCTTTCGGACTCTGCATTTTTGATTCGATCGAACCTGCGTTTAAGCGCTTTTTGTCCGTTCGAGTGCATCTCTCCCGAATCCTGCGCCCGCGCGATCTCCTCCGCCTTGACTCTCAGCAGCTCCTCGCGTCGCCTTGCCTGCTCCTCTGCACGCTGCATTTCCTCATACTCTCGCTGCTGCTCGAGCTCACGGCTGCGGCGGCGTTTTGCAGCCGCGATGCGGGTCGCGGCGATGACGCAAGCCACCGCAAGAAAGACAAGCACGATGCAGGCGATAACGAGGACGACCCTTGTCACCCTGCTGATATCCTTTTTATATACGTCGATGCCCGAGAGCCAGAAGGCGTAGCTGCCGTCGGCGCGATTGCCCTCCGCGTCGGCTATCCATATGCTCATGCGGTCGTACTCGGTGTGCGAGTCGGTTATCGACGAAACATCGAAGCAGACGCGCGACCATTCGCCCGCGGTCACCTCGCTCTCGGCGATGTAATCCGCATAGCCCGCGCCACTCTCATCCGCGCTGCTCGACAGCCGCAGCATCACCTTGACATCCGAGGTCGCAATGGATGCATCCGCCTTTATCGAGAAGCCGATATAGTGGATATCCTCGAGCGTCAGCCCGCTCGGAAAATATCGGCTGACACCGACATACTCGTTTTTGCCCGACGGCGAAAGCGCCGCATAGAGCGCGCTCGCGCGGACAACGTTGCCCTTGTCGTCGACGATGCCCGATGCCTCGCGTATATCCACCGACGCAGCGCCCTCCGTCGGGCGAAAGCCGTGCAGCGAGCCCGAATTAAAGTCAAAGAGCGAGAAGCGGGTATACGAATACGGTATGCGTCCCGCCTCTATCGGCGAGCCCTCGCACAGCTCGCGCGTGCCGAACTGCTCGACATAGAAGCCGGGAACGACCGCATCCCAGCCGGCCGCGCCGAGGCGGGAGATATAGCCGGTCGAAAACTCGGTCGAGCGCGGGGTGTCAATGTATTTAAAGACGTCGTAGATCGGCTTTTTCGCGGTCATGTCGGTGCTCTCGTCCGAGCCCGTCTCCCACAGACCGAAATAGACGCCCTCCTCCGCGAGGCTGTCGACCTGACGGTAATAGATCACCGACTCTATCATCTCCTGCGCGGCAGCCTTGTAGTAGCCGTAGGCAAACGATGCCGCCTGATCGGCGAGCGAATCCTCATCCTCCGGATTGCCGTTCACGCCGAATTCCGCGACGGCAATGCTGCGCTTTTCTCCGCGGTACAGAAACTCGGACTGCGAGAGATATTCGCAAAGCAGCTCGATGTTCGAGGCGGTGATATACGGCGTGCCGAAGCCCGAAACAGCGTCCTCATCCTGCCATACCGAGGAATTTTCATAGTCGGAGGCATACGGATAGAAGGCGACGTTCCATGAAATATCCGACGCGCGCTCGGCGAGCGCATCGAGTATGTCGCGGGAGGTGTAGTCGTAGCGAGCGTTCGTCTGAACCTTAGAGTTTATCGACGGCTCGGTAAAGTTATTCGCGAGCGGGACATATATCCGCGCGTCCGAATATACGGTGTCGAGTGCAATCTCAGCCGAGCGGAGCAGCCGCGTGTAGGCATCCGCGTACTCACCGAGCTCGCATTCGCCGTAGTTGTTATAGTAACGGTTTGAATTGACCTGATAGCCGATGATGTAGCTGCCCGCAAAGCCGTACTCACGGTCGGGGCGGGTGTATCTGCCCGCAAGGAAAGCAAGCGCCGCATTGAAATATCCGAGCGCACTGCTGTTGCCCGAGTTGACCGCGTAGTAGGTCACCGACGAAGCGTACTCCGAGGCATAAAGACAGTCGAGCTCGTCGGGCTGCGTCTCGGTCGGCGCGGTGAGCACAATATCGAGATAGATGTTTATCCCCGCCTCCGAGTAGGTGCGTATCTTGTAGTCGAGCGCCTCGAGCCGCGCAGAGTCGATATAGTATGTTCTGCCGCAATGCTCAAAGCTCGCCGCATCGTCGCTCTGCGCAACGAAATACTCGTTTATCGGCACGGTCAGCACGGTATGGCTGACTCCGAGCGATAAAGCGTCCGAGAGATAGCGGAAGGACAGTCCCTTCTTTGACGCGAACTGCGGGTAGGGGTAAACATAGTCGGCAAAGCTCTCATACCCGCCGATATACTCCTCATCGGTTATGACCGTATACAGACCTTCCTCTCCGAGCAGCGCACAGAGATAGCGCGCGTACATCTGATCGGAATTCTTGTCGAACGGGAGCGAAAAAACGTATTCGCTGCCGTCTATCACCTTGTAGTCGGTCGGGTCAAACGCGCCGATATTCGCCGCAGTCTGATACGGATAGAGCTCGAAAAGAAACAGCTTTCTCCCCTTATATTTCTCCGCATCCGCCTTTGTCAGCGTCACGCGGACGTTGACATTGTTCTTGTCAACGCCGACCGATGCAATACCCGTACTGCCCTCGCTTATCCTGCCGTCACCGCTCTCCGCGGCAGTCTCGGCGGCTGCCGACCTATCGGTTGTCCCCGCCGCAGTGCCTGCCGCAGTCTCCGCCGCTGCCGCGCATATCGGCAGAACGGTGCCCGCAAGGCATGTGAGCGAAAGCAGCAGTGCAGTTATCTTCTTTTTCATCCGTTATGTCCCTGCTCCTTTCGGTGGAATGAACCGCACGGAGCCCGTGCGGAGATGCCGAAAAATCAAAAACGGAGGGTCGCCCGGCAAGCTATTGTCTCCGGGCGATCCTCCGGTCAGAGCCTTATCCGCCCCGATTACTTCTGTGCAGCGTCTACGATAACGGAGAAGTCAACGGGCTTGAGCGATGCGCCGCCGATGAGTCCGCCGTCAACATTGACCTTGCCGAGCAGCTCTTCTGCGTTCTTCGCGTTCATCGAGCCGCCGTACTGTACGGTAAGAGCCTCTGCGGCAGCCTCGCTGTAGAGCGAGGCTACGGTAGCGCGGATGATGCCGCATACCTCGTCTGCCTGCTCTGCGGTAGCGGTCTTGCCCGTACCGATAGCCCATACGGGCTCATATGCGATGATAACGTTCTTCAGCTGCTCCTCGCCGACGCCGAGAAGAGCGATTTTTGTCTGAAGAGCAACAAGCTCTGCGGTAATGCCCTGCTCGCGGTCGCGCAGCATCTCGCCTACGCAGATAATGACCTTAAGTCCTGCCTCGAGAGCAGCCTTTGCGCGGAGGTTGACCGTTTCATCGGTCTCGCCGAAGTACTGTCTGCGCTCGGAGTGACCTACGATAACGTACTCAACGCCGCACTCGGTAAGCATCTCGGCGGAAACCTCACCGGTGTATGCGCCCTTAGGCTCGAAATGTACGTTCTCCGCTCCAATCTTGATATTAGTTCCCGCAGCTGCCTCAACAGCTGCAGCGATGTCTACGTACGGAACGCAGAGAACGATGTCGCAGCCGTCCTTGCCCGCAACGAGCGGAGCGAGAGCAGAGATGGTCTCCTTGGTCTGCGCGGGGGTGTTGTTCATCTTCCAGTTGCCTGCGATAACGGCGCGTCTGCATGATTTCTTCATTTCAGTATACCTCTTTATGTAAAAAATTGTCGTTTTTAAAAAACAGCCGCGGGACGGTCGCTTGCCGCGCCGTCCCCGCCGAAGGGCAAACGCCCCGATTATTTGTCCATAAGGCAGGCGATGCCGGGAAGGTCCTTACCCTCAAGGAACTCAAGCGATGCTCCGCCGCCGGTGGAGATGTGAGTCATCTTGTCGGCATAGCCGAGCTTTTCGACTGCTGCTGCAGAGTCGCCGCCGCCGATGATGGAGATAGCGCCGGACTCGGCGATAGCCTTAGCTACGCTGCGCGTACCGCCTGCAAAGTGCTCCCACTCGGAAACGCCCATCGGTCCGTTCCATACAACGGTGCCTGCGCCGCAGATGGTCTTTGCGTACAGCTCCTGGGTAACGATACCGATATCGAGACCCATCCAGCCGTCCGGAATGCTGTCGGAATAAATTCTCATGAACACGGTGTTCTCATCATACTCTCTGCCGATGATGTTGTCGACGGGGAGGAGGAGATTGACCTTCTTCTCCTTAGCCTTATTTATGAGCTCAAGGGCGAGATCAAGCTTGTCATCCTCGCAGATAGAGGTGCCGATGGAGTTGCCGAGCGCGCGGAAGAAGGTATATGCCATACCGCCGCCGATGATAAGGGTATCTACCTTATCAAGGAGGTTATTGATAACGCCGATCTTGTCGGAGACCTTTGCGCCGCCGAGAATTGCGACGAACGGACGCTTAGGATCGCTGAGCGCGTCACCCATGATCTTTATTTCCTTCTGGATAAGGTAACCGCAGACTGCGGGCAGATAGTCGGCAACGCCCGCAGTGGATGCGTGAGCGCGGTGAGCCGTACCGAAAGCGTCATTTACATACAGCTCTGCAAGGCTTGCGAGAGCCTTTGCAAACTCGGGGTCGTTCTTCTCCTCTTCCTTGTGGAAACGGACGTTCTCGATGAGCATAACATCGCCGTCAGCGAGCGCGTCTGCCTTTGCGTGAGCATCCTCGCCGATAACGTCGGAGGCGATCGGAACGTTCTTTCCGAGCAGCTCGCTCAGACGTGCGGCAACGGGTGCGAGCGAGTATGCCATGTTGAACTCACCCTTCGGTCTGCCCAGATGGGAGCAGAGGATGACCCTCGCACCGTTGTTCATCAGGTACTTGATGGTGGGAAGCGCCTCGACGATTCTCTTATCGTCGGTGATAACGCCGTCCTTCATCGGTACGTTGAAATCGCATCTTACGAGCACGCGCTTGCCGCGGCACTCGATATCCTCTACAGTCTTCTTGTTATACATCAATTTCACCTCTGCAAATATTTATAAGTAACCGATTGTGCCTCGCGGCACACGTTATAATATTACCACACTATTCGATATTTATCAATATCTAATGAGAAAAAAACGGGAAGTTCACAAATTTTTTCGTTTTTTTCCGCCCGCGGAGCGCCGTTTCACGCAGCATCTGGCGTATATCCGGAGTATATCGGGAGTATATCGGGCATATATCGAGCGGCGGATTATGCCGAGGGGCGGATAAATATCCGCCCGCCGACACATTGTGTCAACGGTGCGCGGTTCGGCATATACTGCCGTCGGGAACAAATACGGAGGGTGCCTCCGCCGCACGGCGCGGTCCGACTCCGTTTCCGACGGGAGAATTATTATGAATGAAACTAAGATTGCACTGATAGGGGGCGACGCACGACAGACGGTGACCGCCGCCCACCTGTGCGACGTAGGCTTTGAGGTTGCGGGATTCGGGTTCGGCGGCTGGAGCAGCGAGATAAACGGCATCACACGCTGTGAGGAGCTTGACGGCGCGCTGCGCGGTGCGCGTGCTGTAATTGCGCCGTTGCCGATATCGCGGGATACCGAGACGCTGTACTGCCCGCTCGGCAGTGCCCGCGAGCAGGGGATCAGCCTCGACGGCTTTATCTCATCACTGCCGAGCGACAGCGTGCTCATCGGCGGGAATCTGCCTGAAAGCATCACGGCGGCTGCCGACGCACGCGGGGTGCGGGTGCGCGACTACTTCGGGCTCGAGGAGATCGGCGTGCTCAACGCCGTGCCGACCGCCGAGGGTGCTATTGCCATCGCAATGCGCGAGCTGCCCGTCACCGTCTGCGGAGCGGAGATACATATCATCGGCTTCGGCAGGATAGGAAAGGTTCTCGCCCGCACCGCTGCGGCAATGGGTGCGCGAGTGGTGGTATGGGCGCGCCGCAGCAGCGACCTTGCATGGATTCGGGTGTTCGGCTACGAGGGGCGGCAGCTCGCGGAGCTCGGCGACGCAAAGGACCCGTTCGGCTCCGCCGTCGTTATCTTCAACACCGCACCCGCACCGCTGCTGACGCGGGAGGTGCTTGCGCACACCGACACCGGGGTGCTGATAATCGACCTCGCCTCCGCGCCCGGCGGAGTCGACCGCGAGGCTGCCGAGCAGCGGGGGATAAGGGTCATATGGGCGCTCGCGCTGCCGGGAAAGACCGCGCCGATATCGTCGGGGAGGATAATAAGCGAGGGGATATTCGGGATTTTGCAGGCGGAAGGAATCACACCGTAGGCGGCGAGGTTTTTCGTGAAAGACCTCTGAAAAAGCTTTTTGGTACACTGCGGAGCTTTAGTGTGTACCGCGCTGACGCGGGCAGGTTTTTTCGCAGATAAACAAGACTTTAGCGTGTAGTGCGCTGTCGCGAGCAGAGTGTTCGCAGATAAAAGTTGATAATGCACTCCGACGACACACACGGCAAGAATAAGGCAAACTAAGAAGTCTCTCTGTGCCGCGAGATGTCAAACGGCGCCTTCGGCGATTGCAGTGGATATGGAGAAGTGATTTAGTTGTTCGTTTTTTACCGCTTTCTTTTTACGCGAAAAAGAAAGCGGCGGAAAGAAAAGCGCGCATAAGAGGGGGCGGCGCTGAGGATGCTCGCATTCGCGAGCATATGGCCGCGCCGGTTCCCCCCCTTATGTATCTCCCCCTGACTGCTCAGCCGATAGCGACCTTACAAGATATCGTCCGAAACGCTCGGCAGGCATTACGCCTCGCGTTTCTTATCGAAAGAATGCACGCCTACTGCTTTAGCTTTTCATGAAAACGCGCTTTGCACCTGAATTTTACATAATCACAGCAATTACCGTCCCCGAATCGGCATGCACCGACTCGCATTTTACATACGCGCTCCGCGCGGAAAGGGTACGACATGGATACATACGACATAAAAGAAAGCTTATCGGACAAGGCGGCAGCGCTCAAGCGCAAGCCCCGCATGGGCTACGCGATATGCGGCTCGTTCTGCACCGTTTCCCGCTCGCTCGAACAGCTCGAGCAGTTGAGCGGAATGGGATGGGAGATCATCCCCATCGTGAGCGAAGCGGTCTACACCACCGACACCCGATTCGGAAAGGCATCCGACATAATCGCGCGCGTCGAGCAGCTTTGCGGCAGGCAGGTCATTCACACCGTCCGCGAAGCGGAGCCGCTCGGACCGACCGTGCCGCTCGACCTACTTGTCATCGCCCCGTGCACGGGCAACACGATATCAAAGATGGCTTGCGGTATAACCGACGGCGCGGTCACGATGGCTGCAAAGGCTCACGCCCGCCGTCTCCGCCCCACCGTCATCGCGCTCGCGACAAACGACGCGCTCTCGGGCTCGCTCGGCTCGATAGCGACCGTCTCCGCCCGCAAGAACATCTATTTCGTCCCGCTCGGGCAGGATGACCCCGAACGCAAGCCCTGCTCGCTCGTCTGCGATTTCTCGCTGCTTCAGGACACCATGCTCTCCGCCCTCTCGGGAATTCAGCTCCAGCCCGTTCTGCGTCAGAGCTGACAGGCATCGCGCAGAGCAAGGTGTTCAGGTAGAACAATGCGTTCGGGAGAGGCAAGGCAATCAACAAAAATTATATTCGACAAGCCCGATGCCGAACTATAATTTCACAGCACAAAGCGCATCCCCGAAGCATGAAAGCCTCGCCCATATGGGCGAGGCTTTCATGCTCAATTTTCATTAGTTTTAATATGTCCGTGCTTCTTACTTACCAGGGCATACACAGTTGTCCTTGCGACGGCGGGCGAAACATTTCTGCCGCTCGCCGCCTCAAGCAACGCAATAGCGGGACGGTGCGAGAATCCCTCGTTCAGCGCTGACTCGGTCACTCTGCCCGAGAAAGACTCCCTGTTTTAAAGTTTTCGCCGGACCTTTTTCAAAAGGCCGCGTACCCCTCTTTCCGCGTACCCGCGTACTCCTCGCGTCCGCGCCGTTTCCCTCATTTCGTTACCGCACAGAGCGCGGGTATTCCCGTCAGGAGCTCCGTATCGAGCGCGCCGATTTCGAAGAGCGCGTCGGTCAGCCGCTCGGCGGCGACAAAGCCGTACACATTTGCCCCGGCGAACTCCGCTTCGGCACGTATATGCTCGGGAGCGAGGTCTGCCGAAATTCCCGCCGCGCGCTCCGAGCAGGCGATGAGACATTCGCTGAGCACGGAGATGCCGTCCGCGAGCAGTTCGCGCAGCTCATTATATTCGGACTCGGTCCAGACGGGGAAATGCGTTCTTCCGCCGCCGACATAACCGAGCCGTTCGAGCATTTCGAGCTGCCCCGAGCTCAGCCCGTCAATGCTTTCGGCTGCCGCCGATATCGCCCCGTACATATCACTCTGATAGTGCTGCACGTCGAGCGTCTGCGCAAAATTCATCGCTATGATCCCGTCGCCGAGCGGACCGTCGTTATATATTCCGTATATTCTGCAGGACGAGTGCTCCGAATCACGTGCACTCCTGCCCCAGACTATCCCGCGCCCTCCGCAGAGCTTTGAATACACCCCGTTCTCGGGCAGCTGTCCATACCTCTCGGCGCGTACCGTGCTGCTCTCGATAAGTGCAAAGTGCAGGCAGAGCAGCAGCCGCTGCCACCCCCTCTGCGATGCACTCTCAAAGCGCTCGCCGAAGCGTTCCGCGAGTCCGTCGTTCAGCGCCGCATAGCGTGCCGCAGCATCCTTCACGAGCGTGCCGAACGCCCTGTCAGCCGCCTCCGTGCAATCGGCGGTGAATATGGGGATATTTGTCAGATATTTCCCGCCGCGGCGGACAAGATATCCCCTCTCGGTCAGCAGCCGCAGCTCGTCCTCGAGATACGGCAGCGACACCCCGAGCTCGACACCGAGCTCATCGGGCGCAACCGCGCCGTAATACGCAGCAAGCAGGATGTTGCCCTTGAGCTTACGACGGCGAAATTCGCGATATTCCTCGTCGTTTCCTCCGTTTTCGCCCCAAAAGTCAATCTCAAACGCATCGGGGCGATAGCTTCTTTCTCCGTAAAGCCTTTCCATGTTCATGCCCTCCCTTATGAGCTTTCTCGCACGGAAAAGCAGATATTTCACCGTCTCCGTGCTGACATTCATTTCGGCGGCGATACGGGCACACGACATTCCATCGACATAGTACATAACCGTCGCTCTGCGATACCGCTCGGCCAGCATAGCGAGCTCGCGCCGCAGCAGCCCAAGCTCCTCGCGGCGGACAAGCGCGGATTGCGGTCCGACATCCCCGTCGGGGACATCCTCCGCCTCCGAAAGCTCCGCCGTCTGCCGCCGCTTTCCGCGCATGCGGTCAACATATGCATTCTCCGCGACACGGCGCATGTATGCATAAAACCGCCCGTCGTCCCTGATATTCTCAGCCGAGCGCAGCAGCCGATATATAATGTCGCTTGCCAGCTCCTCCGCCTCATGTACATTGCCGAGCCGCGTCAGCGCAAAGCCTAACACCGTCCGCATATTTTCGGTTATAAGCTCATCGAGTTTTTTTCTGTCCATCTGTCTCTCCTGTTCGTGTATGCCGCCTTCGTATATACAGACGGCTTATCCAGCAAACGGTTAAATGTTTTTTCGCTGTCGGTGATAATTTTTTGATAAAAATAATGCCGTCGGCAGCCCGACGGCGAGAAAAATCATATATGCAATGCTATACAAGCGTACGGCAAAAAAAATCTTAGACCTGCGCTTTTTCGTATCCCACAGAACCTTATAGATCTGTGCTTTCAGCCGACCCGAGTCGGGGAGAGATAAAAAAGATGCAGAAGCGTCGAAAATCGTCACGTCGCCGTACA
>URDX01000035.1 GCA_900546695.1 uncultured Eubacteriales bacterium | reverse complement strand
AGAACTCAATCACTTTTTCTATTCTTTTGGTCTCACATCTATTGTAACGCTACATCGCACCTGAATTTTTGTCAATTATCTTGTTGCTTTTCAGCAATAAATAATGTATAATGTATGTGTACGGGCGCGGCATAGGTCGCTGCGTCATTTTGTTTTTTATGAGGTTATCATGGGTAGTATTGACGTTATCGGAGAAAGATTTACAAAGGCGAAGCGGCGCATATTCGACCGTCTTTTTGACACGCTCAACGAGCAGCAGCGCGAGGCGGTGTTTACAGTGCGGGGACCGCTGCTTGTGCTTGCGGGCGCGGGGAGCGGAAAGACGACCGTTCTGACAAGAAGGATCGCTTTTATCATCCGATACGGCAACGCCTATTACGGAAAGCCGAGACGCGCTCTGACCGAGGAATATGTCTCGTCGCTTGAGGCGCTTGCCGCCGATGAGAGCGCGGACCGCGCGGCGCTCGAAGCTGCCGCAGACGACTTTGCCGTCGAACCGTGCCCCGCATGGGCTGTTCTTGCCATCACCTTTACAAACAAGGCGGCGCAGGAAATGAAAACGCGACTCGGCGCGCTTATCGGCGGCGAGGACGGCACATGCGATGTTCTTGCAGGGACCTTCCACTCCGTCTGTCTGCGCATTCTGCGCAGTCATGCGGATGAAGCGGGGCTGCGTTCGGGCTTTACCATCTACGACAGCGACGACACAAAGCGCGCGATGATCGCGTGCATGCGCGAGCTCGGAATCGACGACAAAACGCTTGCACCGAAGCTTGTTCAGAACACTATCAGCTCCGCTAAGGACAGGCTTATCACGCCCGCGGAGTTTGCCGCTGCCGTCGGAGGTGACTATACGCGCGAGCGAATTTCGGGCATATACGATCTTTATCAGCGTCACCTTGCCGAGGCAAACGCCGTCGACTTTGACGATATAATAATGAAGACCGTCGAGCTGCTGCGCGGCAGCGATGAGATACGCGACTATTACAATCATCGCTTTAAGTATGTCTGCGTCGATGAGTATCAGGATACAAACGGCGCGCAGTTTGAGCTTATCCGTTTGCTCTCGTCGGGGCATCGCAATGTAATGGTTGTCGGAGACGACGATCAGAGCATCTACAAGTTCCGCGGCGCGCAGATAGAGAACATTCTCTCGTTTGAAAAGAGCTATGAGGGCGCAAAGGTGATCCGTCTCGAGCAGAATTACCGCTCTGCGGGCAACATTCTTGCGGCGGCGAATGCCGTTATCGCGAACAATGAAGGCAGGATGGGCAAGCAGCTCCGCACCGACCGCGATGCGGGCGAAAAGATAGTAATTAAGCGGCTCGAAAACCAGAACGAGGAGGCGCGGTACATCGTCAACCGCATCACCGAGCTTGCGCTCCGCGAGAAGCGCAAATACAGCGATTTTGCCGTGCTATACCGCGTAAACGCGCAGTCAAACGGTCTCGAGGGCGTGTTCTCGCGCTCGGGCATACCGTACCGCATTCTCGGCGGCATGCGCTTCTTTGAGCGCAAGGAGGTCAAGGATATTCTTGCGTATCTCTGCGTTATCAACAACCCGAGTGACGGTCTGCGGCTGCGCAGGATAATCAACGAGCCGAAGCGAAAGATAGGCGAAACGACCGTCTCGACGCTTGAGGCGATAGCCGTCGCGCAGGGCTGCTCGATGTTCGACGTTATGTGCGATGCGGATAAGTATCCCGTGCTTTCAAAGGTCACGCCGAAGCTTGCGGATTTTGTTTCGATAATCAAGACGCTGCGCGGAATAGCGCGCACCGAGCGCCTTTCGGTGCTTGTTGAGAACACCATCGAGCGCACGGGCTACCGCAATATGATTCTTATGATGGGCGAGAGTGAGCTCGACCGTCTCGAAAACATTCAGGAGCTTGTCTCCACCGCGCTTGAATACGAGCAGCGGGTCGCCGAAAACGGAGAGGAAGCGACGCTTACGGGCTTCCTCGAGGAGATAGCGCTTGTCGCGGATATCGACAACTACGATTCCGAGGCGGATGCCGTGTCGCTCATGACGGTACACAGCGCTAAGGGACTTGAATTTCCCGTTGTTTTCCTGCCCGGACTTGAGGAGGGAATATTCCCCGGGATGCAGTCGATGTCCGATCCGCGGGAACTCGAGGAGGAGCGCAGACTTGCGTATGTCGCGCTGACCCGCGCAAAGGATCGCGTCTACATCTCGCATGTACGCGAGCGTCTTATCTACGGCAGAACGTCGCACAATCAGCTCTCGCGCTTTGCGAAGGAGATACCCGAGGATATAGTTAACAGCGAGGTACTGATACATAACCGCGACGGTCAATCGTTCCGTGAGCGCAATAAACGCAAGCCTATCGAGCTTTCGGGCGAGCTGAAAAAAGCGGAGCGCCCCGCACAGTCAAAGCGTGAGCGTTTTGAGGCTGGAGACGAGGTACAGCATGCGAATTTCGGTCACGGTCGCATACTTACCGCGACACCCATCGCGACCGACATGCTTTACGAGGTCGTTTTCGACACCGTAGGCACGAAGAAGCTGATGGGGGCTTACGCAAAGCTGAAAAAGCTGTAATTTTGTGAAATGCTGCGTTCTGCATGTCGATGTATCTGCGTATTCGCGCGCCGATGAATTCGCGCTCCGATGCGGGCGATGCAGATGCGATTGATGCCATGCAGGTGACGCAATGCGGGCGATGCAGATGCGTGTCGATGCTCGCGCAGCACACATGAATTATTATGTAAAATTATGCAGAATATGCCGCCGTTTTCCTGCATAAACTAATAAAAATACGCTGCGGAATCGCTGACACGAAATCGCATGGGATTAAATGGATTCCGGTGTCGACCGATTGTTGATTATAGTTTTTTATTCCAAAATAAAAAATGGTATTATTAGTGAATTAGAGTGTTGACATTCATTCAGAGATATGGTATAATTCCGACAACAAAAGTTCACGGGGGTAAGGAAAGATGACGCAGACGAGTTCTTTTATGAGTTATGCGAATAATTCTTCCTTCGACGGTCAGAATTGTCCGTCTGCTTCTGCATGTGATAATGCATGTGCTACCTGTGAAGCTGCAAATGAAAGTGCCAACGGCGGTGCTGCGTATATTGTCGCAGTGCCGCTTTTTCTTATCGCACTTGTATTTGCCGTCATATCTGTCGTTTCGGTCGTTTCGCGCGCAATAGTTATTGCCGTGATTCTCGTCGCACTCATTATTCGAGTGGTCGAGCTTCTACACATAATCGCATATCGAAACGGAAATTGCTTAAGTTACTCACCGCGCACGGCGGCAGCCGGTATAGGCTGAGTAAGTCAGGGATATTAAGCATTTCCGCATAAAAAACGGGAATGCTTTTTATTTATAATATTTGATACCATGTGTATCGGAAAGAGGAGAACCATGAATAAGAAGTTTATGAAAGTCATGGCACTGTCCATGGCAGTTATGACAAGTGCAGCTGTATTTGCTTCTTGCGGAAAGGATAACGGAGGAGACGCCGAGACAAACGGAGGCACCACCGGCGGAGACACTGCTGCAACCGCATTCAAGATCGGTTGTATCGGACCTGCAACTGGCGATGCTGCAATCTACGGTAAGGCTGTATTCAACGGCATTCAGATTGCTGTTGACGAGATCAACGCCAAGGGCGGAAGCATCAAGTTCGAGTTCAAGAGCGAGGACGACGTTGCAGACGGTGAGACCGCCGTCAACGCATACAACACTCTTATGGACTGGGGCATGCAGGCTCTTGTAGGACCTGTTACCACCGGCTCGTCCATCGCAGTATCCGCTAAGGCTAACGAGGATAAGGTATTTATGCTGACTCCTTCGGGCTCGTCCACAGACATTATCGAGGGCAAGGATAACGTATTCCAGGTCTGCTTCACCGACCCGAACCAGGGTGTAGGCTCCGCCGACTATATGGCAGAGAACATGGCAGGCAAGAAGGTAGCTATCATCTACCGTAACGACGATGCTTATTCTCAGGGCATCCGCGATACCTTCGTTTCAGAGGCTGCAGTTAAGAACATAGAGGTCGTATATCAGGGTACCTTCACCAAGGATACCGCTACCGACTTCTCGGTACAGCTGACCGCTGCTCAGGCAGCAGGCGCCGATCTGCTCTTCCTCCCCATCTACTATCAGCCCGCATCCGTAATTCTTTCTCAGGCCGACCAGATGGGCTACGCCCCCACCTTCTTCGGCGTTGACGGTATGGACGGCATTCTCACAATGGAAGGCTTTGATGCTAAGCTCGCAGAGGGCGTAATGCTTCTTACTCCTTTCTCTGCAGACGCTGCCGACGAGCTTACTCAGAGCTTCGTAAAGACCTATCAGGAGAAGTACAACGAGCTTCCCAACCAGTTCGCTGCTGACGGCTACGACGGTGTTTACGCTCTGTACGCAGCACTTGAGAAGTCCGGCTGCACCGCTGACATGTCCGCTGAAGATATCTGCGCTAAGGTAACTGCCGCTATGACCGAGATCAAGGTCGACGGTCTTACCGGTGAGGGCATGACATGGAAGGCAACCGGAGAGGTCTCCAAGGCTCCTCGTGCGGTTGTCATCAAGGACGGCGCATACGTCGGCGCATAAAACGGCGATACTGTTCTGCATATAAGAAAAGCTGCATAGGCGTGCGGCTGTCGTCGACCCTCGCGGTCGGCGGCACGCCCGCGCGTTGTGCTGTATATGCAGATACATGCTCACCGTGCGGCGGGTGTATATCTGCATATTCAGTGTAGTGAAAAAATATAAAGAGGGGTAAAGACTATGGAATTCTTATCCTACCTTATCAGCGGTATAAGCCTCGGCAGTGTCTATGCTATCATTGCACTCGGTTATACTATGGTTTACGGAATCGCTAAGATGCTTAACTTTGCACACGGCGATATAATCATGATAGGCGGCTACGTTTCGTTCGTAGCGGTCAGCAGCCTCGGTCTCAATCCGTGGATAGCAATGCTTATTGCAATGGTCGTATGTACTCTGCTCGGAGTTCTCATCGAGCGCTTTGCATATAAGCCGCTGCGTCAGGCTACCTCGCTCGCGGTGCTCATCACCGCGATAGGTGTATCTTACCTCCTTCAAAACGCGGCTCTGCTCATCTGGGGCGCTAACCCTAAGGTATATACTCCGATTATCTCGGGAACGCTTAACCTCTTCGGCGGTCAGCTCAGCGTCTCATACATATCGCTGCTCACCGTTGCGGCGTGCATCATTATAATGATAGCTCTTACCGTATTTACGAGCAAGAGCAAGCTCGGTAAGGCTATGCGCGCATGCTCAGAGGATAAAGGCGCGGCTCTGCTGATGGGTATCAACGTCAACCGCACCATCTCTCTTACCTTCGCTATAGGCTCCGCGCTTGCGGCTATCGCGGGCGTGCTGCTCTGCTCCTCGTATCCTACGCTGATGCCGACTACCGGCTCGATGCCCGGCATCAAGGCGTTTACTGCTGCGGTATTCGGCGGTATCGGCTCTATCCCCGGTGCATTTATCGGCGGTATCCTGCTCGGTGTTATCGAGGCGCTGGCAAAAGCGTATATTTCTACGCAGCTTTCAAATTCCATCGTGTTTGCCGTGCTTATTGTAGTTCTTCTTGTACGTCCCGTCGGACTGCTCGGCAAGAAGATCTCCGAGAAGGTCTGAGGGGGTGAGTGTAATGTCAAAGCTCGGTATCAAAAAGAACACAAGGAGCAATGCGATAACATATCTTATTGTTATTGCCGCCTTTGTTCTGTTTACCATTCTTTCAAACGGCGGCGTGCTCGGACGTAAGACGGTAGGTCTGCTCGTTCCTGTCTGCTGCTACATTGTAATGGCTATCTCGCTCAATCTGACGGTCGGCATTCTCGGCGAGCTCTCGCTCGGTCATGCGGGCTTCATGAGCGTCGGCGCATTCGCAGGCGTTGTCGCATCGACTGGGCTTTCCTCCTCGATAACGAGCGCTCCGCTGCGTCTCGCTGTTGCAATGGTCATCGGCGCGCTGTTCGCGGCTATCGCGGGCTTCCTTATCGGTATTCCCGTTCTTCGTCTGCGCGGTGACTATCTTGCCATCGTAACGCTTGCTTTCGGTGAGATAATCAAGGAAATTATCAGCTGCCTTATCGTCGGAACCGACGAAAACGGGCTGCATATCGTATTCAACTACAACGGCGCAAAGACGGTCAATGACCTCGGTCTCACACCGACTGGCACCGCTATTATCAAGGGTGCGCAGGGCGCGACGGGCACACAGACCATCGCTTCCTTCACCGCAGGCTTTATCCTTATCATGATTGCGCTCGTTATCGTTCTTAACTTCGTCAATTCGAGATCGGGTCGTGCGGTAATGGCTATCCGCGATAACCGCATCGCGGCAGAATCGGTCGGCATCAATATCACAAAGTACAAGATGATAGCGTTCACCATCTCCGCAGCTATCGCGGGTGCGGCAGGTGCGCTCTACGGACTCAACTACTCCAACATCACGGCGGCTAAGTTCGACTTCAACACCAGTATTCTTATCCTTGTATTTGTCGTGCTTGGCGGGCTCGGCAACATCCGCGGCTCCATTATTTCGGCGACGATACTCTATGTTCTTCCCGAGGCGCTGCGCGAGTTCGCTGATTACCGTATGCTCGTATACGCTATCGTCCTCATACTCGTAATGATAGCAACAAATTCTTCGAAGGTCCGCGCACTGCTTACGCGCATCCTTCCCCATAAGCGCGAGAAGGAGGTGGACTGAGATGTCACCGTTTGAAAAGAAGAAGGTCAATATGGTCCCGTTCCCGAGTCGCGCGATAGTTCCCGAGCGCGATCTCGATAAAGCACCCGTACTCGAGTGCAGCCATCTCGGTATTGAGTTCGGCGGACTCAAGGCGGTAAACGACTTTAACCTCATCATCGGCAGAACCGAGATCGCAGGACTTATCGGACCGAACGGCGCAGGAAAGACCACCGTCTTTAACCTGCTCACAAAGGTCTATCAGCCTACTCACGGAACGATCCTGCTCGACGGCATCGATACTGCGGGAAAGAACACCATGCAGATAAACCGCATGGGTATTGCCCGTACCTTCCAGAACATCCGTCTGTTCTCCGATCTGACGGTCGAGGACAATGTAAAGATAGGACTGCATAATCAGGAGAAATACTCCACCGCATCGGCGATACTTCGCCTCCCCTCCTTCTGGAAGAAGGAAAAGATAGCTCACGAGCGCGCGCTCGAGCTGCTCTCCATCTTTGATATGCAGGATATGGCTGACTGGAAGGCAGGCTCGCTCCCGTACGGTGCACAGCGCCGTCTTGAGATTGTTCGTGCGCTTGCCACAAATCCGTCGCTGCTGCTGCTCGATGAGCCCGCAGCGGGCATGAACCCCGCAGAGACGGCGGAGCTGATGGAGAACATCGTCAAGATACGCGACCAGTTCCAGATTGCGGTCCTCCTTATCGAGCACGATATGAATCTTGTCATGGGTATCTGCGAGGGTATCTGCGTGCTTAACTTCGGTCAGGTAATCGCGAAGGGAACGCCCGCAGAGATTCAGTCAAACCCCACCGTCATTGAGGCGTACCTCGGAAAGAAGGATGAAAAATGCTGAAGGTCAATAATATAAATGTTTACTACGGCAGCATCCATGCCATAAAGGACGTTTCGTTCGAGGTACACAAGGGCGAGGTTGTCACGCTTATCGGCGCTAACGGTGCGGGTAAGTCCACCATCCTCCAGACCGTATCGGGTCTGCTGCATTCCAAGACCGGCTCGGTGGAATTTCTCGGACAGAATATCTCCGCCGTTCGTCCCGATAAGATAGTCTCTATGGGTCTTGCGCACGTGCCCGAGGGCAGACGTGTATTCCTGCAGCTGACCGTTGAGGAGAACCTTGAGATGGGCGCATATACCCGACCGGGCTCCGAGTTTGATGCAAGCATAAAGGATGTATACGAGCGTTTTCCCCGACTCCTTGAGCGCCGCAAGCAGATTGCGGGTACTCTCTCGGGCGGTGAGCAGCAGATGCTCGCTATGGGCAGAGCGCTCATGTCTCACCCCGAGCTGTTGATGCTCGATGAGCCTTCCATGGGCCTTGCTCCGATTCTCGTAGACCAGATATTCGATATTATCAAGGAGCTGCACGCAGCGGGAACAACTATCCTGCTCGTTGAGCAGAATGCAAACAAGGCACTCGGTGTTGCCGATCGTGCCTACGTTCTTGAATCGGGCAGAGTCAAGCTCAGCGGAACGGGCAAGGAGCTCGCAGAGAGCGACGAGATAAGAAAGGCATATCTCGGCGGCTGATTTTACCGTCGCACGGGGTGATGCTGCAGTTTGTCGATGCATATCGACAGGCGCTGCACCGGAATATAATATTGCTTTCTCCGTTCACGGAGCGGCGGCTGCTCGGCTGCCGTACGTGAATTCGGCGCATTGACAGGATATCCCGTCAATGCGCCTCTTTCTTTTTCTGCCGTGACCGCACGCGGTGTTTAGAAAAGTCTCTCCCGATGCTTTACCGCCCTGATGCGGCGTTCGGAATCGGTTTGCAACGCTGTTTTTTAATTGTCGGGGCGTGCACACATCCTTTCGTGCAGCCGTAGTCGCGAACATTGCGGCAGATTGAAAAAAAGACTTTAATTTTTCCTGCATGTATGCTATAATAACGTACGAGGACTGTCTCGCGGGGGGGCGGTTGAGTTATGCTTTATGCGCTGTGCAACTTCTGCTTGGTAATCGGACGTGTTGCCGCTGCGCTTGATGCAGCACCGCTTGACACGCTTATACTGTACAGGAATGAACTCGACATAACCGCAAAACGATAACCTATATGACTCAAGAGGAAATTACTATGGAGATAAGAAAGCTCAGAGCAGATGAAATCCCCGCGGCGGCGAAAATTCTCGCGCAGGGCAGAGAGCTGCTGCGCAGCCGCGGCATTCCGCAGTGGCAGAAGGGGGGCTATCCGGGTGTACGCGAGCTCGCGCAGGATGTGGAGCGCGGAGAGGGCTATGTCGCGGAGGACGGCGGCAGGATAATTGCGAGCTTTGCGTTTTCGACCGCACTCGACCCGTCGTATAAGACGCTCACATCGGGACAATGGCTGACCGACGGCGACATGTATGCGACGGTTCACCGTCTCGCCGTCTCGCCCGAAGCAAGAGGAAAGGGTGTTGCGGGCTTTATATATGCCCGCGCAGCGGAGCTTGCGCGTCAGCTCGGTGCGGTGAGCATCCGCGTCGATACGCATCCGCAGAATCTCTCTATGCGGCGTGCCATGAAAAAGGCGGGCTTTGTCTTTTGTGGGGAGCTGCTGCTCGCAGAGGGCGATGAGGCAGGAGACCCGCGATACGGCTTTGAGCTGCTGCTCGGAGATGCGCAGAGCGTTCAGTCTGCACAGCCCGGTCGGACCGCGCAGGCAGCTCCGACCGCACGGCAGTAAAAGCGGCAGGGGCGTGCGCATATCGTGCAGATGAAGAATTCTCCGCCGAGCGGAGCAATTTGCGCGAAAGCAGAAGCAGCAAATGAAAGCAGCAAGGAAAAACAACAAAGGAAAACCGCCGCAGTGCGACGGTAACGGTCATAAATGATGGAACATTATCTTGACAATGCGGCAACTACACGCACATGCCCCGAGGCGCTTGAGGCTGCCGTTCGGGTCATGGAGGAGGTCTACGGAAATCCCTCTTCCACACATAAAAAGGGCAGAGAGGCTAAGCGCCTGCTCGACGAGAGCAGACGCAGTGTAGCCGATGCGCTCGGCGCAAAGCCCGAGGAGCTTGTATTTACTTCGTGCGGCTCAGAGAGCGATAACTGGGCGCTGCTCGGCGGCGCAGAGGCGATGAAGCGTACCGGCAGACACATCATCAGCTCCGCCGTTGAGCATGACGCGGTGCGCCGCTCGCTCGACCGCCTCGAGAGCATGGGCTGCACGGTCACAAGACTTGCGTCCGACGGCACGGGCGCGATAACGGCGGAGTCGGTGCTTGCAGCGATTCGCCCCGATACGGCGCTTATTTCGCTCATGATGGTAAATAACGAGACGGGCGCCGTCACCGATATCGCGGGAATTGCCCGTGCCGTGCGCGCGAGCGGCTGTCGCGCACTGATACACACCGACGCCGTGCAGGGCTTTATGAAGCTGCCGTTCCGCGCGTCAAAGCTCGGTGCAGACCTTATCAGCATCAGCGGCCATAAGATACACGCCGTCAAGGGCATAGGTGCGCTGTATATCCGCAGCGGGCTGCGTCTGCCGCCGTTTATCTGCGGCGGCGGGCAGGAATCCGAGCGCCGCGCGGGAACGGAGGCTATGCCCGCCATCGCCGCATTTGCCGCTGCTGCAAGGCTCGACCCGCGCATAGAGCACATGCGCTCGCTGAAAGCGCAGCTGTCCGAGCGGCTGACCGCCGCAGTGCCCGAAGCGGTCGTGCTTGAGACCGACGCACCGCATATCCTGAGCGTTTCGATGCCCGGCTGGCGCAGCGAGGTGCTGATGAACTTTCTCGAGGGCAGAGAGGTGTACGTCTCCAAAAGCTCCGCATGCAAGCAGGGCAAGCGCAGCCACGTGCTCGAGGCTATAGGCATGCGCAGCGACCGAATCGACGGCTCGATAAGAATAGGTCTGTCGCGCTATACGACAGAGGAGGATATCGAGGCGCTTGTCTGCGGTCTCGCGGATGCCCGCGCGCTCGCGCATAGATGACGCTGAAAATACCTGACTTGAATTTTATCCAAACATAAAAAGAGAACCGTAGAGATTTAAGCTTTACGGTTCTCTTTCGGTTTATAGTTTTTGCTGAATTGTGTTGATGGCAATGGGGCTTTGCTGACCTCCACTGAATTAAAAACGCCCGGACCGAAAAAGCGAAAACAGTCCATTATTAAGGGCTTTAGTAGATTATATAAGACATATAATGAGTCGGAATCCTTACGGATTCCTGCATAGAGTTTTATGTTTTCGCTTTTTCTGCGCCCGATTTTCCTCCGCGACGTACGATTGTACGCCTTGCGGAGAAAAATCGAACACTCCAAGCGTTTTTATCTTCAGCGGAGCGTTCGGCACTCCATGTAAAAACGTTTGTCCAGCGCCTCTCCCATCGAGAACGCCTTCCGCGGCAATATCCCCTTTTCGCGGATATACGGGAAAAGCTCGCTCTTCTTCATTCCCTCGAACAAAAATCCGACCGCACCCTCGCCTTCCGACAGCTCACGCAGCGAGCCTTCGCCGTGAATATAGTCAAGCACCGTGCCGTCGTGCCCACCCACGTATGCGGCAAGCAGCTCTTGCAGCTCGCCTACGGGAAAGGATGTGCAGGGAAAACTCTGCTCACCCGCGCTCGTTACGGCGGTCATGGTCGACATCAGCCGCTCGGACGGCATTGCGGCAAAGTGTGCGCGCACCGCGTCTATGAGCTCATCGGTATCAGCGCCGAAAACAACGCGGTAGATGGGCTCAAACACGAGCGCTTCGTCATGGACGTTTACTATTTCGACAAGCGCATAGCGATTTTCGGGGGTGGGGTTGTCGAGATAGCACTGCTTCGCGGTGGCGAGAGAGTGGTTTCCGTCGCCGACGGCGAAAAGGAAGGGGTGCTCATCGTCTCCGCAGAGCGCCGCAAGCGCTGAGAGAATGCTCTCCTGAACCGACTCGGGTACAAGCGCGCCGCGCAGATGCCCCGCGCCCGTCATGAGGTCAAAGTCGTAAACGACCTCGGTGCAGCTGCTCTGCAGCGGCTCAATCACCGTGCGCTTCGGGTCGTCGATGAGCAGCATAACATGCGGCATCTCAAGCGGTGCATCGCGGCGGATGAGCACACGTGGGGGGATGCGCTCGGGCACAGTTCCCTCGGTCGCGCGGATAGGCGCGGTCGTTCCGGGGGTGTAGTCGTATGCTTCAAGGTCTATCGCACCGACGAGACCGCGGCGCAGACTGCCGTTGCTGAGCGTGCGCTCGACGTATATCATCGCGTGCGGATATTCGGTGAACAGACCCGAGTCGAGATAGTGCTGCATCTCGGTATTTATCGCATTGACCCGCTCGCTGTTGTCGCTGCTCAGATATACCTCGGGCAGGGTGATGCGGTATGCGGTGGGGTGACCTTCGGTCAGCTCCTTCACCTGCTCCCAATACTTCGGCTCTGCGGTGAACTGGTCGCATGCAACGGTAGAAAAGAGGGTGTTATCTCCGCGCGGTATGAGAATATCGGCGGCGCGAAACGGCATTTCGATTTTCATGGTGAATCCTCCGTGCGGGGCAGTGTGCCCCGTCAATGCATTGTTGATTGTCCTCATGTTAGCAGTAATTTGTTACGCGCGTATGAATAACAGAGATCTGCCTTAAAAAAACAAACAAACATATATACAGAAAAAACCGACGCAGCCGTTCGGTGCGTCGGTATAGTCTTTATCGGGCATACGGAGAGTCCGAATGCTGCCTTTTGACGTTACAGTCCGATTACTGCTTCTTACCCTCTGCGAGCTTCTTAATAACGGGCTGACGGAAGAGTATCATAGCCGCGATAAGCGTAAGAACAAGCTCGGGGAGCATGTAGAAGCCGTTGTAAGCGATGGAGTAGAGAACGGGACGGTTCTCAAAGAGCGTTCCGAACAGCTCGAACTGCTCAAGGTTCTTGAAGATAACGTAGCCTGAAATAAAGTGGCTGACGAATCTGAGCACGAATGCGAGCACGATGCCGCCGCAGATACCGCTGTAGCCCTTGTTTCTGAATATACCTGCGATACCGAGAACGGTGTAGGCGATGATGTAGTCGAACAGTATGCATCCTACAAGCATTACGGGTGTAAGTCCCCATCCGAGCAGACCGCTCATGGTAATGCCGAAGATGAGCTGAATTACCGAGTAAACAAATGCGGCACCGAAGCCCCATTTCGGTCCGAACATGATGGATATCATTACGATCGGCAGCATGGAGAGCAAGGTAATAGAGCCGCCGAGAGGCATTTCTACTATCTTGATGAGGCTGAGTACCGATGCGAGTGCAATAAAGATGGCGCTCAGCACAAGACGGTAAACTGTGTTGTTTGTCTTTTGCATTGATGCTGTGTGGCTTTCGCTGTGCGAAAGCCCCCCCTTTCTTTTGTTTTGGCTGCCCGATAGGCAGTCTTTCGTTAGGTCGGGTCGGATGAAGGTTGCGGCGGAATATCGCGCGCAGCCATCATCTGCCCCGTCGGTAGGATGAAACGCCCGTGCGTTTTTATCCGCCCGAATAACAAAAGAAAACCGCACCGATCACTACGCCGGCGCGGTAGATTAATAGATGATAGAACAGGGTGTGCAGCCCCCGTACTCTCAAAAACTAAACTTCCTACGTTGGCATTACCCATATCAGGTTAGAAGGGAGCGGGCAGAAGCGAGCCTCATCTCAGTCGCCGCGATAGGCGACCCCCCTGTTTAGGTTTTCGATTGTTACAGCGATATAATATCACGCCGTGCGCAATTTGTCAAGGGTTATTTTGCACTTGCGTGCCGTCCCGCAAGCATTCCGAAAAAGATGTACAGCGCGGTGAAAAGAACAACTGCACCGCCGAGTATGGCATACATCCCGCCGACAGAAACTGTCTCGCCGAGCAGTTGCGGCGAGCAGTCGATGGAGTCGCGTATCCCCGCGAGCGCTTCATCGGGGAAGCCGACATTGCTCATCTCGCGGAAAACGCCCGCAAGCATATGGTTGCGCAGCAGACTTGTTCCGTATGTGCCGGGCATGAAGGAAAGGAATTTTCTGAGCCCTTCGCCGAAGCTCGATATCGGCATATAAGCGCCGCAAAGAAAGCCGTAGCCCGCCGAGACGATAGTTCCGACCGCGGAAGCCTGAGCGCTTGTTGACAGAAAGAAGTTGATGCAGGAGGAGAGCGCGGTGCCGAAAAGGGTCAGCAGCAGGGTGTCGAGTATGACGCACACGACGTCGCCCGCAGACATGTACCATCCGACCGTACGCATGTAGATAAGGCAAGCCGCAAGCGCTGTAAAGGTCACTGCGAGCGTGCTCAGTGCGGATGCAGCGTAGTAGGCAGCCGAGACGGAGCAGCGGCGCACGGGCGATACCGTCAGGTCACGTATCGCGCCGCTTGCTTTGTCCTGTATCATGAGCAGGTTCGAGCAGAATGCGACGGTGACGCAGCTGACTGCGAGCAGCGACGACGCGAGCTGTGCCGCGACCGTTCCGTCTATCAGAGCGTCCGCAACACCGAAGCCCGACGGCAGAGCCGACACAAAGCTGTCGCGGTAGACGCGCGCGAGAAATGTAGCGTAGAGCACAAGGAGTATAAGAGGCGTTATCATCGACGAGAAGAACAGCCCCTTGTCCTTGAAGAACAGACGCAGATCGCGCCTGATGAGATTTCCGAGAGTTTTCATAGTATGTTGCGATGCCGCAGCACCGCGTCCTTTCTTAAGGCTGCGGAATGATATGCAGTCGGGTTTCCGAAAATAATGCGTCAGCCGGGCAGTTGCTGCCCCGTGACCGCCAAAAATACATCGTCCATACGACCCTTGATTATCTCGTAGTCGGTGAACAGCTCGGGGTGAGCAAGTATAAGCGCGGTAGCGTCAGACGTGTTCGGCACGGTCAGGCGCAGCGCCCCGGGGAGCTCGTCATAGCTGAGCCCGAGCGCATCCAGCTGTGCGGGGTCGGCACCGTAGAGTGTGATGCGGTCGCCCGTGTAGCGATTTTTCAGCTCAAGCGGCGTACCTTCCGCGGCGAGCTTTCCACCCGCGATTATTACAACGTAGTCGGCATCCGCCGCCTCCTCCATGTAATGGGTGGTCAGAAAGACGGTCATGCCGGTCTCGGCGCGCAGCCGTTCGGTCACACTCCACAGCAGCTGCCGCGTCTGCGGGTCGAGACCCGTCGTCGGCTCGTCGAGAATGAGTATTTCGGGGCGGTGAATCAGCGCTCGTGCGATATCTACCCGTCTGCGCTGACCGCCCGAGAGCTTTCCTACCGTTCTGCCGAGCAGCGGCCCGAGGTCAAGCAGCTCGGTCAGCTCATCGAGTCTGCGGCGGAAATCCGCGCCGGTTATTCCGTACAGCGATGCACGGCTGCGCAGATTGTCGCGAACCGACAGCGGGCGGTCGAGCACCGAGCTCTGAAAGACCACTCCGAGTCTGCGCGTCACTTCGGCGAGCCCCGACTCGGGGTCGCAGCCGCATACCTCAATGCTGCCGCTGTCGCGCGCAAGCTGACCGCAGAGCATAGAGATGGTGGTGGATTTTCCCGCGCCGTTTACGCCGAGAAAAGCAAAAAGCTCCCCCCGACCGACCCGCAGCGACAGGTCTTGCACCGCCTTGATATTGTCGAAGGATTTGTATAGGTGCTTTATTTCAATGACGTTTTCCATCATGCACTCCCATTGCAGTATTTTCGGCGCGGCTCCGCCCGCGAGAGGGCAGCACCCGCCAATGTTTTTATCCGATTTCTTATCCGTTGTTTTCCCCCATAATTATAGTGTAGCACACGGTGTTTGTCAATAGCGCGGCTGCGCGGATGTGTCGGCGTTTTTTCTACGGACCTGACGGTTTGACACGCGGTTTTTTGATTATAATTTTTTTGAAAAAAGGTATTGACATGTGCGCTGCCTTCTGCTATAATAAATGATGTTGACGGTGAACCCCGTCGGAAAAAGAATATTGCGGAATTGTGTAATGGCAGCACGGCAGACTCTGACTCTGCTTGTGAGGGTTCAAATCCTTCTTCCGCAGCCATGATTGTGCGACTATAAAGCACAAAAGCGAAAAGCCCTTGAGAAAGGCAGGCTCACATAAGGACGCTTTCAAAAAGTGACCGATTGAGAGCAGCACAACGCCACAGAGTTTTAAAACTCTGTGGCGTTGTGCTTTTTTATAGCTAACAGGAAAAAGATTAGAAAAAAATTGATCTTTGATTAAGGTTGCGGGCGTAACAGTTGCTGCAAAGTGATTTATTCTACAATGGCGGCGTCCGTCAGTCTGGAATAGTGAGCAGTATATTTCCGTAAAAACAGCAGAGCCGCCCGGTTTCGGACGGCAAATTGGCACAGGCTGTGTTTTATACTCCCCAAA
>URDX01000034.1 GCA_900546695.1 uncultured Eubacteriales bacterium | reverse complement strand
CGGCTCGTCTGTTAAGGATGTATACCATTTCATGTACGATGAAATGGGTAATATCTGGCTCGCCCTCTGCTATATAGGCGGCTCGACAACGCCCGTGCGTTATTACTACCGAACTAACGCACAGGGCGATGTCAAGCAGATAGTAGATAAGGATAATAATATTATCGCTTACTACGCTTATGATGCATGGGGCAGAACTCTTGCAATCCTTGACGGAAACGACGACCCGATAACCAATGCGTCGCATTTCGCCATCGTAAACCCCTTCCGCTACCGTGGATATGTCTACGATAATGAGACGGGATTCTATTACCTGCAGAGCAGATACTATGACCCTGAGATTGGTAGATATTTAAATGCAGATAGTGTTATAGCTGGAGTAGGGGGATCGGTACATGGCTATAACCTATTTGCGTATTCTTTCAACAATCCTGTAAATATGTCTGATTGCTCAGGACATTGGCCACAGTGGATAAAGGATGCTGCAAGCTGGGTAAATAATAATATTATTCAGCCAGTAAAGAATTTCTTCTCTTCATCGAAACAAAGCAATGCGATAAATGCATCTTCGCATGATGCTAATCGACGGCCATACACTGGCAAACCCGGAAGTACTTACACAGCACCTAATGGTGATACGAGAACTTACGGGCAGGATGGCACTCCTGAACACGATTATGACCATGATGACCATAGAAGACCAGATAAGCATCCACATGATCCTAATGGGGGTCATAATCACGATTGGAAGGACGGCGTTAGAGGTCCGGCATACAGCATTGAATGGGAGCCGATTGCAGGAGTTGCACTGGTGACTGTTTGCGTGATCGCAATTGCAGTAATAGCTGCAGATGATGTTACGGGAATCGGCGTAGCTGACGATTTCTTGTTTGGACCGTTAGGTGCCGGTGTTGGAGAAGGCTTGATTCTGATATTTGGCTAGTTTGAGAAAGGAAGCATTTATGTGGGAGATAATTCACACTAACCTCGAAATATTGAAGTTTATGGAGAGTGTATGTCATTTTCATGATAGTTGTATAAAAGAGATGAGTTATATAAGTGGAGCATATGTTAGTGAAAACCTTTCAATGCATCCCTTGAATGATCGTAGGGTTTTGCGAGTTATAATTCAACGACAATACGAAGAGAACGCTATGATAGAGATGGAATTTCAAGGATTAAAACACTTAAAACTTTTTCCAGTTGATGAAAGTTATACCTGCGAAATATTAGATTCAACAATGATTATGAAAGACGGATACTTATACTGGTGTGACCGTGGCGATGTGTCAGAATCTGATTTAGATGATTATGCGGGTACTTTGATTTGCGCCTCAGGGTTTAGATGGCGTTCCATCGAGAATCATATGGGGGGGGAGGCGTTCTATCATTCTACCGTGTAAGGACGAATGAGTATACGCCATACCGGCAAGCAATGCCTTTTGGGGACAAGAGCCAGACTACGGGGATAATCCCAAGCCCTGAAAGGTGTCAGGAGTACTCCTGACAAGCTTTGCATTTGTGGTATCACAAAGGCGATGCTTGTCGGTACAGAGCAGATCATTTTCAATATGAAATGCTCCGTGAATATTCAAGTTTGAGACTTGCATCTTGTCTCTAAAAACGGAAACAGTTGGACAGTCTTCTTTCCAACTGTTTCTTTTTTTGCTTTAAAACATTGTAATTTGATGCTTGTGCGCGGCAAAATTATACAACTGCTTGACAATATAGTGTAGATAATATATAATTATGTTGTGCCGATTGCTTTTGCATGCAGACCGTCTCTGAAGGCTTACAACAAGCTATACCACCGAGAACGGAGTTATAGTAGAGCAGAAGGAGAGTACGTATGATGCTAAGGGTCGCGATTTAAGGTATACGTATGTTGGCGATGATTTCTCATATACTCGCGATTATAGCTATTATGACGAAACGGGATGGCTCGGCTCTGTCACGCAGGATTACAACGGTGAGCGCGAGATAACCGCTGCACTGTCTTATGCAAATCTCGGTCGTGTGCGGTTCAGAGTATACGGCGGACCTTACAGCGGTAGAGTATCGTACACCTATCAGACAGACAGCAGCGATACAAACCGCATAATTTCCAATATGACCTCAATGCGTTATACCTTCGGCGGAAAGCAGACCTTTGCCGACTATACCTATGATAATATCGGCAATATAAAGCACGCGGAGTATAGGTACGACAGTGTTCCGTATACCTTTGTTGATTATAATTATGACATTATGCCAGAGAATCTGCATTTTTGCTGGGGGGGCGTTGCGTATTTGTGGACAAATGAATTATATTTGTCGTCTTTGGCGTACGGATATGCATTATGGGGATGATATAGTTGATGCAGATTTGTACTACTCAATACATGCGGCTGATTGCTCGGTTGAAGGATTTAAAACAAGTGGTTCATGGATAGTCTTTGTAAGATTGCATGATACATATGATTTCGATCTGAAATCATTCAATACGTTAGGAAATATAGCGAATGATTTTGGATATATATTGCAAAAAATTAATATGATGGTGCCATATGAAATAACGGTATGGTATCTGTGGGGAGGGAGATCATGAAATCTTTTTCGTGGAGTGCCTTCGCATGTGCGTTGATAATAAATGCTTTTATAGCTTTAATGGACTTTTTTGCAATAATCAGCAAGCCCGCCGCTATTGTTTCAGCCGCTGAGACCGAGCGGAATTTCACCGAGGATTATTATCCCAAAATCGTAGAAATTGCCGAAAAGTATGATGCGGAAGCAGGGCAAGCAAGCTCAACTTATGGACCGTATCGTGGCGCAAGCTACAAAGGCTCTGTAAGAATTTACATGCAAGACGGTTCTACAATTGTTGTGAGCTTCTGGAATTACTATGCATCCATAGACTATGACCCGGAAAACGGCAGAGAAAGCTTTCAGATTGTTTATGAAAGCGCTACGGATGAGAACGGAGAAGTTAATTTTAATAATAAATTATTTCGCGAGCTTGTCAACGAATTCTCCGGGCGGAGAATCAGCAGATTTTTTCTGAACGGTTTTTTTGATCCGAATAATACGAAATATGCAACGGAAGTATCGGAGGACGGCAGCAGAATAAGTAAATATCACAATTTGGACTTCTTTGAGCATTGGCGGATATACTACAAGAAGAATTCGTTGGGCGCTCAGGCAGAATACTGGGGCTATACGAAATACAAGATGAAGTGGTACTATCGACGATAAAATTCAATCTGTTAATACGTACAGTGATATCGGATTGAATCAAAAGAGCAATAAAATCATTTTGATACCTACAAGTCAGGAAAAGCGCGTAAAGAAAATATCAGACCGTCTGATATGCTTTACGGGCAGAGTAAGGTTTAAATAGAATCGCGCTTAAAATGTTTTAGGTGTGGTATTGGGCAAATGATGAGGGCTTTATGGACAGCATCAAAATAACGAATGATGGGTACGTCAACTGCAAATCGCGTTTTTACACGTCGAGCGATTTACTTTTCGAAAATGACATATACAGCTTTCATCGCGGCGAAAATATACTGCGCGGTGAGATTGATTCGGGCGTATGGGCGGTGAGCTATCTTTTGTCGATGTATACATATGCGCCGAAGGATTTTGTATTATTTCAGCCCGCGACCGCAGAGGTCGACGAGGCAACGGTCGGGCTTGACGAGCTGTCAAAAAAAGCCTGCTATATGGACTATACGTACTATCCGCTGTTTCGCTCAAGGGCATCTGTGCGGCAGCTTATAAAGCGCGGACTGAATCAAACGCATCTGACTCTGTTCGGCGCGCCGCTCACCGTTGATGATGTGTGCGAGATGTTTATGCTCGATGATGAGCGCAGTCAAAGACGTATAGCTTACTGCGGTAACGAATCCGTGTCGTCTATGGCAGCGGTGGGGTATGCTTTCGGACGGGAAATTTTCTGCTATCCTTGGCACAGCGTAAAGCGTTTTAACTGTTTTCGATACCGCTTTTATTACGCATTTGAGCTTTTCGAGCGTCTCGGATTGATGGCTATAGTCCCGGTAGGGGAGGGCGAGATCAACGAGGACGGCAGGGGATTCTTTGAGATAGTGCTGCCCGCTGAGAGGGCGGCGCAGCGCGAACGGACTACCTCGGCTGAGCGGGAATCAAAATAAAGCGAGACGGCGTGAGCTCAGATATGCGTAAACCGACAACGGAGATGGGGCACATCCGACAGTGAACGGACAGCTTATCAGCCCGTTTTACAGACAAAAGGCTCACCCGACAGCGCGTCAGATGAGCCTTTATGTTTTATGGGGAAATATGAGTTCGGTATATCATATGCGAGTGTTTTGCGGGATACGGCGGATACGTGCGCGAGGATATAGTGAAGATACGCGCAAAGGTTCATGTAACGGTATGTGCATGGGTATGCAAAAAAATACGTGCGATGGTTCGTGGGTTCGTGCAACGGCACGCGCAAATGTGTGCGGCGGTGTGCAGGGATATGACATGTGTCGATAAACCGAATCGCGTGCAGGTCAGCCGAGCGCTACATCGAGCATCATCATAATACTGAAGCCTATGGAGAAGAATATCGTTCCGATATTGGAATGCTCCCCCTGCGACATTTCGGGGATAAGCTCCTCAACGACCACATATAGCATCGCGCCCGCCGCAAGGCTGAGCAGATACGGGAGAGCGGGAATTATGAGCCGCGCAGCGAGCAGGGTCAGGACCGCACCTATCGGTTCAACTACGCCGGAGAGAACGCCGCCGCAGAACGAGCGGCTTTTTTTCATTCCCTCTGCGCGGAGGGGCAGCGATATTATCGCCCCCTCGGGAAAGTTCTGAATGGCGATGCCGAGCGAAAGCGCAAGCGCGCTCGCCGCCGTTATCTGCGAGCTTCCCGACAGAAAGCCCGCGTACATAACTCCGACCGCCATTCCCTCGGGTATATTGTGCAGCGTGACGGCGAGCACCATCATCGTGGTGCGCTGCAGACGGCTTTTCGGTCCCTCCGCGCTTTTACTTTTTGCGTGCAGATGCGGTATAACGCGGTCGAGCGTCAACAGAAACAGCACGCCTATCCAGAAGCCGACGAATGCCGGCAGAAATGCAAGCACACCCAGCTCCGACGATTGCTCTATCGCGGGAATGAGCAGACTCCAGACAGATGCGGCGACCATGACGCCTGCCGCAAAGCCCGTGAGTGAACGCTGTACCTTGTCGCTGAGCGACCTTTTCATAAAGAATACGCACGCCGCGCCGAGCGATGTGCCGAGAAACGGTATCAGAATGCCGTAGAATGCTTCCACTTGGGTCTCCTTTTATTGTTATATATTTGCGCTGTGCGCTGTATTGTTATATGTATGCACTGTGAGCTCAGCTCAAACGCGCCTTTTTCACGAGATGGCACATTGCGGGGGGGTGAACTCGTAAATTCCGGGCTTTTTCATCAGTTCGCAGATTCCGCAGAGGGAAAAGCGAGTCTCGCAGCCGCTGCCGTCGTGGTATCAGTAGTAATCCATGTTCCGTAAGAGCGGATTGCGTTCTGCAGCTTTGAGCGCCGCTGTTGCCTTGTCTTCATGCCCGTATTTCTTGCCTTGTCTTCATGCCCGATGCACCCGCCGCGCCGAGTTAGCCTGGGCTAACTCAACTGCCGTTTAAAAGCCGCCTTGCGGCAGCAACGTACTCATGCCATTATTATAGCATCATGTGCGCTGCTTTTCAATATCTTTTTGCGTTTTTTATCGGGGCGGGAGATGTATTTTGCTCGCGCTAATGTGCGGTTTTTTGCGGCGGGGCGGGCTTTTTGCGTGCGTCCGCCTTGTTTTTTGAGCAAAAAAGTGTTGCGATTTCCGAATTGGCAATTGACACATCGGAAATTATGCTGAATCATGCGGCGGTATATGCTATAATTATCAAAGGAAATTAATGCATACGGCAAGTTCTTATCTCGGTCCGCAGTTACGTGTTCTCGCTTCTATGTCTCGGTGAATGTCGGCTTGCAGTTGCGGAATCAAATCTGCTCAGGGCTCGTGCGTGATAAAGGAGGAACGAAATGTGATATCGTACAGAATCGCTGCGGCGGTATCGCTGCTTTCGCTCGGTGCCGGCGGCATAGAGCGATGAAAGACTTGAACCATCGAACTAAACAAAGGAGATGAAATTCTATGTTCAAAGTGTTGACAAAGAAAAGAGTGACGGCAGTCCTGCTCGTGCTGTGCACGGTGCTTTCGTTTGCGCCGTTCGCGGCGTTTGCAGCGACATCTGCAACGGAGACGGCAGACTTTACAACGGGTGGCGGTACGGCTGCAATCAGGCTGCTTAACGAGTTCAAGACCGACGGTGCTGCCGATTCCACATGGGATAACGGCAGTAAGATCTTAACTCTTAAGGGCGTTGACTTTACTACCTCTGCTTCTACGGGAGTAAGACTTCCGCATGGCTCAACCGTAGTTCTTGCAGACGGTACTGCAAACAGCTTTAAGAGCGGTGATGCAACGGCGAATATTAACGGTGAGCACAAAAATGCCATTTCCGTCACCGCCGTAGATGCTGTGGGAGATCTCACGGTCAAGGGCGGCACGGCAGGCAGCGGTACGCTGACCGTTACATCGGGCAGCCATAAAAACATAGGCGACGGCTGGACGTATTCTTCCGGTATTACCGTCGGCGGCAATCTGACCGTCAAGGGCGGCAATGTTACGGCTCGCGGTGGTTTGTCTGAGTGCAGGGGGCTTTGCCTTTCCATTGGTGTAAATATGGACAATAATACGAAAAACAAGGCTCTTCTTGTTACGGGCGGCTCGCTCACGGCGATAGGCGGCGAGGCGTATTCTATTGATGAGGACGGCGCAAGGTCTAACGAAGAATTCTCCCGCGGCGTTTATTTGCACAGGGGAAACATTTCCGTGTCGGGCGACGGAAGGCTGTCTGCTCAGAGTATCCCGTCTATGGCGGAAGCGGGTATACTGTCTAACGGTCTGTATATTTCCGTAGGCGACCTGTCTGTCGCCGGTGCGGGCGAGGTCTATGCCGTAGGTGCTTACGGTGCGTATGTATCGGGCGGCGGTATCAGTCTCGACAGCGGTAAGCTCACCGCTGAAAGCACTGTGGCTGCGGATGCTTACGGCAATCTCGGCAAGGCGGTCGCTGTTGAGGTAAGCAGCGGCGTTGCTACAACAAACGCAGGTAATATAACCGTAAACGGCGGCACGCTTGAGACAGTGAACGGCGATATTTATATGGCAACCTACGGCGCTGACGATACTCAGGGAGTATTTACCGTTACTGCGGGCAGCATCGTGAACAGGGGCGAGCTGAACGGCGCAAAGAAGATGAATATCTCGGGCGGCACAGTACAGACGCGGGGTATCGAAGCAAACGAATTGACGCTGTCAGGTGCATCCGTTACCATTCGTGAGCCCGTACGTAAGAGCTCGTACAACGGAGAGCTCTTTGCGAGACCCGCAATCGACGTGTCCAAGCTTACCGTAAACAGCGGCACACTTGACGCTGCGTGGGATTGGGGAGAGTATACGCCTGAAGTTTTCACCATTAATGAAGAGTATAAAGACACGGGAATGCTGGTCAGAATGCCTTACGAGTTCAATGCCGCTGCGTTCAACGGCGGTACGACCGTACTCGATACGGGCATAGCGGGTAACATGGCTCTGATGCTCGAGGGTCAGCTCACCGTCGGCGACGGCATGGCGGAGACGGGCGCTGATGCAGAGCACCGTCAGCTCAACGGCAGCACCCCCGTAAGATTTTCCGAATATTCGCCGAACGTCATTACCGAAACGGCGGTTGAGAATGTAAAACTCGACTGTCTGCCCGGCACTGCTCCGCAGGCAACTGCACGTGTCGCAGGCGTCGATGCTGACAAATACGAGATAGTCTACGAATGCTGGCAGCAGTTTGAAAACAACGCTCCCGTTGCGGCATGGTATTCCGATAACGGTTCGCATGGCTCGCTGCCGACAATAACCGCATTCGAAAGCGGAAAGAGCTATGTGTATTCGGTCATGCTGAAGCCGAAGGATGGATATTCGTTCAGCATTGAAGCTACTATGACGGTAAACGGAAAAAGAGTGACGACAATCTTGAGCATGGATACTCTTTATGCTCCCGCGGTTAAAACGGTTATTTCGTCCGAGCAGGGCAGCTATATCTCGACTGCCTCTGTTGAGAATGTAAAGCTTGACTATCGGTCGGGCGACGCTCCGCAGGCGACCGCACGTGTCGCAAGTGCTGACACGGACAAATATGAGATACTTTATGAATCGTGGGAAAAACGCGAAAAGGCAGATGAGTATACGACGGTTACTACCGCCTATTGGTATTCGGACGATTATTGGTATTCTGATGACGATGTGCGTCTCGGCACCTTTGACAAGGAAGCAAAGTATGAGTATTCCGTACGCCTGAAGGCGAAAGTCGGCTATTCGTTCAGTGACGGCATTTCGGCGGAGGATATCAAGCTGAACGGCAGGAATCTGCCCGACGGAGCTTATATAATGCTGCTGGATGAAGGTGAGTCCTGCCTTATAACCTACGTAACGATGCGAACCATCCGTCCCGTCGACACGGTAGACCTCCAAGGACCTTCTATCGAATTCTTTATAGACGGTGATGCACCGAGATTTACCGGTTCATGCTACTCCGGCTTCCTTGACGTCGGGTATCAGAAGTGGGTCGATAAGGATGATTCTACCGTCGGCGTATGCTCCGATGCCGAGTGTAACGGGGATTTCGCAAAGGTTATTACGAGCTTTGAATACGGCAAAACCTATAGCTACAGTGTATCCTTCGGCATCAACGAGCTCGGTCTCGGAGAGGGCTGCCGTTTTGATAAGAATACCGGGCTCACCATCAATAATGACGGTATAGCTCTTACTGCCGATCAGGTTCGTGTGAGCGATGACGGTATGACGATTACCTTTGATAACGTTCTGACCATGACCCCCGAAGCGGCACTGCAGAAGATTGATCTGATAGAGATCGATGGCGCTACCGTCTCTTTCAAGGACGGAGATAAGCCCGTATTCACCGCCGGTACTCCCGAGGCTGCAAATTACACCTTCCAGTGCGAGTGGTGGTCTGCCGAGGATGGATCTGCCGTTAACTCGGTGGACTTCTGGAACGATAATATAGAAAATCACATCACCGCCTTTGAAAACGGCAAGACCTATACCTACGGTGTTTATGTCAAGGCGGCTAAGGGGTATTACTTCTCCATGGATACCGAGCTGAAGATAAACGGAACGGTTTACAGCTTCCGCCTCGGAGAGGGTGACCCTGAGCTTGATAATCCCGACAGAATGTCGACTCTTTGGGCGATAACGAGCCTGACCGTGACCCCCGGCGGTATAATGCCGAAGGCGGGCGATATCAACGGAGACGGTAAGATAAACACCGCCGATCTTGTCAGACTGATGAAGTACATCGCGGGCGCAGACATTGTCGCGTATTATCCCGATGTCAACGGCGACGGTAAGGTGAACGTTACCGACCTCGTAAGACTTATGAAGTATATTTCGGGCGCGGACGTTGAGCTGTGGGCATCAGACCCTCGTAAGAGCTGATAACGGTCAAATATGATAAATACCCGCATTATGTCGGGAAAAAAGCATGAGCCGCAGGCGCGTGATGTGTCTGCGGCTTTTTCTTCGGTCAAAAACAGCGGGCGCGCTTTATTTTCACGCGGCAGCAATAATAAAGTTTATGCTTGATTTGTCCGCGAGGCGGTGATATAATCGGAGCAGGGATTTCGCGGTATGCGGCGGTCGGGTATAACATCGTGACACCGATGCACCCGATGCGGCACATGATGCGGCGTGTGTGCTTCAATATTACTTCAATCTTTATCCGTACAATTATACCGAGCGATGGGAATATCGCTTTGACCGAGCAGCCGCTATTTGCCTACGCGATACAACGCGAAAAAAACCGAATAATAACGGACGGCACGGAAATGTTATCAATCCGTGCCGTCCGCTGCGTGTTATCCGCACCATTGAATCATGGCTGCCTTTGCTTCGAATTTTCCCGACAGACGCACCCGAGTGACAGACTCGGATATGTAATTGTTTAATATATCAAAATTTGATATATTAACTATTTAATATCCGAAAACCACTTGACTGAATCACCGCTTGGTGATACAATATCACGGTTGTAAGGTATAACGCGAGAGTATGCTCCGCGCAAATGCCGAACGTCCTTTAAAGAGGGGAGTGGCATATGAACAAGAAAAAAAGAACGGCGTCGCTCGTCGTCTGGCTGTGTATTATTGCAGCGCTGCTTGCTGCGGTATTTATCGTAGGAAACCCCGGCGGTGAGAGCGAATCAATAAAGGAAGCGATGCGCGATGCGGTGCTTCATGAGACGAACAAGATAAACCTGCTCGGCATGGAGGTCAATCCCGCGGTGATATCCGGCTTTGTCGTGACCGGCATACTGCTTCTGCTTGCGCTTGCGGCACGTATATTCCTCATTCCGCGGATGAAGGAGGTGCCGGGAAGGGTGCAATTGCTCGTTGAAGAACTGGTGAACTTTTTCAATAACCTTGCAAAGACGAACAGCCCGCATCGCAACAGCTTTCTCGGTGCGTATATATTCGCAGCGGGCGTGTATATCTTCTTCGGTACGACCTTTGAGCTTTTCGGGCTTCAGGCGGTCACGACCGCGGGCGCATCCATCGCGCTGCCCGCACCGCTTGCCGACATTAACGGAGCTATCTCGCTCGGCTGTCTGTCGTATCTCGTGATACTCGGCGGCGGAATCGTAGGCAACGGTCTGCGCGGAGTCGGAGCAACGCTCAAGGACTTCTCGCTGCCTATCTCGATGAGCTTCCGTCTCTTCGGAGCGCTGCTCAGCGGATTGCTCGTTACCGAGCTGGTCTACTATTATATCAGCCTCAGCTTTGTACTGCCTGTTGTCGTCGGAGTAATGTTCACGCTGCTGCATGCACTTATTCAGACCTACGTGCTTACGATGCTCGTATCGCTCTTCTACGGTGAGGTATCCGAGAAGAGCCCCAAAAAAGAAAAGAAAAACAAAAAGATGAAAGCTGCCCGTGCATAAGGGCTTAGGAGGAAACAAAAATGAAGATGATAAAGAAGATAATTTCCGCGGTTCTCGTTCTTACCGCGATCGCTGTTTTCGCAGCCCCCGTTTTCGCGGAGGAGATCGCTCCTGCATCCGATGCGGTCGTAACATCCGAGACTGCCGCTGAGACCGAGACTGCCGCTGAGACCGAGACTGCCGACAGCTCTGCAGGCAGCAAGGCTATTGCAGCCGCTGTCTGCGTCGGCATCGCAGCTGCCGCAGGTGCGGTCGGAATGGCAATGGCTATCTCTAAGTCCAATGAGAGCATCGCGCGTCAGCCCGAGGCTGCAGGTAACATAAGAGCAAGCCTTATGCTTGGACTCGTGTTCATCGAGACCGCAATCATTTATGCCCTTATAGTTGCAATTCTTGTCATATTCGTTCTTTAAGGAGCGGCCTATGAATATCCCACTTAATATAAATTTTCAGCAGATACTGCTGCATATGCTCAACTTCGTAATCCTTGCGGGCGGACTCTACTTCCTTCTGTACGGACCCGTTAAGAAGTTCATGGACGGCAGACAGAAGCATTATGCCGACCTCAAGGCACAGACCGAGGATGCACTTGCAAAGGCTGAAGCAGTCAAGCAGGAGTATGCAGAGCGTCTCGCATCCGCGGATGCCGAGATAGCCGAGAGTAAGGCAGAAGCAAGCAAAGCCGCAGCCGAGATATCGGAAAAGATAATCGCCGATGCGGAAAAGAAGAAGGAAGAGATAATCGCAGACGGACGCGCCGCAGCCGAGAGGGAGCGCCGCAGAGCCGTTGACGATGCAAGAGAAGAGATCGTAGGACTTGCTGTTGCTGCCACCGAAAAGATGATGGCAGAGGGAGAGGCAAAATGATCGACGAAAAAGCAAAAAATCAGCTCCGCGATCTGCGCGAGAGATGGTCTGCGCTGCTCGGCACGGAGGGTGATATAATCCCGCTCATGCGCGAATCGCTCGATGAGTGGAAGCCCTCGGATCAGCCCGAAGAGACGGGCACGGTCGAGACGGTCGGCGACGGTATTGCTACCGTTTCGGGACTGCCCGATGTCGCATACGGCGAGATACTTATCTTTGACGGCGGCATCCGCGGCATGGTTCAGAACATGGGCAGAGAAGAGATAGGCTGTATTCTCTTCGGAGATGACGGCGATATCGTCGAGGGCAGCTCGGTCCACCGTACGGGAAAGACGGCGGGCATACCGGTCGGAGATGAATTCGTCGGCAGAGTTATCGACTCGCTCGGCAATCCCATCGACGGCAAGGGAAAGATACACGCAGACGATTATCTCCCCGTAGAATCCCCCGCGCCCGGTATCATCGACCGCGCAAGCGTAAACTCGCCTATGCAGACGGGTCTGCTCGCGATAGATTCGATGTTCCCGATAGGCAAGGGACAGCGTGAGCTTATAATCGGTGACCGCGTTACGGGTAAGACCACCATAGCGGTCGATACCATACTTAATCAGAAGGGCAAGGGCGTTATCTGCATCTATGTCGCCATCGGTCAGAAGGCATCGTCCGTCGCACAGCTGTGCGAGACGCTTCGCCGCGGCGGCGCAATGCAGTATTCGACGGTCGTTGTCGCGGGAGCGAGTGATTCCGCCCCCATGCAGTATATCGCACCGTACGCGGGCTGTGCAATGGGTGAGTATTTCATGAACTCGGGCAGGGATGTGCTCATCGTTTACGACGACCTGTCCAAGCACGCTATCGCATACCGAAGCATGAGTCTGCTGCTCGAACGCAGCCCGGGTCGTGAAGCATACCCGGGCGACGTTTTCTATCTGCATTCACGTCTGCTTGAGCGCTCTGCGCATCTCTCTGAGGAGCGCGGCGGCGGAAGCATGACGGCTCTGCCGATAGTAGAGACGCAGGCGGGTGACGTTTCCGCATACATCCCGACCAACATCATCTCGATAACCGACGGACAGATATTTCTCGAGAGCGAGCTGTTCTTTGCCGGACAGCGCCCTGCGGTCAACGTCGGACTTTCGGTTTCCCGTGTCGGCGGCAGCGCACAGACAAAGGCTATGAAGCGGGCGGTAGGCTCGCTGCGTCTTGAGCTCGCACAGTACCGCGAGATGGAGGTCTTTACCCAGTTCTCGGGCGACCTCGACGAGGCGACGCAGAATCAGCTCGAATATGGCAAGAGCCTTATGGCGCTGCTGCGTCAGAAGAACGGTCATCCCTATTCGGATATCGAGCAGGTTATTCTGCTTATTGCGGGTTTGGGTCACGTATTTCAGCATGTTCCGACGGCAAAAGTGCCCGAGTTTGCAGCCGCTATGCTTGAGTACGTCAGCGCGAGCGAGTCGGGCACATGCAGCGAGATTACCTCGAGCGGAGTGCTTAGCGACGATAGCCGTGCACGCATTCTCCGCGCGTGCGAGGAGTATTGCCGTACATCGGCGGGTGAGTGAGCATGACCGGCACGAAGGAAATTAAGGATAGGATGTCGAGCATCCGTGACACGCAGAAGATAACTAATGCGATGTATCTCATTGCATCTACAAAGCTTAGAAAAGCAAAGGCGGAGCTTGATATGACCCGCCCGTATTTTGACGCTCTGAAGGGCGAGATGAAGCGTATCTTCCGCACCGTCGACGGTGTTGAGAGCAAGTATTTCTATCCTGCCGACGGCGCTCCCGTCAGCGTTGATACCTATGCATGCCTTGTTATAACGGCTGATAAGGGTCTTGCGGGCGCATACAATCAGAACGTGCTCCGCGAGGCGGAGGGAATGCTGTCGGCACATCCCGACACGCGTCTTTTCGTTGTCGGCGAGTACGGCAGAGCGCATTTCAGCACGACCGAATATAAGGTTGAGCGCAGCTTTCTATACACCGCGCAAAATCCCACCATCCGCCGTGCGCGAGAGATAAGCGAGCTTCTGCTCGATCTCTATAACCGCGGCGAGATAGGCAAGATATACGTTATATATACCGACATGGACGCAAAGCTCGAATGCACTCCGCGCAGCACGCGACTGCTGCCGTTCCATCGCAAGGACTTTCTCACCCATGAGGGCGAGAGGGCGGTGGAATCGCCGTTTGAGTTCGTTCCGTCGGTTGAGGCGGTGCTCGACAACGCAACCGAGAGCTATATTACAGGCTTTATTTACAGCGCTCTTGTCGCTTCCTTCTGCTGTGAGCAGGAGTCGAGAATGTCGGCAATGAGCGCTGCAAACGACAACGCGGCAAAGATGCTTGCGGAGCTGTCCGTAAGCTTTAACCGCGTACGTCAGGCGGCGATAACGCAGGAGATCACCGAGGTCTCCGCGGGTGCCAAGGCTCAGCGGCGAAAACGCAAAAAGCGTCGGGCACAGGCATCCGAGGCATAAATTCCGACAGCAGAGCTAAGTCGGCGCGATCGGGCGGCGCGGAACAGTCGCATTTTTCGCAGGAAAGGGAGCTCCCGCGGGGGCTATGGATATAGGTGATAAGTGATGAATACGGGAAGGATCGTTGAGGTCTCCGGACCTGTCGTCGATTGCGAATTCGAGCCGGGCAGCATCCCGCATATAAAGGAGGCGCTGTCGGTCGAGGTCCACGGCAAGACCCGCGTTATGGAGGTTGCGCAGCATGTCGGCGGAAATACCGTCCGCTGCATCATGCTTTCGGAGAGCGAGGACCTTGTCCGCGGAATGCCCGTAAAGGCGAGCGGACACGGTATCAGCGTACCCGTCGGCGAGAATACGCTCGGACGCATGTTCAACGTTCTCGGCGACCCGATAGACGGGGGAGAGAAGATATCCGATGATGCACCCAGATGGGAGATACATCGCCGCGCACCGCGCTTTGATGAGCAGTGCCCCGCAGTCGAGGTGCTCGAGACGGGCATCAAGGTCATTGACCTGCTTGAGCCGTACCCCAAGGGCGGTAAGATAGGACTTTTCGGCGGCGCGGGTGTCGGCAAAACGGTGCTTATTCAGGAGCTGATACACAACGTCGCCATGGAGCACGGCGGATACTCCATCTTTACGGGAGTCGGAGAGCGCAGCCGTGAGGGCAACGACCTCTGGAATGAGATGAAGGAGAGCGGAGTTATCGGAAAGACTGCGCTTGTGTTCGGTCAGATGAACGAGAGCCCCGGTGTGCGTATGCGCGTCGCGCTTTCCGGTCTTACCATGGCGGAGTACTTCCGCGAGCAGGAGCACAGGGATGTGCTGCTGTTTATAGATAACATATTCCGTTTCGTCCAGGCGGGCAGCGAGGTCTCGACCCTGCTCGGACGTATGCCCTCCGCAGTCGGCTATCAGCCTACGCTCGCGGAGGAGATGGGCGCGCTGCAGGAGCGTATCGCGTCGACGCGCGACGGCTCGGTAACATCGGTACAGGCGGTCTACGTCCCTGCCGACGACCTTACCGACCCCGCACCCGCTACGACCTTCTCGCACCTTGACGCAACGACCGTCCTCTCGAGAAAGATCTCCGAGCAGGGCATATACCCCGCCGTCGACCCGCTTGCATCCTCCTCGCGTATACTTGAGGCGGATATCGTAGGTCAGGAGCATTACGACGTTGCGCGCGGCGTGCAGGAGGTACTGCAGAAGTACAGCGAGCTGCAGGATATCATCGCCATTCTCGGTATCGACGAGCTCGGCGATGAGGATAAAAAGGTCGTTACACGTGCGAGAAAGATACAGCGTTTCCTCTCGCAGCCGACACATGTTGCGGAAAAGTTCTCGGGTCTGCCGGGAATATATGTCCCGCTGCGCGAGAGCGTGCGCGGCTTCCGTACCATCCTTGACGGTGATATGGATGCATATCCCGAGGCGGCGTTCTTCAACGTCGGAACCATCGACGATGTCAAGGTCAAGGCAGAGCAGCTTGCAAAAGAGGGCAACGCATGAACACCTTTAACGTAAAAATACTCGCCTCCGACGGAGCCGAGTATCAGGGACCGTGCGTCTCACTCATCGTTCCGACGAGCGACGGTCAGTACGGAATTATGGCGCTGCACAGTAATATGATAAGCGCTATTGTGCCTGGTAAGCTTACATACCGTACGCCCGAGGGGGAGGAGCATATTCTTGCCGTTTCTTCAGGGCTCGTAAAGGCGGAGGGCGGAGAGGTGCTTGTGCTGGTCGGCGCTGCAGAGCGACCCGAGGAAATTGATGCCAACCGCGCAAGACGCGAGCTCGAGGCTTCGCGTGAGGCGGTGCTGCAGAGGCGCAGTATACATGAGTATAGGCTTGCGCAAGCGAATATTGCGCGGGCGTTGAATCGCCTCCGCGTCAAGGGCGAAACCCAATAGTGAAGGCTAAAAAAGCGCAGACCTAAAAAGCGGATAAGAGAAATTATTTGACTTTTATTCAGCATAAATACAAGGAAAGCAGATGAAATCCTATCGGATTTCTCCAAGGGAATGATTATCCGCTTTTTCTACCGCC
>URDX01000033.1 GCA_900546695.1 uncultured Eubacteriales bacterium | reverse complement strand
CGGACTCTTAGCTTTGACTCTTATTTTTTAGTCTCACATCATTGACAAATGTACAGGGCGCGTGGATTTTTGCATTATGCGTGTAGGAGTAAATTCCCATAGTAAATTCCACAGCGGAAAAGCAGTAGAAATTAGTATGAGAAAACGGCGGAATTTACTTTGGGAATTCACGCAATAAAATATAATCGGTCACAAAGGTACAGGCATTACTTCTCGATAACGATACTTTTGATAACCGGCTGTGCGGATGCAGCTATGCTGCCGTTGTTATCGGTAGGCTTTGCATCGGTGCAGACGGCATCGACAACGTCCATTCCGTCGGTAACATAGCCGAACGCCGCATACTGACCGTCAAGGAAGGTACTGTCCTCCTGGACAATGAAGAACTGGCTCGACGCGCTGTCCATGGATATTGAGTTGCGCGCCATGGATATTACTCCGCGGGTGTGGGAAAGCGAATTCTTTACGCCGTTTGCGGAAAACTCACCCTTTATGGTATCTGCTGTCTGAGTCTTTGACTCACCGCCCTGCATCATGAAGCCCTCGATTATGCGATGGAAGGTCAGCCCGTCGTAAAAGCCGCTCTCGGCAAGCTTAACGAAATTAGCGACGGTAATAGGCGCAGCATCAGCGTCAAGCGCTACGGTTATTTTTCCGTAGTCGCGGATAGTTATAACTGCGGTGCAATTCTCGGCACTGCCGCTGTCCTTGCCGCATGCACCGAGCAGCGACACCGTGCATATAAGCGCCGCGAAAAGCGCGATATATCTGATAAGCTTATTTCTTTTCATTTCATTATCCCGAGGCGGGGTCACCGCCCTCTCCCTGATGAGCGGGGATTTCCTTTCTTACTTAGTTGCATTAAATACGGCTTGCGCCGTTCATTCATGCCGCATACGGAATGTGTTGCACAGAGTGCAGCATTTCGCCGTTCCTGCAGCGTGTTTCGCGTGCCGTATAAAACGCGGCTCGCGCAGACGGCAGCGCGGTTGCTTGACCGTTTCTTCGCGCTAGCGGGATGGTGATACAGCCGTCATATGCGGCTTTGTGCCGCATGAAGGCGTCCGCACCGTTAGTATGTCGTGTATTATTTTCAGCGGCGTTTTTTCGGACCGCGTGAGCCGCTGCGTGCAGAGGCGGAAGCGCTGCCTCCAGTCCGTTTCTTTGCGAAAGCAGGACGCGAATGCGCGCGGTCGGGCGCGGATTTATGCCGCTTTGCGGCATCCGCATCAGAGCGTTCCGATGCATTTACGTCACTGTCGGAGACGGCGGACGTATTCGCATCGCGGCGAACGGGAGGAGCTGACGACTCCGTACCAAGGTCTGCCGAAGCACGCCCGTCACCGTCGGAAGAAGCTGCCGCAGCCGCGTCGTGCCGACGCGCTCCGTTTTTCTCCCGCGGTCGTTTGCCGTAGCCGACCGTCTTTTTGCGTCTGACCGAGAAACCGAAATCTCCGATACGCTCGCCGAGCCTGTAATAATCGCCGTGAGCATACGCGATAAGCCCCGCGCGCTCGAGCATGAGTCTGCCGCTCTCGTCTATCAGTGACTCATCGACATCCACCGCGACGATATCCGCAAGAAACATATCGTGACTGCCGAGCGGGAGAATATCACACACGCGGCATTCGAGACTGACTGGACTCTCGCTCAGCAGCGGTGCCGATACGGCGGATGCGGGCTCGGTATGCAGCCCCGCCTCGGCGAGCTTATCCTCGTCTCTGCCGCTGCGGACCCCGACATAGTCGGCGGCGCGTGCAAGCGATTCTGTGGTCAGATTGATAACGAATTCGCGGCTGTTCTTTATTATCTCGTACGAATAGCGCGACGGGCGCAGCGAGATATAGGTCTTAGGCGGGTGCGAGCAGAGAACGCCGCACCAGCCGACCGTAAGTGCATTGACCCGTGCGCAGCCGTCGCCGTCCGTATCGGCGCAGGTAACTATCGCGGCAGGAACAGGCGCGAGCAGCACCGTCCCCTTCCAACTGACCTTAGACATTAAAAACCTCCTCCGCCCCGCTTGACCGCAGCACGGTTCCGCGCGCAGCGGACATATATTCGTCAGACCGTATGCGCACCGAAGCGGACAAACGCATATCTGTCGCGGTATTCGGGGCAGCTGTCTCCGTCCCATTCGCCTTCAAACGAGAAGGTTCCGGGGCTGACAACCAGCGGCTCTGGATCGGGGCGATGATGCGGTCCGATAAGATTGCGGACGGCATTTGTTATTCTGATTCCGACGGTATTTTCGCCGTCATGCAGATACGGCGCGAGATCGAGCGTGTCGGTAAACATGAGCGTACCGACAGCCTCGCCGTTCACCGAAATACGCGCGAGCGCATATCTGCCGCCGAGGCGGAGCACGGTAGGCTCACCCTCGTGCCAAACATAGCTGCACTCCGCATCGACCGTTCCGCCGTAAAACGGATAACCGTCTCCCGTGATATCGGAAAGATTTACGGTGCTCTGCTGCGGTGTGAGCGTAAACGCGCCGTCGGAGAGCAGCGTTCCGCGCTCGCCCTCTCTGTATCCGCCGTCCGAGCGGACGCAGAAGGAGCCCACAAGATAGATATTTTCTATCTCGGTATCAAAGACAAGGCAGTTACGCATTGTCTCGGTAACTCCGCCGAACAGCACGTAATAAACATGCTCGCTCTGATAGTAGTCAAACGACACCGTCACCGCGACCCTGCCCGCTTCGGCAGCAGCGCCGAGGGGATAGCAAAGGAATGTGCGGTCATACCACCAATCACCGCTTTGAGAAAGACTGTGCCCGTTCACCGAGACCTCGAGACCGCGCATCGGCTCGACTACACAGGTAAGGTCGTCAGGGAGGTATTCTGCGTTAAACTCATATTTCATCCACAGCCTGCCCTCGTATCGCTCGCGGTACAGGCGTTCCTTGATGCACGGTATCTGAAGCAGCTCGGTGTACGTCACGCCGTCATAGGAAAGGCGTGCATAGTCGAGCGTAAGCATATTTCGGGGCATAGCATTCAGCTTCCACCGCTCGGGCAGAGCGACGGAAGCACCGTCATATCGCTTTACGGGCAGTACACCGGTGACATCGGATGCGTCGTCCGCATCGCGCTCGACTATTACGACGGAGCCCGCTTTTTCAAGCGCAAAGCGCAGCTCGATACCGTCCGCGCGGCACTCGGTGACAAGACCGTGCTCGGATAGATCGTTCATGTCGATGGCAACAGCGCCGTCTGCACCGTCGACCGAAAGCGTGATGCCATCTATCGCATCGTCGCTGCGGTTGATGATATAGAATATCCTGCCCTGCTCGGTGTCGCGCACCATCATGCGCAGGCGGGTATCGTACGCTCCGCCGACCGAAAGACGCGCGCATGCATCGGCGCGGATCTCGTCAAGAGTGATATCAGAGTGCAGCCATGAAAGGTCGGCAGGTCTGCCGTCGACGGCATACGGAGCATCCGCATACATGCAGAGCTTTCCGCCCGCCTCCGTATACTCGCGCAGCAGTGCGGCGGTAGAGGAATCGAGCGTGTAGACGAGCGGCAGAACGACGTTCTCGTATCTGCAGTGACCGACACGTATATATACTCTGCCGTTCTCGACCTCAACCGAAGCAAGCCGCTCCATCATGCACTCATCTCCGAAGTGATACGGTATCTGAGAGCCCGAAAGACGCTCGACAAGCTCGAACAGGCTGCTCTGGAGCTCCGCAATAGACGCATCGTCCTGCGGGCGCTTATAGCGCATCCATGCGCTGTGCATGGGATGAATGACAAGGGTAGTCGCGTACTCCGTTCCGAGCGAGAGCGTATAACCGAGATTATTGAAATATCTGTCAAAATCGGCGAGCGCAGGCTGCCACGGATTATGCTCGGAAAAATGAGCGGGATAATCGCGCTTACGCTGTCCCCTCTCGGTATACGAATACAGATGCTGGCACATCATATTCACTCCGCCGACATACTGTATCTCTGCGATTCTGCGGAGCTCGAGCGGGGTGACATCCCATCCGCAGCACGCGAACATCTCGGATATAGCCTTTTTCTTTCCGAGCTGTGCACAGACCGAGCCGAGCTGCTTAGGTGCAAGGTCGCCCGCAAGACCTCTGCCGAGGTAATCAATGCCCGGGATATCCTCGTATTCGTAGAAGGGCATTACACCGCCGCAGCACCACATCTGACCCGCGAGCGTCGCCTCCTCGATGGCGTGACCGGTTACGCGGCAGCCGTTTGCGGCGCACCACTCATGAACGGGCTTTATGAAGTTGTTTATAAACATGCGATGGACAAGGCGATAGTAATCGTGTCTGGGCTGCTCCGCACCGTCGAAATCGACGAACAGCGCGGGGAGCGCGTCGCACACGCTGTAGCCGTACTCGCGCTCAAATGCGTCGGGAATCTGCTTTGAATACGGCGGTGCAAGACGGAAGTACTGCGGCTCATCGGTGAAGAAGCCGGGCATCGCCGTGCCGAAATCCTCAGGCGCGATCCTTGCCTTGTACTGCTCATGCGTCGAGCGGATGAATTTTTCGGTAACGGCGGGGTTGAGAGTGTCGACATACGACGGGTCTCTATCCTCGAATATGACAAGGTACTCTCCGCCGTCGGGCGCGTCTATGCGGCGCAGCGCGCCGTTTTCGATGCGGTAGACACCGAGTACGTCATCACCGGTCGGATACTTGTCGACCGTCTCCATACGGAGAAAGCCCGCAAGATTTTCGCGCTCATCGAGCAGCGCACCACCCGCAAAGCCCGACGGCCAACCGTTTTCGTCGTACGACCACGCCTCCATGCCGAGCTTCTTTGCCTCGTCGATGCATGCTCTGACGCACTTGAACCATTCGTCCGACAGATAATCGGTGACAAGCCCGCAGCGTGCGTGCATGAAAAAGCCGTTCATTCCGAGCCCCTTCATCACACGTATCTGGCGGCGCAGCTCCTCAGGCTCGAGCTTGTCGTTCCAGCTCCAGAACGGCAGACTGCCGTGAGTTATCGCATTCTTTTCAATATCGGCGGTAAGCGCCTTGATCCTGTCCATCTCGGGATACCTTTCCTATAAAGAGCCGCCCGTGCGGCGACCCTGCTTGACACGCCCCGCGGGGCGCGATTGTACCTAATATGGTATCACATGCGAGCCCCGCCGTCAAGAGTTTTTTCACATTCGGAGCGTCCCGCGCATACAATATGACGGGACGGGAAACGGCATGACCGCCCCGTACACATCGTTACATAAAAAGGAGACGGCATGAGAGGAGAAAGGTACAGACCTCGGACGGTCAGGGTAGCTGCGCAGCCCGCCGGGGGTCGGATGAATAATATGAATAAAGGGACGGGCGCGGCGGGAGCCGCCCATGCACAGACTGCGGCGGGTCCGCGCAGGGTCGGGGTCTCGGCTGAGATAGCATCGGCTGTGCGTGCGGCGGAGGAAGCGGTCGCGGCAGCGGCGGTCGGCGTATCTGCGGTAAGTGATACGACAGCCGACAGCATGCAGAACAGCGGAGCGCAGGATGAAAACACTTTCGACGGCAGTGCGCAAGGCAGAAATAATTTCGACGGCAGTGCAGACAACGCCGCAGAGAGCAGCATGCGCGGCGGAAGCACCACCGACAACAACGCAAACAGCGGCATTCAGAACGGAATACAAAACGGCATACAAAACACCGCGCAGAGCGGCACGCAAGACAGCGCACAGAACAGCACACAAGGAATCGCGCAGTCGAGCGCAAGTGAAAACGGCAATGAAAAAGACGAATACACAGGCTTTCTGCGTGTGCAGGTCTACACAGCATCGGGCGCGTATCCCGTACCGAATGCGCTTGTCACCGTATCAAGCGCAGCGCGTGGTCTGATAAACGCCGCGATAACAAACTCAGGCGGACAGACCGAACCGTTCGTACTGCCCTCGCCCGCACCGGGAGAGAGCTTTCGCCCGGGCGAGGGCATTCCGTACGAACTGTACAGCCTTGATACCACCGCGCCGGGCTTTTACGGGGTAAAGAATCTCGGTGTTGCAATATACCCGGGAATAACGACCATCCAGCGCGTCGAGCTGATACCCGTATCGCTGATAGGCGGCGGAGAGGTGATAATAGATGAACCGAACGCAGAGCTTTGACCCGCGCACACGCATGCGCAGCGCTGAGGGAGAGCATCCGAAAGGAGGCCGCACATGCCGGAGGAATATACAGTAAGACCGAGTCCTATAGAGCCGTACATACCCGAGAACATCACCGTTCATCTCGGTCCTCCCGGGACATATGCGCCGAATGTCACGGTAACGTTTCTCGACTACATCAAGAACGTAGCCTCGAGCGAGATATATCCCACATGGCCCGAGTCCGCTATCGCTGCAAACATAATCGCGCAGATATCGTTTGCGCTGAATCGGGTCTTTACCGAATATTATCGCAGCCGCGGCTTTGATTTTGACATCACCTCGCTGCCCGCGTACGACCAGACCTTTATAAACGGGCGCGACACCTTTGAGAATGTCGGCAAGCTTGCCGAAAATCTATGGACCTCCTACATCAGACGCGACGGCAGCATAGAACCGCTCTATGCGCAGTACTGCAACGGAACGACAACAACCTGCAGCGGGCTGTCGCAATGGGGCACGGTCGCACTTGCCGAGAAAGGGCTCTCGCCGATAGAGATACTGCGCAGCTATTACGGGAGCGATATCGAGCTTGTCGAAAATGCACCCGTCGTCGGCTTTGAGACGAGCGTTCCGCCGTACGTACTGAGGCTCGGCGCGGCGAGCAACGACGTTGCCATCCTTCAGGCACGGCTCAACCGCATATCCGGCAACTATCCTAATATACCGAAGATAGCGAACGTCGACGGCATATACGGGCTGTCGACGCAGGATGCCGTCACCGAATTTCAGCGCACCTTTTCGCTCACACCCGACGGGATGACCGGGCGCGCGACATGGTATGAGGTACTGCGCGTTTACACGGCGGTAAAGCGGCTGAGCGAGCTGAATTCCGAGCAGATAACCTACGATGAGATACCCATCGTCTTTCCGCTCGAGATAGCCCCCGGCAGCACGGGGAACGAGGTCAGGGTCATACAGTACTATCTCGCGTTTATCTCAAGCTTCTACGATACCGTACCGTCGGTCGATATCGACGGAATATACGGTCCGCTCACCGAGGCATCGGTCGCGGCATTTCAGATCACAATGGGGCTGCCCGCGACGGGAACCGTCGACGAGCCGACCTTTGATCTGATGTACGACAACTATCTCGCATTCGTCCGTTCTCTGCCCGACGAGAGCAGCACGGAGGCTGTGCCCTTCCCGGGCTATAATCTGCTTCTCGGCTCGCAGGGCGAGGATGTGCGGCTGCTGCAGACCTATCTTGCGGTTATACGGCAGGACTATCCGAGCATAACCGAGGTGACGGCGGACGGCATCTTCGGCGAGCGGACCGAGCAGGCGGTAAAGGATTATCAGGAGCTTTTCGGGCTGAAAGTAAACGGCGTAGTAGGGCCCGTAGTGTGGTACTCGATAGCGAACACCTACAACTCTGTAGCGGGCACCGAAAACAGGCAGGAGGGGCAGTGGGCAACATGAACGAAGAAAACATGACGCAGTCGGATACGCAGAGAAGCATTTGCAACCGACCGAGCGTGGTACGCGAAACGCAGATAATGCTGACAAGGCTGTCGCTGTATTCGGAAAAGCACGCAGAGCTCTCGCCGCTGCATGTCGGCGGAAGCCTTGACGATGCGACACAGCGGGAGATAGAAAAGTTTCAGCGGATAGAAGGAATGGAAGCTGACGGAGTACTTGACCTCGACACCTACAATACGCTGAAGGGCAGCTATGCGGTCGTGCATGAACAGCTGTCACCGCCGCACGGTGTCTCGCCCGTTTCGGGCTCGCTGCAAAACGGAATAAAAGCCGGAGAGGAGAGTGTCGACGTTATGATGGTGCAGCTGATGCTGACATCGCTCTCAGCGGTGATGGAAACGGCGGCGCTTGTTGAGCTTTCGGGGATATACGACGAACCCACCGAAGCGGCTGTGCGCGAGCTGCAGCAGATATACCGAATTGAGGAGGACGGCGTTGTCGATACTGTTACATGGAATCGGCTCGCGCGGCTCTACGGGAGGTATGGCGACGGCGAAGAACTCTGATTCTCGGGAGGCTAAAATCGTCCGAACGGAAAAAGCTCTCGGGAAGGCTGAAAAAGCGCAGATCAGCCCCCAAGAATTACAGCGGAGCTGTTAATAAACGAGTTTTTAACAGCTCCGCGCTTTATATATTCATATGTTGTCAGCACTCATATGCCGACTGTTATTTTCGTATCATTCGCCTTACCGCCGCGCCGAGCAATCTGCGGCACCAATATACAGGCAGCAGCACAGGTGCGGTGCAAAGCACGGGATAGGACGCTTTCATCATGTACAGCGGCGGAAAGAGTCTGCCGACGGGCGACAACATACGCACAGCCGCCTGCTTTTCCCTTCTGCTCGGCTCGTCGGATTCGGGCAGCCCGATACCGCCGAACGGGGCAATAAGCGCCTTATATTCGGGAAACGGCTCGCGGAAAATATCCGATTCGAGCGCAGCGCGCACCGATTCACTGCATCCGCAGTCACCGTAGTCTCCACCGTCTCTGACGTCTGCGCCGTTACGGACACCCACACAAGCATCTCCGCCTCCACCGCATTCACTGCCACCGACAGACAAATCATCGCGCCACAGCTGCGCAGTAAGAGAGGTAATTATGGGAAGATACCGACCGATATACCCCGCACACATAAGCTCAAGGAGATCGCGTCTCTGCGGCAGAATAAGCTTTTCGCCGCCGGGAGTACACACGGCGTTTGCAGCATCGGAGTTTGCGTCATCAAAGTTTGCATCACCGAGGGTTACATCCTCGGAATTTGCAGCGTCGGAGTTTGCAGCGTCGGAACGCTCGGCATTTGTATCGCATTCCCCATCGCCGCCGAAAAGAACGGACGGGAGAACCGCAGACGACCGCGCGGCAAGCGACGCGACCGAAAAGCGCGACGGCAGCTCCGCATCCGAATAGACCGCAAATACTGCGGTATCCGCAAATGCGGCGGCGCCCGCAGAGCCCGACGCATTACCCGCGACCGCACCGACAGTACCGGGCGCGGCGCCGCTTGACGAACCGACAGACTCACCGCGCGCGGCACGGAACAAAAGGCGACCGTTTTTCATCGCTCCGCACACATAGCCGAGCGAGCGCATAGCAGCGGTCACAGCAGGAATATCACCGTCCGATACAAGCACCGAGCCGAGCGACGCCCGTCCGCAAACGCCGCGCAGCCGCGCGTCCGCATGCCGCAGACCGAGCAGAACGGGCGATACGCCCGCCTCAGATATTGCGGTGAGGATCAGCCGCTCACGGTCGCGCAGCGAGCTCTCCGTCTCAAGCACCGCGCGTATCTCCGCCGAAAGCGGCTCGGAGAGACCTTGCGGCATAAACGGCTCAAGCGCCGATGCAAGCGAAAGCCCACGCAGAACCCGCATCAGCCGCGGCGGGTGACAGTTCTCATAGACGGTCGCTTCACCCCTGCCGAGCAGCGCGGCACAGAGCGAGAGCACGGTATACCACTCGCACAGCACCTTGTGTTTAATCTGTCGCTTCTCGGGAACAACACCGATAACATTCTCCTCGAGATATTTTCTGTACTCGTCGCTGTCTGCGGCGATGTAGCGCCCGTCTTTTATCACGCCCGTCGACACCGCAACGACCCATTCGTACGGTACCGTCTCACGGAAGCTGCGATTGTCTCCGCAGATAACGTAATAGCCGCGGCGCACCTCGATTATCCGATGCAGGACAAGCTTTCCGTTCGGGCGGCGATAGAGCGGAAGGTCGTAAGGAGCGAGCACGCCGTGCGGCTTTTCAAGCCTGACGAAATCACTATCCTCATTTATAAACGGAAACATGCTGTCTCCGTGCACGGGACAGATTATGAACGGCTCCTTTTCGAGTGCCTGTTCAACATCGAATTGTTCCATGGCTCGCCCTCCGTAATAACATAAAAAAAGTCGCAGCCCGCCGAAGCGAAACCTGCGGCAGGATCGAAAAAATCAGTGCCCGAGAATAAAGCTCTCGAAATTTTTACCGAGTATCCGTTCGGTATCGTCCTCGGACAATCCGAGCGTCGCAAAACGCCCGAGCTCATCGCATGCGCGCTTTACGGGGTAATCTGTGCCGAACATGACCCGTTCGATGCCGAACGCCGAGATAAGCTCGAGCGCCCGCGCGCGATCTATCAGCCACAGCGCCGATGACAGATCGACATGAACGTTTTCGCACGAAAACAGATCACCGACATCGTCAAAAACCGTATAGCCGCCGAAATGTGCGGCGTTTATCCGCAGCTGCGGGAACATCCGCGCAACGCGCGCGATCTTCGTCGGCTCGGAAAATCTGTATTCGGGGCGATTATCGCCCGCATGAAAGCATATCGGCAGCCCGCGCGCCTGAAGCAGCTCATACAGACCGAGCAGACGCGGATCAAGAATATCGACGCCCTGAATATCGGGATGCAGCTTTACCCCGCACAGCCCGTCTGCCGCGGAGGCATCGAGCTCCGCTTCAAAATCACCGATATCCTGACTCATTCCCATAAAGCCGTATGCGCGAAAGCCTTCGCTCCGTGCGCGGCGCACCGACTCCGCAACAAAAGCATTTACCGAGCGGTTCTGATGTGCGTTGGTAGCAACGCCGAGCAGCAGAAAACCGTCTACACCGCCCGCGCGGCATGCTGCGGTGTAATCGGAATAGGTCCCGTCTCCGTCGCAGGCAAAATTATAAAAGGAATTAAGCGCGCCCACCGCACGCGCAGCGAGCTTATCGGGATAGATATGGGCATGTACGTCGAATATCATAAAAGTCAAAATCCTCCGACCGACGGCAGCTGCCGATTCGGTTTATTCGTAGTTGTAGAATACCTCGAGAATAATGTCATACAGTGCATCGGTGTCGACATTGTACTCGCTGTGATCACCGCCGACCGTCATTGTGCCGGGCACGGTATACGTTTTCATTTCGGTCACTCCGCCGACATAGTTCGTAACAAGAAACGCGAGCTGCGAGGCGGAAATGTCGGTAACGGTATATTTTTTTGCGATACCGTAGAGCGAGAGCGTCTGCGTGATATCCTCGCTCGCCATGTCGCGTATCTTTGCGAGAAAGGCGTTTATAAAGTCGTTCTGATGACCGAGCCGCAGCGTGCTCGAGTCGATATTCGTCTTGTCGCGGCTGCGCAGATACTGCTGCGCATTGTAGCCGTTAAGCGTGATGTCGCGTCCCGTTTTCTCGGTGCCGTCCGCCGTATATTCGGGAACGGTCACGCCGCCGACGGCGTCGACGATGCGCGAAACACCCTCCATATCTATCGCAGCATAGCAGTTAATGGGGATGTTGTACATAAGGCGCGATACCGAGCGTACGACGTTCTCACAGCTTGTCTCCCGACCGTCGCCGTACGCATACGCAAGACACAGCTGCATGCGGTCGGTCTTTACAAAGCTGCCGAGAGTCGTATAAACATTGACATCCACCATCGCATCGCGCGATATGGATATCATGCTTATCTTTCCAGTTTTTGTGTCGAGGGCGATAAGAAAATTCGCGTCCGACTGACCGTTAAAGCCGATCTCGCCGTCGCCGTCCATGCTCTGACGGTCGACTCCCATCACGAGTATAGTCGCGATATTCGTGTTCAGCACGTAATGCTTGTCGTTATATGTAACTCCGCTGTCGTCGGTCACAGCGCCGTCGGGTGCGTCTATCGGCGTCGTCTCGCTCGGGTCAACGCTGAAACCGCCGCGCCCCGTGTGATACATGTATACAAAAGCCCCCGCACCGACAAGGCACAGCACCATTATCACAGCCCATACGGTGATAAGCACGCGCGCAAGCTTATTCTTTTTTCGATGTCCGCTCTCAGCGTGTCGCTTCATCATTGCGTAAAACTCCCTGAACTAAAAATCTCTTGTTATCGGCACCGCTCTCAAGGCAGGTGCTGAGCGTTATTATGCGGTCGTCTCGAGTGAGCGTAACGCCCTCGCGGACGTTTGGCTCTATCGAGCTCGGATGCAGACAAGAATTCAGATATTCCTCAAAGACCTCGGGGTCATGCATGTTAAAGGACTTGAGAATATGACGCGAATCGTATTCGTACGCCGCAAATATCTCATAAGTCAGCACATGTCCCGGGATATACACTGTTATCTCGGTATTATCATCGAAGAACGACCGGTCACGGAAGTTATGCAGCGCCCCGAAAAAGCTGCCGTCGGGCATATAGTGCCCGTAGAGAACGGTATTCGGGTCGGAGAAATCACGTTCGTTCAATCCCTGCATAAAGATACAGCCGGAAATACTGTATCCGCCCGCAGCATCTCGGCGCAGATAGTAAAGCTCGCTCTCATCCGAGCATACAACAGGGTAGTCGATAGGCGTTCCCGGGACCTTTATCCATGCAACGGCATCGGGATAGTCGGCGCGCAGCTCGTCGAATTTTATGGGATTCTCGGGCAGAAGCGGCTCATCAGCCGTAGTTTCGTCTACGGTCTCGCCCGAAGCAGCTGTCGTCGTCTCGGGGGTCTTGTAATCATCGTAGTTCTGCTCACAGCCGCGCGTAGTCAGAACAAGCGCGACGCATGCCCCGATAAAAACCGCGCCGAGCGCTATCGACACCGCAGTCCATACTGTAGCTTTACCGTTACGAGCCATATTAAACCTCCTCGGCTGTCCCGCTGTCGCAGGAAAAATCGTTTACAGGTGAATCATCAGAATGCGCCGTTCCGAAATAACGGTCAGACGCCAAAATGCACCTCACCGTCAATATCGGCAAAATGCTTTAAGGCAAATTATCGGAGGTGCACGGTTCACATCATCATCAACGTACGCCCACTGATATTCAACGCCGCACCGTCTGCAATAAAATACAGCAAAACTCCGCGGCGAAAAAAAGAGCAGCACCCGACCCGAGAACCGGGTGGATGCTGCACGTTATGACGATTCTCAGTTATGAGCGGCTACTGCATGCTTGGTAGCATACGCAGCGCCTGCAAGAGAGACAAGAGCAACGGCAGCGATAAGAGCGGAGTTATAACCGGTCTTAGGCGAGTCAGAGCTCGAGGAAGCAGTATCACGAACGATGACGAATGCATCAGCCGAAGCAAAGGAAACGGTGAGCTTGCCGTTCGCTACGGTAGTGTCGAGACGCTTCCAGCCGTCTGCGGTCTTTTGAAGGACGTAAAGGGTGTCGCCTGACTTAGCACTCTTGTACTCGAAGGTAACACTAAGCGGGAAAGCAGAACCGCTGTAATCAAGATCGTATGCTGCGTCAACACCGAGAGTAGACTTGTAATCCTTACCGAGTACATCGGAGAGAGTCTTCTGAGAAGCATCCTCCTTAGCCTTCTTGGAGTCGTCATTTTCAACGATCTTAATCTGGTCCTTGATATCCTTGCCGTCATTGTCCTTGGCATCTATAATTACAAGCTTGCCGGGATTCTCGGCACTGTCTCCCTGCGCTGCAAAGGAAGCAACGCCGAGCGAAAGAATCATAAGACCGGAAAGAAATAATGCTGCAATCTTTTTCATATCCATCACTCCTGTAAACAAAATGATATTTCTTGTCCGTATTGTAGCACAAAACCAAGAAGTTGTCAATAGAAATTTCCATTGACAGAAAAAAATATTTATGGTAAATTATTTCTTGCACGATTCCGCGGAAAAATTCACCGCATACCGTAACGGAGAAGCATATGAGGGATAACATAAAGATACTGTACAGAGACGGCGATATCGTCATAATAGAAAAGCAACCGGGCATGTCATCAGAGGTCGACGGGAGCGGAGAAGACGCGCCGACCGTGGCAGGAAGGCAATGCGGGTGCGTCTGTCGATCCGCTCACCGACTCGACAAGTGCACGGGCGGTGTGCTTGTGCTTGCGGCAAGCGTTCGGTCGGCGGGACCGCTTTCGGCTTTATTTTCGCAGCATGCAGTCGAAAAGCACTACATCGCAGCCGTATCGGGCACACCCGAGCCGAGCGAAGGCGAAATGTGCGATCTTCTCTTTCATGACAGACGCTGCAATAAATCATTTGTCGTCAGACGGGCGCGAAACGGAGCAAAGGAAGCGCATCTGAGCTATTCCCTGCTTGACACCACCGCGGTAAACGGCGCGCAGATATCGCTCGTGTCGGTGCAGCTGTACACGGGGCGAACACACCAGATAAGAGTCCAATTTGCCTCAAGAAAGCTGCCGCTCCTCGGCGATAAAAAATACGGCAGCCGCGACGGCGGCTGCAAGACGGCGCTGTGGTGCAGTGATATTTCTTTTGTTCACCCGTTCACGGGAAAAGCCGTAGCCGCGCACTCCGACCCGCCTGCAGTCTTCCCTTGGAGCTGCTTTGAAAGCTGCTTTGAACGCTCCGACGCACAGCGCGCCGAAGAATGCGGCTTGCAGAGCACAAAGAAATATAATACGGAAGAAAAACAACACGACGGTATGAAATAAACAGCAGACAAACGTACGGTAAAACCTAAAACAAAGCACGAAGAACGGATGTACAATCCGCTCTCCGTGCCCTTATTATTTAACATGAAATATCTTTTTAAGCTCGTTCAGGAAAGCACCGTTACTTGTTCTTCGAGCCGTCCGCAGACACAGTATCAACCGACTTTCGTGGTGTTATCTGTGATAAAATTATCCCCGCAAAAATCAGCACGCATCCGAGATAGCCGCGCGGCTGCATCCGCTCACCGAGAATCAGCGCTCCGCCGATAGCGCCGAAAACCGACTCGGTAGACAGAATAATAGCCGCGGGAGCAGGGTCGGCATATTTCTGACCGACCGCCTGACAGGTATATGCAACACCGACAGACATAAAGCCGCCGTAGAGTATCGGAAGCAGTGCATCGGAGACGGACGAAAACGATATATCCTCAAAAATAAGCGCGCAAATTACACTCAGCAATCCGCAGACAAAGAACTGCACCATCGAAAAGCGAATCGGAGGAACCGACTCGGTCGAATAGTCGATAAAGACGATATGTGCGGTCCAAAAGCAGGTGGCAATAAGCGTCAGAACGTCGCCGAGGCCGAAGGATTCGCCGCCGTTCATGCACACGAAATAAAGACCGATAACAGCGAACGCAACGCCTACCCATGTGAACGGGCTGACCTTTTTGTGCAGGATAAAGAATGCGGCAACAGGAACAAGCACGGTATAAAAGCCGGTTATAAAGCTCGCTTTGCCCGCATTACCCGTCAGCTGAATTCCGAACTGCTGAAGCGTCGATGCGGAGAAAAGAAATACACCGGCGATGCTTCCGCAGACAAGTGTTTTTTTCTTGAGCGCCGGAGCCATATCGGTCTTTTCAAAAAAATGAATGACGGGTATCAGTGACAGCGAACCGAGCAGAAAGCGTATGCCGTTAAAGGTAAAAGCGCCGACGTGATCCGCGCCGACCGTCTGCGCAACAAAGGCAAAGCCCCATATTATCGCAGTGACAAGCAGAATAGCTGATGAGCCGATTTTTTTCAGGCGTTTTTTTTCCACGAAGTGCCTCCGAGCAGTAATGCAGAAAATAAAAGAATATGACGGTATTATAATACTTTTGATTGAAAAAGTAAAGCGATCAAATAAATAGAGTTATATGCATAATTCGGTGATATTCTGTATATTTATCACAATATGCGGATATTCATTCGGTTCACTACTCCGATAATCTCAAAAATAGAACAAGCAAAGCAGCAAATGACATGCACAATAAACAACACCATCAAAACACAAAGGACGTAACACCCCGCCATCAATAAACCGCAGGGAACTGTCAATGGCTTTTGCATATAAACTGTGTCTTTTATTATTGCGTACAAAGAAAAAAAGGACGAATTCGCCGTCCTCTCGGTTTTAAACAAAAAAGGACGGCACAGCCGTCCTTCCTGATGTCCATTGAAAACCGAATAAAGCAATCGAAACAAGGAATCGCTTGAAAAGTTCAAGCCCTCGGACATTTAGTATCGGTCAGCTGAACACATTACTGTGCTTACACCTCCGACCTATCAAACTCGTAGTCTGCAAGTGTCCTTACTCCTCTCGGATGGGAGATCTTATCTTGAGGCATGTTTCACGCTTAGATGCTTTCAGCGTTTATCACTCCCGCACGCGGCTACTCAGCTATGCCCTTGGCAGAACAACTGATGCACCGGTGGTGCGTCCGACCCGGTCCTCTCGTACTAAGGTCAGCTCCTCTCAAATCTCCTTCGCCCACGACAGATAGGGACCGAACTGTCTCACGACGTTCTGAACCCAGCTCGCGTACCACTTTAATCGGCGAACAGCCGAACCCTTGGGACCGAATTCAGCCCCAGGATGTGATGAGCCGACATCGAGGTGCCAAACCTCCCCGTCGATGTGAACTCTTGGGGGAGATCAGCCTGTTATCCCCAGGGTAGCTTTTATCCGTTAAGCGATGGCATTTCCACTCACTACCACCTGATCACTAACTCCTACTTTCGTACCTGCTCGACTTGTTGGTCTCGCAGTCAACCCGGCTTCTACGTTTATACTCATTGCGCGATTTCCGTCCGCGCTGAGCCGAGCTTTGAACGCCTCCGTTACTCTTTTGGAGGCGACCGCCCCAGTCAAACTGCCCACCTGACAGTGTCCCCCGCCCGGATCACGGGCGCAGGTTAGAAATCCGATTCATCAAGAGTGGTATCCCAACAGCGACTCCACAACAGCTGACGCCATTGTCTCACAGTCTCCCACCTATCCTGTACATAATGAACCGAATCTCAATATCAGGCTACAGTAAAGCTCCATGGGGTCTTTCCGTCTAGTCGCGGGTAACCGGCATCTTCACCGGTACTACAATTTCGCCGGGCGGGCTGTTG
>URDX01000032.1 GCA_900546695.1 uncultured Eubacteriales bacterium | reverse complement strand
ACTGCAACGGCAGAATCAGGCTTCTTCTCGTCGCATCTCTTGCAGTGGATGCTCTTGCTGCCCTCTGCAGTGCAGGTTGCAGCGGTATCAACGGTGTACTCCTCGGACCAATCGTGACCGAGAGCTTCGATAGCAACGGTAGAGTCGGGCTTTACAGCGTCACACTCGGTGCAGTGGATGCTCTTGCTGCCTGCCTCGGTACAGGTTGCTTCCTTATCGGTCGTATAGTCCTCAGCCCAGGTGTGGATGTGAGGAGCCTCGCCGCTGAGCTCTATATTCAGTGCAGAGGAGGTGACAAGGAGCCAATCGGAGCACTGGAATCCATTATCAGAGAAAGGAGAGCCAACAAGCTTAGAAACGGTATCAATGAGCTGATACTTATAGGTAAGGTTGCTGCCGTCCTTAAGGAATGCATCCTTGAGAGGAGTGCCGCCGAAATCCTTAGAGGAGATCGGGATTCTGAGCTCGACGGCGTAACCGCCCTCGATCACGGTAGCCTTTACATTTGCAGCGGATGCCTCACGGGTAGCTGCGTCGGAGCCATCAAAGTAGCAGAGATCGGACCAACCGCCGCCTCTTTCGCTGTCCCATGCATAGTGACCGAATGCGTCCCCGGTCGCATTGATGGTTGCGTAGGGGTTAGCAAGCGGGTTGATAATGTGAGAAACGGTATCGTTTATCCAAGGTCTGTCAGCGCCGATGCTGCCGTAAACGGTCCTGCCCTCTTCCTTGAAGAAGGGGGAGCTTGTGATGTCGATAGGATCGTCATCGTAAACCTTGGTATATACGTAAAGCGCATCATCATCCCAAAGGAAGTATACATCCGCGTCGGTGAATGCGGGAGTAGTGTAATCGCCGTCGGGAAGGAGTGCTGTAGACTCCTTATCCTTAAGGAGTCCTGCTTCAACAAGCTCATCTACGCCGTTTGCCCAGTTGCTCCAGCCAAGGCTGAGCTTGCCGTGCTTACCGAGATCGGAAGCCTTGAAGCTTGCGGAATCAAGATATGCATCATCGAGTACGCCGTCGAGTACGGGGGAGTACTTCTTTGCAACAAGAGTCTCAGCCTCTCCGCATCTGGTACAGAAGCCGTCGACATAATCATGTCCGAGCGCGGGGATAGTTACGGTAGAATCGGGCTTATACTCGCCGCAGAGCGAGCAGTAGATGCTCTTCTGTCCCTCTGCAGTGCAGGTAGCAGCCTTATCAACGGTATAATCGGCATCCCACTCATGCTCGCATGCCGCAGGAACAGCCTCTTCGCCGGAAAGGGTCATGGTTACAAACTTATCCTTGTCAAGCATCTGACCGATCCATGCATTTGCATTGTAATTGTCAAAATTCTTGCCGGAGAGTAAGCCGCGAACATCCCAAATGGTGTAGAGATAGTCAAACTTCTCACCGCTCTTAAGGAATGCATCCTTAAGAGGTGTGCCGCCGAGGTCACGCTCGGAGATCGGAATTCTCATCTCAACGGTGTAGTAGCCCTCATCCTCATGGAATGCGGAAGCAAGATTTGCACGGTCTTCGTTCTTTGTTGCCGCATCAACATGGTGCCAGCAATGGAGCTTAGACCAGCCTTCAAAATTGATACATGCGTCGTAGGTGCCCCATGTCTCGGGCTTCGAGCAGGCTCCTGCGTCATACATAGCGCCGGAAGCAATTCCGGTAACCGCCATGTCGATAAAGTGGTTCTGAACGGGATAGATAGTGTGAGTTACAGACTCGTTAAGCCAAGGACGGTCATGAACGATATTCTCAGCCAGTCCATCGTAGGTATAGTCTGTCTCTGCAAGAAGGTCATGAATATCGTTGTCATAGACCTTAGTATAGATGTAGAGTGCATCGTCATCCCACAGGAAGTACATCTCGGCGTGTACAAGTACATCCGGGATAGTCTCGGGAGCAAGGAGCTTCGTCGAGTTCTCATCAGCAAGAAGTCCCGAATCGAGATACTCGTTTAAAGTAGGAGTCGAGTTAGGCCATGCAATGCTGAGGTCGCCCGCCTTAAGAAGGTCAAGCGTATCAAGCTTGTAGGAATCGCTGTAGATGCTGTCGAGCTTACCGTCAAGGCGGGGAGTACCCTTCTTAACGATATTGCCGTCGGTAGGAATTACGGGAGCATCATTGCCCTTAGCGCAGGTAATAATGGTGCCGGGACCGTCCTTGATGTTTGCCTGGTCGCCGTTGTAGACCTTCTGCCATGTGGTGCCGGCATCGTCGCCGAGACCGTCGCACCAAGCGCCGTCATTCTTGACGCCGTAGCCGAAAGCCATGCCCTTGCCGACTGCCAGAGCGTTGTCCGCTATTCTTGCCTCGACAACATAGCCGCTGTCGGTCTTCTTAATAGCGTACTCTGTGGAAGCAGTGTTCTCGGTAGAGTTCATGCGAGCAAAGTTGCCGCCGCAGCCCTCATAGGCACTGCCGAACTCAATTTCCATTCTTGCAAAATCCTTGTTAAGGTGGAACTCAAGGACGCAAGCCTCGTTCCAGAAGTTGTTGTCCTTGTTCATGAATGCAAGATAGAGCATATCACCGTCATTTGCGGTGCTGTCCTCGATCGTAGCATACACATAGTAGTAGCTGTCATCCCAGAGGAAGTTGATCTCTGTGGTGTTGCCATTGACGGTACAGGTGTCGGCATATGCCTCGTCCTTAATTCCGTCAACCGTGGCAGTTGCCTTTGCGATGCCTTCGCTCGCTTCTTCTGCCGCACTCGAGCTGAGTGTCATCAGAGAAACGCTCTGCAACGAAAACATTCCCGCAAGTGCAACAGCACAAAGCTTCTTGAATGTTTTTTTCATGATCACGTACCTTTCCTTTCCCTTTGCAGAATGACTGCCGCCCCGGACCATAATGCAGGCGGAGCCGTATCTCTGCAGTTTCGCGCCATGCGGCGCATTTTTTCTTCTTACGGCGCTGTACTGCCGTTACTTAAAGTATATCATACTGTGAGTACAATGTCAAGAAAGTATCGACAAAAAGTTTCATTTTTTATTGGCAATTAAAACAAAAAAAACACAAAAATGCAGCACCGCATTACACAGAAAAAATCGGTGCTGCGATGCTGCGGCAAATACTGCCGATATTGTATCCTTATTACTAACGAACGGCGCGGCTCATTCTACGTCGATACCGACGCTCTCGCAGAGGTATGCGAGCTGCTCGTCGGTCAGCGGCTTTGATTCGCCCGGGCGGAGCGAGCCGATGTGCAGCTTTCCTATCGCTACGCGGCGCAGACGCACCACCTCGAGCCCGACCGCCTCGCACATCCTGCGTATCTGACGGTTTCTGCCCTCGTGCAGGGTCATCTCAAGCACCGTTCTGTTCTCCTCTGCGCGGACTATCTTAAGCCCTACCCGCTGCAGACGGTAGCCGTCGAGCGTCATGGGCGCGCGCAGCTTTGCTATCTGCTCGGGCGTTGCGGCGCTGCCGACGGTGACGCGATAGAGCTTAGGCAGGCTGTAGCGCGGATGCGTCAGGTGATTCAGCAGCTCGCCGTCATTCGTCATGAGCAGCAGTCCCTCGGAGTCACGGTCGAGTCTGCCGACGGGATTCAGGCGGATGCCGTAGCTCTCTACAAGCTCCGCGACCGTCCTTCTGCCGAGCTCATCCGAGAGAGTAGTGACGTAGCCGCGCGGCTTGTTCAGCATTACCGTGAGGTATTTTTCCGCGGGCTTTACGCGCACGCCGTCTATCTCGACGACATCGCGTCCAGGTATTATGTTGCAGCCGAGACTCGCCGTCTCGCCGTTGACGCTGACCCGCCCCTCGGTTATGCACTGCTCTGCGGCGCGGCGACTCATTACGCCGCAGGCGGAAATGTACTTTTGCAGGCGAACGCGCTCGCCCTGACCGTTCTTCTCTTCCAAAATGCTTCCTCTTTTTACGTCCTTGTTGTGATTCTTACGCACCCGCCGATTTTATGCCATACCGGCAGACATTGCTGCAGCTGTGATGTATCGTTGCTGCATATCCGTTTCCGTAGTTATATATTCGTGTGCGCCATATCCGTGTGCGCGGGGCTGCGCGTCATTCTCTCCCGCCGAGCAGTGCCGACAGACGTGAGCCGAGCGATGCGAAAAAGCCCGAAATCCCGCTCGGCTTCTCCTCCGCAGCGCTCTCTGCGCAGAGCGGCACCGCCGCGACCTCGCGGTCGCCTACGTAATAGCGCACCGTTCCGACCGTCTGACCCGATTCTATCGGCGCGAAAACGAAGCGCGGCAGCTCGACCACCCTCCGCAGCTCGGCGTTTCGCGGGAGCACGGCGCTTACCTCACCGCCGTTTGAGACGGTCAGACTGTCCGACTCCGCGCCCTCAAGCGGCAGGGTGTAGCTAAGCTCGCCCGCACCGCACAGCAGCCGCTCCGCATAGGCGGAAAAGCCCGCATCGAGCATGGCGGTGTGGTCTGCCCAGTCGCTGTGATCGTCGAGCGTTACCGCGATGAGCGTTACCCCGTCGCGCCGCGCGGCGCTGACAAGGCATCTCCCCGCAGAGGAGGTATAGCCCGTTTTTACGCCGATAGCGCCGTCATACGACCGCAGCATCCGATTGTGATTGACAAGCAGTCGGCTGACGCTGCCGTCCTCGGTGCTTATCGTCTTTTTATATGTACCCGCTATCTCGGAAAAGGTCTCGTTTTCGAGCGCCGCAGCAGCTATCGCGGCAAGCTCGCGCGCGGTGGTATAATGTCCCTCGCTGTCGAGCCCGTGCGGGTTCGCGAAATGCGTGTTTTTCAGCCCGAGCTGTTCCGCCTTTTCGTTCATCATGGCGACAAAGCCCGCCTCATCTCCGCCGACCGTTATCGCTATCTGCTCCGCAGCGTCGTTTGCGCTCTCGAGCAGCAGCGCATAAAGCAGCGATTCAAGCGAGATGCGCTCGCCCTCCCGCAGATAGACCGATGAGCCGATTATACCGACCGCGTCGCCCGACACCGTCGCTACCGTGTCGAGCGGCGCGTTCTCGATGGCTACAAGCGCGGTCATTATCTTGGTCGTGCTCGCCATCGGACGCACCTCGTCCGGCAGAAGCTCATACAGCAGCTCGCCCGACTCGGCACACATCAGCGCGGCGCTGTGGGCTCCAACCGAGACCGCGGGAAAATACTCCGCCGCAGACGGGCTGCTGACGGGAACATGGCTCTCGCGCGATGCTCCGCCCGTCGTTCCGCCCGATGTTCCTCCCGAAGCACCGTCGGAGCTTCCCGAAACGAGCACCGCCTCGCCTATCCTCGGCGTTCTGCCGATGCTCGCCATCGCCGCGACATAGCCGTCCGAAACCGAGTCCGACATCACCGCGCCGGGAACCGACGCATCGGAGACCGAGCCCGCAGCGCCGACCATCAGCGCCGCGCAAAGCGAGACAAGCGCGTACGTTAGCACCGCCGCGCCGAGCACGCACAGCGCAAGCAGAAACGCGACAAACCCGCCCGCGCGTCTGCGGCAGCTCACTACGCGGGTGCAGTTATTTTTATCCTTCAAGCGGGGACACCCCCTACACCGTTTATTCGGCGCAGCCCGACGGGCACGCCGTTCCTCGGTACAGGTATATGACGGGGTACGGCAGATTATGCCCCGCGCGGTGCGGGAGTATGGCGCAGGTACGGCGAGCGATTCGAGAACGCGGTACGGGGTGCCGTGCGCGAACATGGTGCGGGGGTATGCGCGACGCGGTGGGGTGCAGTGCGCATCGTTTTGAGAACACGACGCGCCGTGCGTGATACATGTTGGGCATGTTCCGCGTCGATTTTCGGGGATGTAATGCGACGATTACGCCTGACCCTTCTCCTCCGCAGCCGCACCCGCGCCGCTCTCGGGCTGTGCGGTCACGCCGCCATCCTCGGTCTTATCGCCCTTGAAGCTCTTGAAAACGCCGCGCAGACGCGAGAGGATATCGGGGGACTTTTCGATAAGCGAAGCAAGCGATTCGACAGGTCCTGCGGGAGGAATATCCGAGCCGACGCTCAGCATCTCGACCCCGCCCTCGGGCCCTACGACGAGAAACGCCACCGGAGTTACCGAAATTCCGGTTCCGCCTCCGCCGCCGAAGCTCTTTCCCGCCGGTCGCTTTTGTCCGTCGGGGGTCTTTTCGGCGCTCTTTTTGCCGTAATCGAGCCCGCCCGTCGCGATACCCATCGAGACCTTTGACACGGGAATTATGACCGTGCCCGACGGGGTGGTTATCGGGTCGCCGATGACCGTTCCCGTGCCCGCAAGCTCCTTTATGCTCTCGAGAGCGCTGTCAAGACTGCCTCTGAGATTGTTTGCAGCATCTGAGTTCATGTTCTTCATTCCTTCCATTTTGCATAGTATGTGTTTTATGTGATATCCGCAGCGGTCAGTGTAACGGAAAAATTCCGCCCGTATGATTTGAAAGAGCTGTCACTGTGTGAAATTCGCTCAATCGCCTACATCGCCCGCTTTTATCTTAAAGAACGACACAAGTCCGTGCAGCGCGACCGACAGCGCCTGACGCAGGCTGAGACTGAGCGCGATATCTATCTCCGCGGTACTTGACTCCGCGAGCCAGTCGGCATAAACGCCGGTCTCGCTGCCGCGGTGAAAGCGCAGGGTGGAATTTTCATCAAGCAGCGCAAGCAGCGCGTCGCATGCGTTCGTTATCGCCGCATAGGAAAGCGCGGTCTTTGCCGCGTCGCCCGTTCCGACCGAGATGCACAGCCGCCTTACATCGGTGTGCAGATAGCCGAAAAAGCGCGCGATAAGCGCCGATGCCATCCGCGTAACGCCGCGAACGAGTGCGAGCTTATCCGAGAAGGTCTTTTTCCGCTCCTCTGCGGTGCCGCCCTTATGCCCGCCGCCCGACTTTTTCTTTTTTGCCGCCTTCGCGCGGGTCTCCGCGCGTTTGGTCTGCTCTGCCGCGCGTGCTTTTGCCTCACGCTCCGCTATCGCGCGGGGGGTATAGTCGGAAAGGCGGAGCTTCTTTTTCTTCTTTCTTTCGGGGATGAGTGTTTTTACGCCTATGCCGAGCACGGTCAGGCGCAGCACAAAGCCGCCCTCCTCGCCGTATCTTATCCGCACCCCGACCCGAGCCGAGAGCAGCAGAACAAAAAACAGTATGACAGAGGCAATTATTATCAGAGCCTTTATACCGCTCCCCCCTCTCATTCGGTCGGTCACAAAGCCGCGTCGGCTTCAATTCCGCAATGCGGCTGTGACGATTGCCGCACCGCGCGCCGTCAATCCCTATCGCCGTCGGACCCGTCTGTATTATCGCTGCCGGATGCACCGCTTGATTCAGGTGCATTATCGGCATTGACACCATCACCGCCGTCCGATTCAGACGTATCCGCAGCGCCGTTCGATTCAACCGAACTCGCGGCATCAACACCCGCAGCGCCGTTCCCGGCGCCGTTTTCAGCGCCCGACGCGCCGTCTGCCGCGCCGAAATCCTGTCCGCCGACCGCGTCGAAAAGCTCTATCGGAGGGAGCTCGTCGAGACCGGATATACCGAACACGCGCAGAAAGTCGGGCGTTGTTCCGTACAGCGCGGGTCTGCCCGGCAGATCGAGATGACCTACATTCTCTATCATCGAGCGGTCGAGCAGCGCGGTTATCGAGTACGAGCAGTCAACTCCGCGCACCTGTTCGATATAAGCCTTTGTCACCGGCTGGCGGTATGCGACGATAGACAACACCTCCATCAGCGCAGGCGAGAGCTTGGTGCCCCTGCGTATTCCGAGAGCGGCGCGGACCGCCTCCTCATACTCGGCGCGGGAGCAGAGCTGGCATGCATCGCCGACAAAGCAGAGCTCTATCCCCCTGCCCTCACAGCTGTCGGACAGCTCACGCGCGAGCTCGCGCGCGGTCTCGCCGTCGGTGCCGAGCACATCCGCTATCGCATCGAATTTTACGGGATAGCCCGAAGCAAAGAGTATCGCCTCGAGCGCCCGCAGCATCTCTTCTCTTGTATCATAAGCCATGTTGTCACTCTCCGTTATGTTTCGGCAGTGCCGTTATGCCGTCTGCTCGCTCAGATGCAGCGTCAGATCCTCCTCGGATTCGTCCGAGATGCGCACGCGCTGCGAGCGGATAAGCTCGAGCACGGCGACGAATGTGGTTATCATCTCCGCCTTATCCTCGCCCGCAAGCAGCAGCTCGCGGAAGGAGCAGTCGCCGCGTCGGTACAGACGGCGCATTATGCCGTAGATGCGCACCGAAACAGGTATCTTCTTTCCGCCGCGCCGCAGCAGCGTTCCGAGCATCGCCTCGGGCTTTGCCGCGGGGGTCTTTTCCGAGCGGAAGCGCCCCGTCAGCACCGAGCGGAATGCCCGCTCGAGCCGCGCGATACTGTCGTCGGCGACGTAGCTTTTATCCTCGGGGAGCGTTTCGGGGTCCTTTGCGATCCTGCCGCCGTGCGCCTCGTAGTATGAGCCGAGCATCTCGCTCACGCCCTTTATGCGCGAATACTCGAGCAGTGCGGCAGCGAGCGCGGCGCGCGGGTCCTCCTCTTCCTTCTCCTCGCGCGGCAGCAGCATGCGGCTCTTTATCAGCATCAGACGCGACGCCATGATGATAAACTCGCCCGCAAGCTCCATATCGAGCGCCTGAGCGGCTGAGATATACTCCATGTATTGGTCGAAGATCAGCGCAATGGGGATATCGGTGATGTCTATCTTATTTTTTGCGATAAGCGCGAGCAGCAGATCAAGCGGACCGTCAAAGCTCGGCAGATGGTAGTTTATCTCCTCCATGTGCATCCTCTCCCTTCGTGTTTTTTTGCCCCGCGCGGACGCGCTGCGACCGCCGCGCCGCGCTCATCCGCCGAAAGGCAGAAAGGCAAACTTCAGAAACAGATTTATTATCGCCTCGCTCGCGTAGCTTATCGGCAGATCTACGATGCCCGAGATAATGAGCGCGATAAAAACTACCATAATATATCTCTCGTACTGCATTATCTTAAAATAGATGCGCTCGGGCAGGAAGAACAGCAGCACGCGCGAGCCGTCGAGCGGCGGGATGGGTATCATATTGAAAACGGCGAGCGAGATGTTCAGCGTGATAAACACGTAAAGGAACATCAGCAGCGACGCTCTGACCGTACCCGACGGGCAGAGCACATACGCGAGCGCGTACAGCTCTGAGCCGATGAAGCCGAGCAGCAGGTTCGATACGGGACCCGCGAGCGCGGAGACTGCCATTCCGAGCTTAGGATGCTTGAAGCGCGTCGGATTTATCATGACGGGGCTCGCCCATCCGATGCCGAAAAACAGCATCATTATCATGCCGATGGGATTCAGATGCCGCATCGGGTTAAGCGACACCCTCCCCGCATCGCGCGCGGTATTGTCGCCGAGCCATGACGAGACGAGCGCGTGCGCACTCTCGTGAAAGGATATCGCAAACAGTATGCACGGCACGCGAAACAGATATATCAGCAGTTGTTCTTTACCAAACATTTTTCTCTCCGTTACTGCGACACGGCGGTAAGTATATGGTTCCAGAGCTCGTCCTTGCCCGTTCCCTTGAGCGAGGAAAAAGCGACGACGGGGACGCCGAAGCGCTCCAGACTCTCTATCGACTCAGAGAGCGCCTTTGTGCCGAGCTTATCGCACTTAGTAGCCGCGATGCAGCAGGGCGACTCGGTGTCGCTGAGGAATTCAAGCATGGTCATATCGTCCGCCGTCGGTCCTACGCGGCTGTCTATAAGCTGCACGGTAAGACACGGAAACCCCTCTCCGTAGTAGCCGTCGCCTATACGCGACAGCCTTGCGCGCTCGGACGGCGAGCGCTTTGCATAGCCGTAGCCGGGCAGGTCGACGAAATACAGCTTTTTGTCTATCGAGTAGAAGTTGACGGTTATCGTCTTTCCGGGGGTCGAGCTGACGCGGGCGAGCGAGCGGCGTCCCATCATTGTGTTGATGAGCGAGCTCTTACCGACGTTCGAGCGACCCGAGAACGCGACCTGCGGTCTGCCGTCGCGCACAAACTGACTCGGCTCTCCCGCAACGCGGAAAAGCTCGATGTTATTCATATTTATATCGGAGCGGTTCATTCGTTTCTCCCGTTCTGTTTTTGTTTTGCCGTTCTTGGGGGTGTTCTTTCGGGTCTGCCGTCCGGGTCTGCCTCTCGAAACTGCCTTTCGGGTTTGCCGTTCTTTTGATTTTGCGGCAGCGCCTTATATCAGCGCCTCACCGAACACCTCGGAGACGCGCGAGCAGGGGATAAAGTTCAGCTTTTCGCGCACAACCGGGTCTATCTCCTCGAGGTCGCGCAGGTTAGAGCGGGGGATGAGCACCGTTTTTACACCTGTCTTGTAAGCCGCCATAGCCTTCTCGCGCAGCCCGCCGATTGGCAGCACCTTGCCGTGCAGCGTTATCTCGCCCGTCATGGCGACATCGCGGCGCACCGCCCTGCCCGACAGCTCGGAGGCAAGCGCGGTAGCGATGGTAACGCCCGCGGAGGGTCCGTCCTTCGGGACAGCGCCCTCGGGCACGTGAATGTGGATATCCTTTGTCTTATAGAAATCGGGCTCGACCGACAGCTCCGCCGCATGTGCGCGGATATATGTGATGGCAGCCTGCGCCGACTCCTTCATAACATCGCCGAGCGAGCCTGTCAGCTCGAGCTTTCCGCTGCCGGGGACGGCTACCGCCTCGATGTGCAGCAGATCGCCGCCTATCTCGGTATACGCAAGTCCGTTGACCTCGCCGATATCGTCGTTGTCACGAATGGTCTCGGGCAGCAGCTTGCGCGGTCCGAGATATCCCGCAATGTCCTTTGCCTTTATGCTGATGCAGCCGAGCTCTTCACCGTCGCGCTGCGCCTCGACTATGCGCTTAGCCGCCTTACGGCAGAGCGACGCGATACGGCGCTCGAGCGAGCGTACGCCCGCCTCCGCGGTGTAAAAGTCGATGAGCTCGGTAACGGCGGAATCGTTTATCCGCAGCTGCTTTGAGCTGAGTCCGTGACGCACGCGCTGCTTCGGTATAAGATGGTCCTTCGCTATCGCAAGCTTCTCGTGACGCGAATAGCTGTGCAGCTCGATGACCTCCATACGGTCGAAGAGCGGTGCGGGAATGGTGTCAAGCGTGTTTGCGGTCGCGATGAACACGCAGGAGCTCAGATCTATCGGCATCTCTACGAAATGGTCGCGGAATGCCTTGTTCTGCTCGCCGTCAAGCACCTCGAGCAGCGCGGACGACGGGTCACCGTGCGCGTCGGAGGTGAGCTTGTCTATCTCGTCGAGCAGGATAAGCGGGTTCATCGACCCCGCCTGCGTGAGCGCCGTAACGATACGTCCCGGCATCGAGCCTACGTACGTCTTGCGGTGACCGCGGATATCCGCCTCGTCGCGGACTCCGCCGAGCGAGACGCGGACGAACTTACGGTGCATCGCCTCGGCGACCGAGCGGGCTATCGATGTTTTTCCCGTACCGGGAGGGCCTGCGAGACAGATTATCTGATGGCGCAGCTCGGGGTTGAGCTGCTTTACGGCAAGGTATTCGAGTATGCGCTCCTTGACCTTTTCGAGCCCGTTATGGTCGCGCTCGAGTATCTTTCGGGCGAGCTCAACGTCCACGCCTTCGGGCGTATAGCTGTTCCACGGCAGCTCGAGACAGGTGTCGAGATAGTTGCGTATAACGCCCGCCTCTGCGGAGTTGAACGGGGTCTTTGCGAGCTTCTTCGTCTCCTTGACGAGCTTTTCGTGCACCTCTGCGGGCAGCCCCGCATCGCGTATCTTGTTCATGTACTCGGCTATCTCGTCGTCATCCTCGTCGTAGATGCCGCCCATGCTCTCGGTATCCTTATCCTTGCCCTCTCCGAGCTCGGAATATATTACCTTAAGCTGCTCGCGCAGATAGTATTCTCTCTGACCGCGGTCGATATTCGCCTGTACCTTCCGGCGTATCTCCGCCTCGGTCTTTACTACCTCGCCCTCGCGGGCAAGAATGACCGCCAGCGCAGACAGCCGCGCGACGGGGTCGTACTGCTCGAGCAGCGTCTGCTTGTCATGCACATCCACCAACACACTCGACGCGATAAAGTCGCAGAGCAGACCGGGGGAGGTTATGGCATGCACCGAAAGTGCAAGCTCGGGCGAGACCTTCGGCATGTGCGAGACGAACTCGTCGAACTCCTCGCGCACCTCGAGCATCGCCGCCTCTATCGCAGGCTCCGCTGCGGAATCGAGACTTACAGTCTTTCCGAGCACCGACGCGACGGGGAGCCCGTCGTCCTCGGTATCGACCGAGAGCAGGCTCGCGCGGCATACGCCCTCGACCACTATCCTCGCGTTGTTCTCGCGGAAGCGCACGAGCTGCTTTATCGTTCCGACGCAGCCTATCTCGCATATCTCGTTCTCTATCTCGTCTAACTCGCCCTCGCTCATCGCGCTGCGTACCGCCTCGTCGTCCGAGACTCTGCGCAGCGAAAAGAACGCCCTTCCGCCCTCGCGGACGGCGCGCTCGCATGCGCATATGGTGCCCTCGGAGCTCAGCTCAAGGCTTATCGGTATCCCGGGAAACAGCACCGTCCCGTCGAGCGCGGCAACGGGCAGCGTGTAGGTGTCTATTTTTTCCGTAAATTTCGGCATTGTATCATGTTCTTTCGTTTCTGATTATTGACGCGTCAAATCACTGACGCGGCGCAGCCGACCGTTATCGGCGCGGCGGGTCGGTCCGTCGGCGCACACGGCGCACTGCGGCGGACGTGTGATATGCAGCACCGTTCGATCGGGTACACTTCCGCATATTACCGATAAATTATAACACAACAGCGCCGCCTCGTCAAATATATTTATAATTTCACCTTTAAAATTATTGTGAACTTGCGAAAAGTCGGGCGATAAGGCTTGCTCCGCGCCGCGAAATGAACAATTTTTCACAAAATCTCGGTTTATGATTCGCAAATCCCTTTACAAAGTGCGGAATTAGTGCTACAATAGGGCACGTATGAGATAACACAACTCACTCACAATCACAAACAGGAGGAAATAAAACTTATGGCTGAAAAGATCACCCGTAAGAAGCTGTCCATGGACGGCAATACCGCTGCGGCGCATGTTGCATATGCGTACACCGAGGTTGCCGCCATCTACCCTATCACGCCCTCCAGCCCGATGGCTGAGAATGTAGATACCTGGAGCGCGACCGGCAAGAACATCGCCGGCGAGCCTGCAAAGAACATCTTCGGCGATACCGTAAAGGTCGTTGAGATGGAGTCAGAGGCAGGTGCGGCAGGCGCTGTTCACGGGAGCCTTGCTTCCGGTGCGCTCACCACCACCTTCACCGCTTCTCAGGGACTTCTCCTTATGATCCCTAACCTCTATAAGATCGCGGGAGAGCTCCTTCCCGGAGTTATCCACGTATCCGCCCGCACCGTCGCGTCGCATGCACTGAATATCTTCGGTGACCACTCCGACGTTTATGCGTGCCGCCAGACCGGCTTTGCCATGCTCGCCGAGTCCAACGTTCAGGAGATCATGGACCTTGCGCCCGTCGCTCACCTTGCGGCTATCGAGGGGAAGGTACCGTTCATCAACTTCTTCGACGGCTTCCGTACCTCTCACGAGATTCAGAAGATCGAGGTATGGGACAACGACCAGCTTGCTTCCATGGTCGATATGGATGCCGTAAACGCATTCCGTGCTCACGCCCTCAACCCGAATCACCCCGCTCTCCGCGGCTCCGCAGAGAACGGTGATATCTTCTTTCAGCACCGCGAGTCCTGCAACCGCTACTACGATGCACTTCCCGCTGTTGTTGAAAAGTACATGGGCATGATCAACGACAAGCTCGGCACCGACTATAAGCTCTTTAACTACTACGGCGCACCCGACGCGGAGCGCGTTATCGTAGCTATGGGCTCGGTTTGCGACGTTGCTGAGGAGGTCATCGACTACATGCTCGCAGCAGGCGAGAAGGTCGGACTCATCAAGTGCCGCCTCTACCGCCCCTTCTGCGCGGACAAGCTCCTCGCTGCCATCCCCGCAACCTGCAAGAAGATTGCAGTCCTCGACCGCACCAAGGAGCCCGGCGCTCTCGGCGACCCGCTCTTCCTTGATGTCGTCGCATCGCTTGCTCAGAGCGATCGCCGCGATATTGAGATCGTCGGCGGACGCTACGGCCTCGGCTCCAAGGATACCACGCCTCAGAGCATCTTCGCAGTATATGAGAACCTCGCTGCCGACAAGCCTAAGAACGGCTTCACCATCGGCATCGTCGACGACGTTACCGGTCACTCGCTGCCCGAGCACACCGCTCCCGATACCGCAGCACCCGGAACCATCAGCTGCAAGTTCTGGGGTCTGGGCGGAGACGGTACCGTCGGTGCAAACAAGAACTCCATCAAAATCATCGGAGACCACACCGACAAGTACGTTCAGGCTTACTTCCAGTACGACTCCAAGAAGACGGGCGGCGTGACCATCTCGCACCTGCGCTTCGGCGATCAGCCCATCAAGGCTCCCTACTACATCACCAAGGCAAACTTCGTTGCCTGCCACAATGTAGCATACCTGCACAAGGGCTTTAAGATCGTCGACGATGTCAAGCCCGGCGGAACCTTCCTGCTCGACTGCCAGTGGAGCGCCGATCAGCTCGGCGAAATGCTCCCCGCATCGGTCAAGAGCTACATCGCAAAGAACAACATTAACTTCTATATCATCAACGCAACGAGCATCGCGAGAAACGATATCGGCAACATGAAGGTCAAGAACACCATCCTTCAGTCCGCATTTTTCGCACTCGCAAACATCATGCCCAAGGACGACGCTATCACCTATATGAAGGAAAAGGCAACCAAGTCCTACTCCAAGTTCGGCGATGAGGTCGTTGCTCAGAACCACAAGGCTATCGAGCTCGGCGCGGGCGCTCTCGTTCACGTCGATGTTCCCGCTGATTGGGCAAACGCAGGTCAGACTCCCGCAGAGCCCGCAGCAGTCGGCAAGCGCGCCGAGGTCGTTGACTTCGTCAACCGCATCGTCCGCCCGATCTCCAAGATGGACGGTGACAGCCTCCCCGTTTCCGCATTCGTCGGAATGGAGGACGGTCAGTATCCGCAGGGCGCAGCAGCATATGAGAAGCGCGGCGTTGCCGTTTCCGCTCCCATGTGGCATGCCGAGAACTGCATCCAGTGTAACCAGTGCGCATTCGTCTGCCCGCACGCCGCTATCCGTCCGTTCGCCATGACCGCGGATGAGGCTGCAGCAGCTCCCGAGGGCACCGCATTCACCGCAAAGCCCGTCGTTAAGACCGACTATAAGTTCACCATGGCTGTCAGCCCGCTCGACTGCATGGGCTGCACGCTCTGCGTAAAGACCTGCCCTGTTACAAACAAGGCCCTCAAGGACGGCACCCCCGAAAAGGCTGCCATCGAGATGGTTTCTCAGTCCGCGGCTATGTCGCAGCAGGCAACCTTCGACTGGGCTGTCGATCACGTCTCCGAGAAGAAGGAGCTCATCAACAACACCGTCAAGGGCAGCCAGTTCAAGCAGCCGCTGCTTGAGTTCTCCGGCTCCTGCGCAGGCTGTGCAGAGACCTCCTACGCACGTCTCATCACTCAGCTGTTCGGCGAGAGAATGTATATCTCCAACGCGACCGGATGCTCCTCCATCTGGGGCGGCTCCGCACCCGCAACGCCTTACACCGTGAACACCGCAACCGGTCACGGTCCCGCATGGGCTAACTCCCTGTTCGAGGATAACGCAGAGCACGGTCTCGGCATCTACCTCGGTCAGAAGACCATCCGCGAGCGCGTTATCGGCTATGTAAACGAGCTGCGCGAGCAGGTCACAGATGACGAGAAGAAGGCTGTTATCGACGCCTTCCTCGCAACTAAGGACAACGGCGCCGAGAACACCGCCGCTGCGGACGCTCTTGTCAAGATGCTTGAGTCCTGCGGCTGCAAGAACGAGCTCAAGGATAAGATCCTCGCAGAGAAGGATTACCTCGCTAAAAAGTCCGTATGGATCTTCGGCGGCGACGGCTGGGCTTACGATATCGGCTTCGGCGGTCTCGACCACGTTCTCGCTTCGGGTGAGGATATCAACGTAATGGTATTCGATACCGAGGTTTACTCCAACACAGGCGGACAGGCTTCCAAGGCTTCGCAGATCGGTCAGGTCGCTCAGTTTGCTGCGGCAGGTAAGGCTATCGCTAAGAAGAACCTCGCCGAGATAGCAATGAGCTACGGCTATATCTACGTCGCTCAGGTCGCTATGGGTGCAGACCAGAACCAGCTGCTCAAGGCGCTCTCCGAGGCTGAGGCTTATCACGGTCCTTCGCTCGTCATCGGCTACGCTCCCTGCGAGATGCACGGCATCAAGAAGGGCGGCATGCAGAACTGCCAGACCGAGATGAAGAAGGCTGTTGACGCAGGCTACTGGCATATGTTCCGCTTCAACCCCGAGGCTAAGGCTGAGGGTAAGAATCCTCTTACCATCGACTCCAAGGCTCCGAGCGCTGAGTATATCGACTTCATCAAGAATGAGGCTCGTTACAGCCGCCTCGCTCAGTCCTTCCCCGAAAAGGCAGAGCGCCTCTTCGAGAATGCGGCTGAAACCGCTAAGGCTAAGTACGAATACCTCCTCAAGCAGAGAGAGATGTTCGAGCCCGACGCTAAGTAATTTCGACGATAGAGACGGGGGACGCTCGGTGGTTCGGGGGAGCTTTCTCAAAAGCTCCCCCGAACCACCGCAAAGCTTTCGATCTGAAAAGGCTTTGAGAACGGCAGCGTACATGAGTACGGCTATGTGCATGAGTCACGACAGCGTGTATAAGCCACAATCGAGAGCATGAGTACGACAGCGAGCATGAGTCTCGACTGCGTGCATAAGTGCCGACCGTACACGTCCGCAGCAACAGCGCGCGTTGATGTCGGCGTCTCCGATAATTGTGAACGTCAATGGGACACCGCATACAAGTGTCGGTGTCGGCAACTCACAGCTAAGCGAAATTATAAGGCAAGGCAAATGCTTTATCTGCAAACATATGTTCCCCCGGCACGGCAGAACCGAGTCCACGCACCGACCGCCGAAAGCAGAGCTTATCACGGGTCGGAAGCATGGCAGAGCACACACCCTGTCTCTGTTCTGCCCGTTCAAATAAGCTCTTATCGTGCGGCACCGCACCCGACCCTGCGTTGTTTACACCACCTGCGCGGAGTCCCGTGTCCGTAACGGAGCGCGGTCCTACCGGGCTCCGCTCGGTACCGAACGGTCAGAGCCGTGCGCGAATGCGGCGCGTGTCCGATTTTCGGATGCCGCCGCTGCCGCAGCGGTACATAGATTGATAAGAATGCCCTGTGCATCGACGATGCACAGGGTGTTTTTTGCGCTCAGACGACGGAAAAGCAATGCCACATTTCCCGAATAACATCCTCGCGGTTTAAAATTAAGCTGATAATACATACCGAAAAGTCGGTGCGTGTATGCCTCCATACGAATTTAAGATAATCACCTCCCTTAGCCGCTTTTTCTTTGTGCGAGCGGAGGCGACGTTGAATCGCAATGCGATTCAACATGAAGT
>URDX01000031.1 GCA_900546695.1 uncultured Eubacteriales bacterium | reverse complement strand
GCGCGCTTTTCTTTCCGCCGCTTTCTTTTTCGCGTAAAAAGAAAGCGGTAAAAAAAGAACAACTATATCACTTTCCCATACCCCATCAACCGCGTCAGCGAGAAAAAACCATCCCCACACAAGCTTACCTCCCACATCACCCCGTACATAATCTAACCGAAAAAGCTTTTCAGAGGTTTTATAAAAACCTCCCCGCCCCGCGATTGACATTCCCCCCCACCCGTGCTATAATAACACCGAAAAATTATCCGTTGCCCGCCGCTGCCCGCAGTCGGTCGGCAATTTAAGCAAATTAATCTGAAAGGTAAGATAAATGAGCAAAAATGAACCCCGTAACCCGCGACTGGGCGTAGTCGGCGGTCAGGCGGTCCTTGAAGGCGTAATGATGCGCCACGGCGAGCGATACTCCGTCTCGGTACGTAAAGAGGACGGCAGCATAACCACAGAAAACCGCACCTTCGTCTCGGTACGTAAAAAAATAAAGCTTCTCAACATCCCGCTGCTGCGCGGCGCGGTCAACTTTATCGAGATGCTGATACTGAGCTATAAAACGCTTTCCATCTCCGCCGATGCATACGGTCTCTCCGACGAGGACGAGGAATCAAAGTTCGAGCGGTGGCTGCGTGAGCACTTCGGCAAAGGACTTGTCGATGTCGTCATGGCAATCTCCATGGCGCTCGGACTCGCGCTCGGCTTCGGAATTTTCTTTTTTCTCCCCAGCCTGTTGACAAAAGCGACCGACAGCGCACTCGGCGGCTCGCTCGGCTGGACGAAAAACCTCATAGAGGGTCTTATCAAGATAGTAATCTTCATCGTGTATCTGTGGCTTGTCTCGCTGATGCCCGATATCCGCCGCACCTTTGAATATCACGGCGCGGAGCATAAATCCATCTTCTGCTATGAGGCGGGCGCAGAGCTCACCCCCGCAAACGCGGCAAAGTACAAGCGCTTCCACCCGCGCTGCGGCACGAGCTTTATGTTTGTGATGATAGCCATCTCGATACTCATCAATTCACTGCCGTTCGTCCCGTGGGATAACGTTTTTCTGCGTGTGCTCGTTAAGCTCGCGCTGCTGCCGTTCGTCGTCGGACTCGGCTACGAGTTTCTGATGTACGCGGGCAAGCACGACAATACGCTTGTGCACATCCTTTCGACCCCCGGTCTGTGGATGCAGCGCATTACGACCCGCGAGCCCGACGAAGAGCAGCTTGCGGTCGCGATAGAGGCACTGATGAGCTGCATGCCCGATGAATTCCCCGAGCACGCGGCGGCGCAGGCGGCTGCAAAGTCGAATGCAGAATCGGACGCAGAGTCAGACGCAGAAGCGTCAAACGATGATGCCGACGAGAGCAGCAATAACGCAAACATCGCTGACGAAAACGCAGACGCAACGGGCGGCACGAATGCCGAGGGCGACAGCCCGAAGGACACGGACGCATGACGCGGCACGAGGAACAGCTGCTGCGTGAGCATTTCGGCGACGGAGAAAAATACGAGGAGGCGGCACGCAGACTCAGGTCGGGCGAGCCGCTTGCCTATATTCTCGGCGAATGGTATTTCTGGCGGTATACCTTTAAGATAACACCGGATGTGCTCGTTCCGCAGCCCGACACCGAGATACTTGTCGAGCGCGCGATAAAGCTGCTGCCGCACGGCGGAAGATTGCTCGATCTCTGCACGGGGAGCGGATGCATCGCCTGTTCGGTGCTTGCCGACCGTTCCGACGCAAGCGGAGACGCGGTCGATATCTCGCAGCCTGCCGTAGAGATCGCACGCATAAACGCCGCCGCGCTCGGGCTTGACGGGCGGCTGTGTATAAAGGTCGGTGATGTGCTGTCGGACGGCTGCGGGTCGAAGTGCGGCTCGGAGCGCTACGACCTGATTGTTGCAAATCCCCCGTATATCCGCAGCAACATCATCCCCACTCTCTCACCGCAGGTCCGCGCCGAGCCGCACATCGCACTCGACGGCGGGGAGAGCGGGCTTCGCTTTTATGAGGGCATCATCGCAAAATACCCGTCGCAGCTCACACCGTGCGGCAGAATGCTGCTCGAGATAGGCTACGACCAGGCAGAGAGCGTGCGCGAGCTCGCCCGTCGGGCGGGGCTGCACTGCGATATCCTCCGCGACTACGGCGGAAACGACCGCGTTGCCGAGCTGTACCGCGACTGATAATGCACCGCAGGGCGACCGTCGTCACATAACCCCGCCGCCCCCCCTGAAGCAGCAATAGCTCAAAATAACCGTCATGCGAAAAATCACCCCCGATGAACCGTTTTTCCGTTCATCGGGGGTGATTCTATGTACATTATTGTGCATTAAGCCACATCGGTCACTGTCCGGGAAATGTCGATGCTCAAATCGCCGTCAGACCGCGATGGCTTCCTCCTGCGGTGCGGTAGGAGCAACTACGGGTGAGCAGACCTCATAGCTCGTCACTCCGACGATAGTCTCACCGTCGACCTGAAGCGCGGTGGGACGGTCGAACTCAACCTTTATCGTATGCCCGCACAGCGTGTCGACCATGTCGGCATAGTCGGTAAACTCGCCATTAAACACCTTCGGGAAGCGAATCAGCGTTTTCAGCTTTCCCGTGCGGCTGACGACTACACAGGAAACACTGCGCTCATCCGAGAGACGGTCCTGCGCGGGGGCTATCATCATTCCGCCGCCGTAGAAGCGTCCGTTCATAGTCGGTGCCATCCATACGCGGCGGAAGCTCTGCTTCCTTCCGTCGACGGTGACGGTCGCATTTCTGCGCTTATAGGCATACATCAGACCGCGGATGGCGATGGCGGTATAGTTGACCTTTTTCTCCGAGTTCTCTCTGACGCGGTCGCCCTCCTCACAGCAGTAGCCGTCAAGACCGTAGCCTATGCCGTTGAGGAACTTCATGCTCTTGCCGTCAACGGTGACGGTGGGCAGATCCTTCACATACGGTGCGAGCGGGAACGGCAGGGAGCTTGAATCCTTGCCGAGATCATTGAGAAAGTCGTTGCCGCTGCCCGTTGCGTAGTAAAGCAGCTCGGGGCGCAGGGTCTCAACATCGACCTCGTTTATAAAGCGGTTGATCGTGCCGTCGCCGCCGCAGAGGATGACCTTATCCGACTCGGTGAGCGGAGCGAGCCATTCGTTATAGCCGCCGATCTTGGTCGCGTCGGTATAAACGAGCTCGTCCTGCGGCATGAGACTGTCGAGGCGGTGCGCCTGCTCCGCGCCGCGCCCGTTACCCGAAAGCGGGTTGAACAAAACTTGATATTTCATAGCCGTACTACCTCTGTTTCTCTATTTCGGACTATCTAATGCGTTATATTAGCAGAAGTATTATACGCTTTTGATGTCGAAAAGTCAAGAATAATGTTGCAACGACGGCGACGGTAAAAACAGACAGCCCCGTGCGGCGGAATATCCGTCTGCACGGGGCTGTGCGTATTTGTATTTTGTATGGGGGCTTATAGCTTTAAGGACATACTTTTGTATGCGGTTACAGTTTTTTTCGCGACCGTATTTCACACGGCTATGCCTTTTCGCGTCTGAAATATCCTTCGCGGCTGCGCCTTACGCTGCGGTTCTTACTTTGCGGCAGCATCGAGCTGTGCCTGCTTACGCGGCGGGATCGGCTTTTCGGGTATCTCGCCCGCGCGGTCGAGCGCTATCTTTGTGAGCAGCGGACCGACGAGCTCATAGACAAGAACGGCAAAGAGCGCGATATTTCTGATTATGATACCGCTCTCGCCGAGCGACATCGCGGTAAGCGACATACCGAGCGAAACGCCCGCCTGCGGGAGCAGGGTTATGCCGAGATACTTCTGCACCTGCGGCTCGCAGTGCATAAAGCGCGAGGAGATGCTTGCGCCGCCCATTTTTCCTATCGAGCGGAAGATGATATAGACGATGCCGACGAGGATTATCGCGGGATCCTTGAACACGTCGAGACGGAGACCCGAGCCGCTGAGCACGAAGAACAGCACCATGATAGGTCCGGTCCAACGGTCCATGCGATCCATAAGCTCCTCCGAGAAATCGCAGAGATTGCAGAAAACCGTTCCGGTCGCCATGCAGACGAGCAGAGACGAGAAGCCGACGGTGACAGGACCGAGCTTGAACTCAAGCATTGAGAGCGCGACGGCAAGGAAAACAAAGGTAACCGATATGCTCATGCGCTTGCTGCGCGAATGGAAGAACTGCTCGCAGAAGTTATAGATAAGACCGACAGCGACACCGAGCGCGAGCGAAGCGACAATCTCGACAAGCGGGTTAACAAGCACCGAAAAAATATCTATCTCACCCTTTTCGAGCGCCTTTGCAATTCCGAAGGAGATAGCAAAAACGATGAGCCCCACGATATCGTCGAGCGCGACAATGGGGAGCAAAATCCGCGTCAGCGGGCCGTCCGCCTTATACTGCTTGACGACCATAAGCGTCGCGGCGGGAGCCGTTGCGGTAGCGACCGCACCGAGCGTAAGAACGCAGGGAAGCGGGAGCTTGTCGGGGATAATGAGATGAACGACATAGAGCGCGATATCGACCGCAATGGTAGCGACAAGCGCCTGAAATACGGCGACAACGGTCGCTTTTTTGCCCGTCTTTTTCAGCTCGCTTACGCGGAACTCGTTGCCCATTGCAAAGGCGATAAAGCCGAGCGCAGCATCCGAAATTATCGAATAGTTGGCGACATCCTCATTCGAAATAAAGCCAAGTCCGGGAACGCCGAGTCTGCCGAGCACATACGGTCCGACGAGCACTCCGGCGACAAGATACGCCGTTACCGCAGGGAGATTCCACAGCTTTGTCAATCTTGACATAAGCAGCCCCGCAAGCATGGCGATTGAGAGTGAGAGTAATATCTGCATAGCTTGCCTCTTTTGGTATTATGATTATGTAGGTCGGCTGAATGCGCTCGCGCCGCCGAACATGATGATATTATATCACCCGCGCGGCGGCATTGCAATATCAAGTGACAAAAAAGCGGAGAATTGCCGAAAAAATATTGTCGGAGAGCGCTTTTATCACGCGTCTGTGCAGTGCGGAGCAAGCGCAGCGATACAAAAAATCGCCGATATATTTCCCACTTGCGGCGGGAGAAAAGCTATGCTATAATTATGTGAGTATTTCGGTCATGCCGAGGCTGCCGAGAGAGAATCAGTATTTCGGTCGAGGCGCGGCTGCCGAAAAAAGCAAGCATTTCGTCGCGGCGTGACCCACAGGTAAGACAGCTGCCGACATCGGAGGTATAGGGTTGAAGAAGAATCAGATAACGGGATTTTTGCCGCTGTGCAGGGCGGAGGCGCTTGAGCGCGGATGGGAGCAGCCGGACTTTGTCTACGTAACGGGCGACGCATATGTCGACCACCCGAGCTTCGGTGTATCCATCATTTCACGCGTGCTCGCGGCGGAGGGCTTCTCGGTGTGCATCATCGCGCAGCCGGATTATCACTCGGCGGATGCATTCCGCGAGTACGGCAGACCGAAACTCGGCTTTCTCGTATCGTCGGGCAATCTCGATTCGATGGTCGCAAACTACACCGTCGCAAAGCGCCGCCGCAGCTACGACTACTATTCGCCCGGCGGAAAGCCCGGTCTGAGACCCGACCGCGCCGTCATCGTCTACTGCAACCGCATCCGCGAGGCTTACGGCGACGTGCCGATAATCATCGGCGGGCTCGAAGCATCGCTGCGCCGCTGCGCGCATTACGACTACTGGGACAACCGCGTGCGCAACAGCATCCTTGTCGATTCGGGCGCCGACCTGCTCACATACGGGATGGGCGAGAACATCATGATAAGACTCGCAAAGCTGCTTGACAGGGGCATACCGATATCCAAGATACGCGACCTGCGCGGCACCGTTTATCTCGCCCCCGCAGACGAGCGGCTGCATTATGAGTCGGTCGGCGGATGGAGCATCGACGAGCTGCGCACCGACCGCGCGCTGTATGCCGAGGCGTTTGCAACGCAGTACCGCGAGAACGACCACATCCGCGGCAGAGCGGTGACCGAGAGGTACGGCGACCGCATTCTCGTGCAGAATCCGCCCATGCCCCCGCTCGAACGCGAGGAGCTCGACCGCGTATACGCACTGCCGTACGAGCGGACGTATCACCCGAGCTATGAAGCCGCAGGCGGCATTCCCGCCATCCGCGAGGTGCGCTTTTCCATCACCCATAACCGCGGCTGCTTCGGCGGCTGCGCGTTCTGTGCCATCGCCTACCATCAGGGCAGAGCGGTCCGCTCACGCAGCATAGACAGCGTCGTGCGCGAAGCCGAGCTGCTGACGACCCTGCCCGACTTTAAGGGATATATCCACGACGTTGGCGGTCCGACGGCGAATTTTCGCGGTCCCGCATGCGCGCGGCAGCTCGAGCACGGTGTATGCCCGAATCGCCGCTGTCTCACGCCGACCCCGTGTCCGAACCTCATCGCCGACCACAGCGAATACATCGAGCTGCTGCAGCGCGTCGAGAGCATCCCCGGCATAAAGAAGGTGTTCATCCGCTCCGGCATAAGGTATGATTATATGCTCGCAGACAAAAGCGATGCGTTCTTCCGCCGCCTTGTCGAAAAGCATGTCAGCGGTCAGCTCAAGGTTGCTCCCGAGCACTGCTCCGACCATGTTCTCGCATTGATGGGCAAGCCGCCAATCGGGGTGTTTGAGCGCTTCAGCGAGAAGTATTTTTCGCTCTGTTCCCACGCGGGGCTCGATCAGTATCTCGTTCCGTATCTTATGTCGAGCCACCCGGGCAGCACGCTGCGCGACGCAGTCGAGCTCGCAGTCTATCTGCACAGCAACAGTTGCACGCCCGAGCAGGTGCAGGATTTCTACCCCACCCCCGGAACGGCATCGACGGTCATGTACTATACGGGCATCGACCCCATGAGCGGGGAAAAGGTGCCGATAACCGACGACCCACACAAAAAGCAGCTGCAGCGCGCACTGCTCCAGTCATACCGTCCCGAGAACGCCCCGCTCGTGCGCGAGGCACTGCGCAGGGTCGGGAGAGAGGACCTTATCGGCTACGGCAGGGAATGTCTCGTCCGCCCGGAAAATCACGGCGGACATGACGGCGCGCGAAGCGAACGCAAAACAGGCGGCAATACGCGGGACGACCGCAGAGACGGCGGCACGCAGAGCAGACGCGGAAACGCCCCCAATCCCCGCGACGACCGCGACCGTCAGGGAGACTCACGCGACAATCGACAACGCGATACACGCGTAAGGTCGAACGGCACGCGCGGCTCGGTCGGCACACGCGGCAAGCAGAACGGTGCATACAGCGGTAAGCAGAGCAATACCCGCGGTGAAAACGGTATGCGCGGCAAGCAGAACACGCGCGGGGGGCGCGATAACGGCTCTGTCGTGCAGCGCGGCAGCGGGCAGCGCAAAGGCGACCGCAAGAAGCGCTGAGCCGTGAAGGTGCGCCGAAAAAGTGAGGCAGCGGTCGGTCAGCCGATATCCGACCGCTGCTCACCGCTGCGCACAACACCAACATCCGACAGGCGCTCCGCCGTCCCCGTTTTTTACAAAAATAATCTTGACGCGCGGGATGCACTGTGATATAATGGAATGTATTTTATAAGGCAGGCTGCGGGCACCGTCCCATACGGACGATACGGCGGCTGCCCGACATACCGATATAATCTTATTCATAAAGAGGGATATTAAATTGCGTAGAGATGATCTGAGAAACATTGCAATTATCGCCCATGTCGACCACGGTAAGACCACCCTTGTCGACGAGATGCTGAAGCAGGGCGGCATCTACCGCGAGAATCAGGAGACTACCGAGCGCGTCATGGACTCCAACGACCTTGAGCGCGAGCGCGGCATTACCATTCTTGCAAAGAACACCGCCGTACACTACGAGGGCGTTAAGATAAACATCGTCGACACCCCCGGTCACGCGGATTTCGGCGGCGAGGTCGAGCGTATCCTTAAGATGGTCAACGGCGTTCTGCTGCTTGTCGACGCTGCCGAGGGTCCGATGCCTCAGACGCGCTTTGTCCTTCAGCGCGCGCTTGAGCTGAATCACCGCGTCATCGTCGTCATCAATAAGATAGACAAGCCCGACGCACGTCTCGAGGAGGTCGAGGAGGAAGTTCTCGAGCTGCTTATGGACCTCAACGCGACCGACGAACAGCTCGACTCCCCGATGCTCTTCTGCTCGGGCAGAGACGGTACGGCATCGCTCACCCCCTACGAAAAGGGCACCGATCTCAAGCCGCTCTTCAACACCATTCTCGAGTACATCCCCGCTCCCGAGGGTGACGAGAATGCGCCTCTCCAGCTGCTCGTTTCGTCCATCGACTATAACGACTACGTCGGCAGAATAGGCATAGGCAGGATAGAGCGCGGCATCATCAAGCAGAATCAGGATGTATATATCACGAACTACCACACCCCCGACGCAGCGCCCAAGCGCTCACGCATAGTCTCGCTCTATCAGATAGACGGTCTCGGCAGACAGCCCGTCACCGAGGCGAAGATAGGCGATATCGTGTGCTTCTCGGGTGTTGAGGATATCACCATCGGCGATACCGTAACGGCGCTCGACGCGCCCGAACCGCTCGAGTTCGTAAAGGTCAGCGAGCCTACACTGCAGATGACCTTCTCGGTAAACGACAGCCCGTTTGCGGGTCGCGAGGGCAAGTTCGTCACCTCCCGCCAGATCCGCGAGCGCCTTTATAAGGAGCTGCTTAAGGACGTTTCGCTCCGCGTCGAGGACGGCGACACCACCGACAGCTTCAACGTTTCGGGCAGAGGCGAAATGCACCTCTCCATACTCATCGAGACAATGCGCCGTGAGGGCTACGAGCTCTGCTGCTCCACCCCCCGCGTGCTCTATAAGGAGATTGACGGCGTTAAGTGCGAGCCGATGGAGCTTGTCTACATCGACGTTCCTACCGAATATTCGGGCGCTGTTATCGAGGAGCTCGGCCGCAGAAAGGGCGAGCTGATTCAGATGTCGCCTAACACTGCGGGCACTCGCATGAACATCGAATACTCCATCCCCGCCCGCTGCCTGATGGGCTACCGCAGCGCCTTCATGACCGCTACGCGCGGCGAGGGCATAATCAACTCGGTCTACAACGGCTACGAGCCCTACAAGGGAGATATCACCCTGCGCTGGACAGGCTCGCTCGTTGCTTCCGAGACGGGTGAAACGACCTCCTACGGTCTCTATAACACGCAGGAGCGCGGCAACATGTTCATCGGACCCGCAACCCCCGTATACGAGGGTATGATTGTCGGCGAGAGCCCTAAGGTCGGCGATATCGCCGTCAACCCGTGCAAGAAGAAGCACCTCACTGCAGTCCGTTCGTCCGGCGCGGATGAGGCGCTGATACTCGTTACCCCCGTGGTTTTCTCGCTCGAGGAGGCTATCGAGTTCATCACCGACGATGAGCTCATCGAGGTAACACCGAAGAGCATCCGCCTGCGCAAGCGCATACTCAATACCGAGCTGAGACTTAAGGCTCAGAGCAAGAAAAATAAAGGTTAATCGGAGGAGGCTGACATCGTTCGGAACGAAAAAGCGAAAACAGATTTGCATAACTGATTTTCAGTATATTCAGCTTTACGAATATCTGCGCCCGATTTCGCCGCACGACGTACGATTGTACGCCTTGTGCGACGAATCGAACACTCCAAACGATGTTATCTCTCCCAATAAAATCAAAGGGCTGTCCTTTCCGCCGTCAAATTCTGACGGCGGTTTTTCTTTTTTTTGATTTTTTCTCAAAAACGAGGACTGTCGCTATGCGTTTTCAGACAGCCCCAAGCCCCACCAAAGCTTATAAACTGTGGGAGGAGAGCTGAAAAACATCTCGGCTCAAACCTTGCCATCAACGGGGCACGAGCAGACAGAATACGGGAAGATGGGGCGGCTTTTGAGAAAACCGCCCACATCCGCCAAAGCTCTTAAACCGAGAAAGACGGGTAATGAAACATCGCAGCTCAAGTGTCATTCAACGGGTGTGTGCAAACATGGTGCAAATAATCTTTGCGAAAAAACAATGCTGTTGTGTATTTCCCCTGACATCGGGTGTACACGCTCGGAAAGCGAAAAAACCAAAACAGTAGGCGTGCATTCTCTCGATAAGAAATGCGAGGTGTAATGCCTGCCGAGCATTTCGGACGATAACTTGTCGTTGCGCTATCGCCTGAGCAGTCTCAGGGGGAGATACATAAGAGGGGGAATCGGCGCGGTCCTATGCTCGCATACGCGAGCATCCTCAGCGCCGCTCCCTCTTATGCGCGCTTTTCTTTCCGCCGCTTTCTTTTTCACGTAAAAAAAGCGGTAAAAAAAGAACAACTATATCACTTTCCCATATCCCCTGCAATCGCCGAAGGCGCGATTTGGCTTATCCAACACAACCATATTTTATTTGCAATAACCCTGTCCGCGTCAGCGAGATACAACCCGCTCATCACAAACAACATTTATCAGCACACACCCGCCCGCGCAGCGCGGCACACACTAAAGCCCCGCAGCATACCAAAAAAGCTTTTCAATCATTTTTCACGAACCCCCCCCGTTTGCTATTGACTTATCCCCGGATATATATTATAATAAGAACTATATTTCACAGAAAAGGAATGATCACTGCTATGAACAGAGTCTACAATTTTTCCGCAGGACCGTCTATGCTTCCGCTTCCGGTTCTCGAGCGTGCCGCATCCGAGCTTATTTGCTACGGTAATTCCGGTATGTCCGTAATGGAGATGAGTCATCGATCTCCGGACTACGAGGAAATAATTAAGACCGCTGAGGCTGATCTCCGCGAGATCATGAACATTCCCGACAATTATAAGGTTCTCTTCCTTCAGGGCGGAGCCTCCACTCAGTTTGCATCCGTCGCTTATAACCTTCTCACAGGCTCCGGCAAGGCTGATTACGTCGTCACCGGTCAGTTCTCCAAGAAGGCTGCAAAGGAGGCTGCAAAGTACGGCGACATCAAGATCGTCGCCTCCTCCGAGGATAAGAACAACACCTACATCCCACGCCTGACAAAGAACGATTTCCGTCCCGACGCGGACTATGTCCACATCTGCTTCAATAACACCATCTACGGAACTAAGTGGAACTACATTCCCGACACGGGCGATATCCCGCTCGTTGCCGACATGTCCTCCTGCATCCTCTCCGAGCCGGTCGACGTTACCCGCTTCGGCGCTATCTACGCAGGCGCACAGAAGAATATGGCTCCCGCAGGACTCACCGTCGTTATCGTCCGCGAGGATCTGCTCGGACACTGCCGTCCCGACACTCCCGCAATGTTCGACTGGAAGCTGATGGCGGATAACGGCTCGATGTACAACACTCCCCCCTGCTACCCCATCTACGTTGCAGGACTTGTATATAAGTGGATAAAGAACGACATCGGCGGTCTCAAGGAGATGAAGCGCATCAACGAGGGCAAGGCTAACCTGCTCTACGATTACCTTGATACGCAGTCCTACTATATCGCTCCCGTTGAGCCCGAAGCTCGCTCGATGATGAACGTTACCTTCGTAACGGGCGATCCCGAGCTCGATAAGAAGTTTGCCGCTGAGGCGGGCAAGGCGGGCTTTAAGAACATCAAGGGTCACCGAAGCGTAGGCGGTATGCGCGCTTCTATCTATAACGCGATGCCTACCGAGGGCGTTGCAAAGCTCGTTGAGTTTATGAAGAATTTCGCAAAGGAAAATCCTAAAACCGGATGCTAAAAACGTCCGGACCGAAAAAAGTGAATAAAGTATATGATGTATCGAATTTGTATTGATACATGCCGTCTGATACGGTAGAAATCCTGTCGGATTTCTGAAAACAATTTTAATTCACTTTTTTCTGCGTCCGATTTCGCCCCTCGACGTACGCTTGTACGCCTCACGGGCCGAAATCGTACACTCCAAACGTTTTTATCTATCCGTTTTACAACCGGATGCTGAAAACGTCCGAAACGAAAAAAGTGAATAAATATATGCCGTATCGAATTTGTATTGATACGATACCGTCTGATACGGTAGAAATCCTTCCGTCTGATACGGTAGAAATCCTGTCGGATTTCTGAAAATATTACTCACTTTTCCCCTCTATCAAAACAGAAAGAGAATTATCATGAAAAATATAAAGCTGATGAACAAGATTGCCCCCGTAGGTATCGGAGTGTTCGATAAGAACAAATACAACGTCGGCGAGGACGTTGAAGCGCCCGTAGGCATCATGGTCCGCTCCGCAGACCTGCAGAATGCCGAATTCGGACCCGAGCTCCGCGCCATCGCGAGAGCGGGTGCGGGTGTGAACAATATCCCCGTTGCGCGCTGCGCAGAAAACGGCATCGTCGTTTTCAATACGCCCGGAGCTAATGCAAACGGCGTTAAGGAGCTGACCGTCTGCGCGCTGCTGCTCGCTTCGCGCGGCATCGTCGAGGGTGTAAAGTGGGCACAGTCGCTCGCAGGCACCGAGGGCATTGCAAAGGCTGTCGAGAAGGGCAAGAGCGCATTTGCGGGCTGTGAGATTACCGGCAAGAAGCTCGGCGTTATCGGTCTCGGCGCAATCGGCGGCATGGTCGCAAACACCATGCGTCACCTCGGCATGAACGTTATCGGTCATGACCCCTACCTCTCGGTAGACGCCGCATGGAACATCTCCCGCGATGTTGAGAAGGCTGCAAGCTACGACGACATTTATAAGGTTGCGGACTACATAACCCTGCACGTACCCTCTACCCCCGACACAAAGGGCATGATAAACGCAGAGACCATTGCAAAGATGAAGGACGGCGTTCGCATCGTCAATCTCGCGCGCGGCGACCTCGTCAATATAGCTGATATGAAGGCTGCGCTCGAGTCGGGTAAGGTTGCGGCATATGTTACCGATTTCCCGACGGATGAGAGCGTCGGCGTTCCCGGCGTGATAACCATCCCCCACCTCGGAGCATCCACCGCAGAGGCTGAGGAAAATTGCGCCGTCATGGCTGCAAAGGAGCTCACCGAGTTCCTCGAGAACGGCAATATCAAGAACAGCGTAAACTTCCCGAACGCATCTATGCCGCATATCGGCGATGCTCGTATCTGCATCATGCATACGAATACGCCTAATATGCTTGCATCCATTTCGGCGGTCGTCGCCTCCGAGAACCTCAATATCGAGAACATGCTCAACCGCTCCAAGGGCGAGTACGCATACACGATAATCGAGCTGAACGGCGATATCCCCGCAAGCGTCGAGGCAGAGCTTAATAAGGTTCCCGGCGTTATCCGTGTAAATCTCTATAAATAATTCTTTTGATCCTCAGAGTGATTCCGCCTTGTCGCGGCTGCACTCGCACAGAGCAATATCAAAAACCGGCTGTTAAAGAAGAGTCTTTAACAGCCGGTTTTCGTTATGATAATATCAGATCGGGCGCTTTTGCCTTTTTCATCAGCAGTATCCGTCAAAGCATTCCGCATATTTCGGCTCGCTTTTTATCCGCGCCGTCAGCTCATCCGTAAAGATTCCGAGCCAATTTTCCCACCAATAATGCCGAGACAGAGGCGGCAATTCCGCGCACGATACCGAGACCTTCGAGACAAGCGGTGCGGTATATTGATACACATCCTGCTCTCGAACAGATTCATAGAGCTTTTTGTGTTCAAAGCCCCTTTTAAAATATTCAAAAGCCCGCTCACCTCCCTCTCCGAATCGAGCCTCATACACCGCCGCGAATAGATACAGCTCGCAGATATGAAGGTGACATGCGCCGCATCTGCCGTCGCTGAAAACCGTCTCAAAAAGCCGCGCAAGCTCTGTTAATACGGCGACACCTTCCTTCTCCGTAAAAACCGACACCTTTGTACCGACGGAATCCACTATAACGCTTTTTAAGATTGTCAGTATGTCGATTATTGCCTCTCCCTGATATCTGTCCCGTGTCTCCCCCTCGCTCGCAAGCGGCAACAGAATCTCCCTGCTCATACGAAGACTGTTCTGCCCCGCCGCGAGTGCCGCAGCTTTATCGAAGCGCCCCATTTTCGCGTAATAAAGCACCATTCGTCGGATCAGTGTCTCCCTTTCCTCCGCGGTCAGTTCAAGCGTCAGCGCCTTCTCATATGCCCTCAGCGCCTCCTGCCAATAGACATTCCGCGAGTTGTATTCGGTATCTTCAAAGGTATAGTTCGAGCCGTCTTTTGTGTAGCTTCTGGCGCCGTGCTTCTCCCATCCGAGCATGTCAAGCGCGGTCCCCAACCTGATATATACACGGGGCTCCGACGGGAATTCGTCCGCAGCTGCGCGAAGCATTTTCACACACTCCGTCAGGTCACCGCGCCTGTCTATCGCCTCATCCGCTTTTGACAGTATCGCTTTTAGTTTTTCATCTCTGTCCTTGCTGTAGCCGAACAGCTCGTCGATGCTGATGTTGAAATAATTTGCGATGGCAGGTATCATCTCCATATCGGGGTATCCGCCGTTTGCCTCCCAACGCGATACCGCCTGACATGTGACACCGAGAGCGTTCGCAAGATCCTCCTGCTTTCTCCCGTCACGACGGCGGAGCTCCCGTATCTTGTTTCCTATCCCTATCTGCATGATCTCACCTCCAAATAAGTTGTCATCGGTCTAATCATATTATAAACCGAAGCCTCCGCAGTTTCAATAATCAATTTGTTGTTTAGGAGTCAATAATTAATTGTACGAGCGGCTTAAATAAGGCACAAAGACAAAAAGGAAAAGCACCGAAATCGACTCGGTATACCGCTGTCGGTTCGGTGCTTCGGCGTTCTTAATTCTTTTTGACAAACAGGAACAGCTTATTTTTAATCCGCCGCACCCGTTATCGAAAAAAGCAGACAGCCGCAGTCATCGACGGAATTCTAAACCGTATCTTATAAATCAAAAAAGACCGCCAAAGGCGATCTTCTTTGATTGGTGCGGGAAACGGGACTTGAACCCGTACGGTGAAAACCACACGCCCCTCAAACGTGCGCGTCTGCCAGTTCCGCCACTCCCGCGATTGTCACACTCGGTGCAACGCTGTTATTATATCACAATCGGCGGGAGTTGTCAACAGTTTTTTAAAAAAATCTACCCGAGCGCAAAAAAAATATCGGTCGGCAGCCTACATCATAGAACAGACATAATAAAACAGACCGAATAGCACCCCGATGAGCTCATAGTGTCACTGTGCGGCTTAAAGCGTTCACCTATCGCCGGAATGAAGCAAAATGATCCTGTTTTTCAAAACACATATTTCATAGAATTAAAATCCGCGCTTCACTCTTCACAGCATCCTTGACTCGCTTCATATGAAAAACCGAAGCGGTGACTTTTTCGCGTTAAAAGAGATAAAACAGAAATATAAAAATATAAAAAGATAGGCGGTAGAGGGATGCTGAGGAAATGACAAAATGAGCGGGATCAAGAAGAGATGGTATGGCTTGACGAGCGCACATACCCTTTTTGCTGCCGCTTTTGTACTGCTTTGTTTTGTTAGGTGCTCACGGTCGGCGAGGTCGGCTCATGCCCCGCGCAGAATGTCTCCGCGCTTGACCTCAAACGGCACGCGCAGACGGAAGGTCATGTACGGGTGCGGTGCCGACGGCAGCTCGCCGCCGTTCTCGTCGTAAATAACGTCGGCGGTGAACTCGCGTGCGGGAACGCCGGGCGATATCAGCGCAACGCGGTCGCCGCGTGTCAGCTTGTTCCGCTGAACAAAGGTCGCCGTGCCGCTCTCGGCATCGTAGCTTTCCGCGATAGCGAGATAAGCCTTCTCACGTATGTAGCCCATGCTGACATTTCCGATAAGCTGCGGATCGGAGCTCGGAGGGGTGAAGAAATAGCCGGTAGAATACTCGCGGTGACTGACGCTCTCGAGCTCGCGTAGCCATGCGGTGTCAAAGACGTAGCCTTCTCCGTCGCGCACATAACGGTCGATTGCCATGCGATACGCATTTGCGGTAACGGCGGCATAGTATGCACTCTTCATACGCCCCTCGATTTTGAAGGAGTCGATACCCGCCTCGCAGAGCTCGGGTATGTGCTCTATCATGCACAGGTCGCGCGAGCTCATGATGAATGTGCCGAGCTCGTCTTCCTCTATGGGAAAACGCTGCCCCGGGCGCGCCTCTTCCTCTATCTCATAGCGCAGTGGCTCACCGTCCGCACAGCCCGCGCATCCTGCGTCGTCCACGCATCCTGCACCGTTCGCGTGTCCTGCATCGTTCGCGTGTCCTGCACCTTCAAAGCTTCCGACACCGTCCGCACGCGCCGCATCCGACGCACCGTTTACCCCGCCCGCAGCAGAACACTCACCGGCAATGGAGCACCCGCCCGCAGCAGAACGCTCACGCGCCGCGTCCGAGTCGTCAGGCATGCCCACCGACGGCGATTCGCTGTCGCGCAGGGCTGCGCGGTGCAGCTTGTAGTTCCAACGGCAGGGCTGTGCGCACATTCCGCGGTTCGAGTCCCTACCCGTCAACGCGGCGGAGAGCAGGCATCTGCCGCTCCATGAGACACACATCGAGCCGTGAACAAACGCCTCAAGCTCAAGCTCCGACGGAATCTTCTCGCGTATCCTTTTCATATCCTCAAGGCTGAGCTCGCGCGCGAGCACGACGCGGGATGCACCGAGACAGTGCCACTCGTTGCAGTCGGCATAGCTGACCGCGCCCGCCTGAGTCGAGATGTGATATTCGGTGTGCTTTGCACACTCACGCGCAAGCGCAAGAACGCCGAGATCGGCAATAATAAGCGCGTCGACCCCGATGCGGTCAAGCTCCGCAAGATAGTCCCCAAGCGCGGGGTACTCGTCCGAGCGCGGCATGGTGTTGACAGTGACGTATACACGCACCCCGGCAGCATGCGCGGCACCGACCGCGCGCTCCATCTCCTCAAGCGAAAAATTGTCCGCCGCGGCGCGCATGCCGAAGCGTCTGCCTGAGAGATAGACGGCGTCGGCACCGTAGCGCACAGCCGCCTCAAATTTTGCATAATTTCCTGCGGGAACAAGCAGTTCGGGTTTCTTTTTCATGTTCTTTTTCCTTGATGTTGTGATGATTTTACGGGAACGGGGCGCGCTCGGGAGTACGCTCGGGGGAGTACGCTCGGGGGAGTACGCTCGGGGAGGACTTTCGAAAAAGTCCTCCCCGAACCCCTCCCAAAGCTTTAAATCTGAGGGGGACATGGGACGTTTTAATTTTAAAAGTCACTCTCTCGGCGAAGTATATGCGGGATTGACGGGCGGAAATAGGCGGACCGTAAACAACAGGATAGGCTGTAGGCAATGTATAAACAGTGTTCTATGATTTGACTGTAGTATAACAGGATGTACGTACTTTAAGTCAGGAAGAATTAAGCCTTTTGTCTCAACTATAGTTTTGGGTGTACACGCTCTGCGAGCAGGAAAAACTAAGGCGGCAGACGTGCATTCTCCCGATAAGAAACGGGAGCCGTCGTGCCCGGCGACCGTTTCGGGTATAAATCTGTAATTTAGATATCGGCTGAGCAGTCAGGGGGAGATACATAAGAGGGGGAATCGGCGCGACCATATGCTCGCG
>URDX01000030.1 GCA_900546695.1 uncultured Eubacteriales bacterium | reverse complement strand
AGAGAATAGTTATCTATTATCGCTTTGTCGGGTATGTGGAAATACCCGAGGTATCACGCAGACCGAATATCGTCGCAGATACACGAAAAGGTGTCGCGGTTGAGTATTTAACAGAACCGAAAACGGCATAACAAAAGGAGCAGGCGAAAACCTGCCCCCAACATAAAACCGTATCAAGATAAAAAATCGAGTATTCATAAGTGAAATCCCTTATGAATACTCGATATGGTGCGGATGACAGGACTTGAACCTGCACTCTTGCGAACCGGTTTCTAAGACCGGCGTGTCTGCCGATTCCACCACATCCGCATATCGAACACTCACGCTGCAAGCGGTTGGCGCGGGCGGTAACAAACAAACCCGAGCGCCTTACCTGCGGGTAAGAACGTCGGGCAGTAACAATGGTGAGGATAACTGGATTCGAACCAGTGACCTCTTGCATGTCAAGCAAGCGCTCTAACCAGCTGAGCTATACCCTCAATTACTTGTACATTATACCATAAGTTATGCGATATGGCAATATGGAAAAATGGTTAAAACGGCAGGGGAATACTGCGGATAATTTGTGCAAAATGAAGATGGTAGACTTTCTCCGACGCTGAGCTGTCATATGAGTCGCCGGAGGGCGCAGAACGGTTATTTGCAAATGAAGGGGAGAAGTTTAATGGAGTATAGCGTAAAACGCCTTATCTGCGGCGTGCGGTGTTTTATAGAAGCAATGAGACGCACGGTGCGCTCCCGATGGGTGCGATGCGCGGCGTGCTGTGATAAGCTGCAGGACATGACGAAATACAGTTTTCTTGCCGCGGCGGGCGAGTTGGCGTGACATAATACTATGGAATAACTAACAGAAAAAAGCCGGTCGGAGATTTCTCCGACCGACGGGAATTACTATAGACAACCGAATCAATCAAGGAAATCCTTGCGGTAGTCAAGGTTAAAGGACTCTGCGAGAGCGATGAGCTGCTTGTTGGAGATACGGTTGAGAATCGGGAGGTGACAATACTTGAGCCAGAGCTGAGCGCCCTTCTCAACGGTCTCGATAAGACCGAAGGTCTCGTCGTAGGTCTTTCCTGCGCCGTAGATACCGTGCTGAGGCCAGATAACGATTCTGTAGTCCTTCATCTTTTCAGCGGTAGCCTCGCCGATTGCGTTATTACCGCAGATCATCCAGGGAAGAACGCCGATACCGTCGGGGAATACAACGATGCACTCGGTGCAGGTGCCCCAGATGGTACGGGTGAAGTTCTTATCATCGAGAGGATGAACATGTGTCATAGCGACAACATTTGTCGGGTGGGTATGCATAACGATGCGGTTCATGGGGTCCTTTTTAAGTCTTGCCATGTGAGACATTAGGTGAGCGGGGAGCTCGCTTGTGAACTTGCCGCCGTCGGAGTAGCCCCAGAGAAGCTCTGCAACGTCGCCGGACTTACCGATGCGGATAACGCCGAGGTTTGCCTCAGGGTCATCGTTTACGTTCTTAAAGTACTTACCAGTACCCGTAACGAGGAAAAGCTTTCCGACAAGATCGGATGCCTTGAAGCCGATCGGGATCTCACGGATGACCTCATTCAGATCAAGATATTCGCCGACCTCCTTCTCGTCGAGGAGACAGCTGATATTACCGCCGTTTCTCTCGTCCCATCCGAGACGGTACATATTAGCGGTCGTTTCGCACATTTCCTTAATGAAGGGAGCTTCAAAAATATTGCCTTTCATTTTGCATATCCTTTCTTTTGTCGGCAGAGCTATGACTGCCGTTATCTATTATTCCACAAAAGTATTATATTATGAATCGACGAAAACTTCAATGCTTAAAATGCCGATTTTGTCGAGTTGTCGGAGATATTTTTGACGGATATCAACAAAAAGGGCTTTTTTATCATCCCCGTGGAATCAAATAAAAATACCCGGGCAGCTTTTCTATCTCGAATGAATAAAGCAGGGCTGTTAAAAAGCGAGTTCTTAACAGCCCGAAAAATCAGCTTATGGGGTCGCCGTTTGCGTTGAATATCGGCAGCTCCTGCAGGAATATTATGTCGTCGCGCAGCTTTGCGTCGCCCTCGGCGAGGATAGCCATCTTACCGACGGTCGTACCGCCGGACCTTGAAACAAGCTCCTCGAGTGCGTGAAGCGACTCGCCCGTAGAGATAACGTCGTCGACGATGAGAACGCGCTTTCCGTCCATCATGCGGCGATCCTTCTCGTCGATGTAGAGGGTCTGTATTCTCTCGGTGGTTATCGACTTTACGTCGACCTTTACGACATTTTTCATATACAGCTTCGGTGACTTGCGGGCGAGAACATAGCTGTTCATGCCGCACTGGCGTGCCATCTCGTGAACGAGCGGAATGCCCTTTGACTCCGCAGTGACCATTATGTCGAATTCGGGTGCACGGCGGAGCAGCTCCTCTGCGGAATGCACGGTGAGCTCTACGTCACCGAAAATAACGAAGGCGCCTATATACAGGTCGTCTGTCAGCTCACAGAGGGGGAGATCGCGTTTAAGACCCGCGACGTCGATAGTATAATATTCCTTCATGATGTGCCTCCTTACTCAGCGGAGATGTTCTCTCTCCCGAGTGCCTTGTTGACCATACTCACAACAGCGTCTGCGAGGACCTTCTTGCCCTCCTCACCGAAGTGAACGCCGTCCGTCTGCGGGTACTCGTCGTTATGACCTGCGACTATCTTATAGAGGTCGTTGAGCATATAGCCGTTCTCCTCCGCATAACGGCGGACGAAATCGTTACGCTCTATCACCATATCGTTTTTCTTCTTGAGCAGCTCGGGGGTGTGATCCTCAAACGTCATGTGAGTCGAGGTAGCGAGAATGAGCTTAGCCTCGGGCTGGAGTCGGCGGATGAGCTCGATGCACTCCTTGTAGCCCTTGACGTATATGTCGAGGTCGAGCTGCGTGTTGTTGCAGCAGCCGTGCAGCCCGTTATTGAAGTGAATAACGTCGTATTTGTAGCCGCTCGCGGGACCGAAGAACATCTCGAGCTCCTTGTAGAATGCGGGGTCTCCGCACATGCGCGAGCCTGCAAGCATATCGACCATGATATCCTGCGGATAGAAGATATTGCCCACGATGGGGCGGTAGTTAAAGGTTATGGAGTCTCCGATGCATGCAACTCTCGTTCTGTCATAATAGAGCGCCTCGGTGATCCATATGTTGGTCCATTCTGCGCCTTCGCGCGGAAATACTTCTGTTGACACCATGTCAGGTTCTCCTTTTCAGGAAAAAAAGTGATTCGGCAATGCCGTACGGTAATTTTACCACATCGGTCGTATAATGTCAATAGAAATGCGTTAAAAGCAGCATCGGATATGTAAAATCGCAACAAAACGGGAGAGCATTATGTTGGGGCGATGCCGCGTGCGGGATGAGACGGCGTCGTACGAAAAGTGAGGACGGGGGTGACGTGGGATTTAAAATGTGTGCGTGCGGCAACGGGCGGCGAATGAAAACGGCTGCGTGCAAAAACGGGAGAGTGTGCGGCGCGCTGCGGGCGAATGAAAAGCGCCGGCAGAGCTTACGGACAAAGTAAAGGCGAAACGGGCCGGCGGGGAGTGCATACAAAAAGAGTCGGGGCGAATATGTCGCTCCGGCTCCTTTTCTCCTGGGTATATTTACGGCTGTCAGCCGTTTTCCTCCTCGAATGCCTGACGCACGGCGCGTGCGAGTTGATCGGCGCACGAAGTGCCCTTACTGCCGCACAGATTGCCGCCGAGAATATCGGCGATATAATCGACTGTTTGACCCTCACAGAGCTTGGATACCGCCTTGAGATTGCCGTTGCAGCCTCCCGTAAAGCTGATATTGTGAACGCGGTCTCCGTCGAGCTCAAAGTCTATTTTCGAGGAGCATGTACCTTTTGTCTTATAGCAGTGCTTCATGTTATTACCTCATCCCCGTGCGGAACTGTGTCGTATTTCTGCGTCAGTCGTCCGGTGTTTCGAGTACCCAGACCTTCATCTGCCGTCTGCCGAATTGTGTGGCAGCGCTGAGCTCGCTGCCCGTGTAAACATCAATCGTGTTGCCTACGATAGCTCCGCCCGTATCTTCGCAGGAATAAAAGCCGTCGTATTTGTCGTAATCGTTATAGCCCGAGATGTATACCTGACGACCGAGCGCTATGACGGTCGGATCGACCGCAATCATGCCCTCGTCGACCGTTTTACCCGTGCTCGTGTTTGCACCCTCAAATACGGGACCGCCGTATGCGGTAGCCTCAACGTCGAGGCAGTAGGAGTACGGATAGTCAATGCCGTCTACGTTTACAAAGCCGCGGCAGCCGCGTCGTACGACCCGTGCGGTCGGTGCCTTCGTCACCTCATAACGCAGCACGCTGCTCTCGGAAAATTCCCCGTCTATGTATTTGCTGCGTACAAGACGGCGTTCGGTGCCGTTCTCGCCCTCGCTGTCAACGACCGATGCGCCGGAGCGTAGCTCAGTGGTGTAAACATTCTCCGTTCCATACGGAACGACGGCATCCTCAAAGCTGTCGCGGTATTCTACGACTGAAACGGTTATCTCCATGCCCTCCGTTATGACGGTGCTGCGGTCGCAGCTGACGATGTCGTCACTGTCGAAGCCGTAGCTCTGACTCGTGAGAAAGTTGTCGACCGTCGTTATCGGCGACGAGACGAGCGTGTCTATCCCGAGCGCGGGGCAGAGAAGATGTACGTAGGTCGAACCCTCGTATTCGGCGAGTACGCGGTTCTCTGACATGTAGATGGGCATTTCAGCCGTTACGTTGTCACTCACTCCGATGTCCGCGTTTGACTCGATTCCCGTGATGACCGAGAAGAGCAGCCACATGGCAAAGACGAAATACAGAGCTCCGAATATCGCACTGCACAGCTTTGTGCGCTCGCGTTTTTTCTCCGCCGTTATCGGAGTGGGGAGCGGCAGACGCGGATGCGCCGACTCGCGGAGCGGATGCCGCCGCTCTCTTTTCTCGGGGTATGGTCCGATGCCGAACTGCGGCGTATCAACGGCGAGCTCGCCGCCCGCGTCGAGTACGGTATCCTTGCGGACGGTGTATCTGCGCTTGACATAGCATATCGAATAGGTCGGAGAACGGAGCGCTCTGCCGAGACCGTCGAGCTGATCGCCGTCGGCAAGGTTTGCTGTATGTTCCATCGGATTACCTCCTTTTCGTTCGTTTTTATGTCCCGATACCGAGGCGTCGGGACGCAGTATCGACCCAAAGCATAGCGGATATTACGCATAAAGTTACGCATAAATTACGCACCAAATGAGCCGAGCACGGGCTTTGCGGCTTCGACTTCATTTTCGCATAAATCGCTGCAGAAAATTGCATGATTTTTGCGAAAAATTTGCATAGGCAAGCTGTTTTGCAATCGTGCATTTCCAATTTACACGCGTTCGGATGCGAATTCAAGACGATTTAGTAAACAAATAATTAACAAACAGTGTCTTTTAAAGTCCCGAAAGTTGCAATTTAGAGTAATAAATCCGTCTGTTTTGCTCTTTGTCGATTGCCGTCGAGGGCAAAAACGGCAGGGTGATATCTGTTCCATAAGAGGGGATGATATCCAATAATGGAAATGCGATTTTGGATTGATTTCAGAGCAAAATGAAGGCATTCTGCAAGAAAAATGAAGGCAATTTGCAGCCTCGCGCCTGTGGAGTACGTGTGGAATACTCTGTGGGTAACTGTGTGGAGTATTCTGTAGATGTTTTGATATCGGTTAGCGGTCGGGCATGTGCTGCGCGCCGATGCGGATATATGCTGCGCGCTGAGGGCGGGTGAGAACGGCATTCTTTGTGCGCCCATAAAGGAGATTTTCAGCACATCGTACGTCGGCGACGATCAAAATAAGTGCGTATATAATATAATGATGATTTTTGCGCGATGGCGAGCAAAATCGTTACGCTGCGCGGCGGTGGTGTGCTTATTGCAAACCGCGCGGATGATGATATTTGTTCGCATGTGTCAGACATATAATACCGACATAAAAAATAATATAATATGTAGCATGTTAGTTTTTCGCGCGCAGACGTCGGTTTTGCTTTTTGTTAGTTACGGGAATATTGCTGCGTCATGCCTTGATCACCGCTCGCAATAAATATATAATATTAATGATAATTTTTGATTTTACACGGACGCAAAAGAAGGCAGGGATAATTGAGCGGGCAGAGCAAGCGCCGCACGGGGGCAGATTTTTTGTCGGCTTTCTCGGCGCGGTGCTTCGCATTATCGGCACTTCGCCTTATTATCACTTTGCTTTATCGGCACGTTGCACTATCGTCGCGTTGCTTTATCAGCGCTTTGTTTTATCGGGGCACTGCTTTATCGTCCTTTTTCTCATCGCAGCAGTGCTGTCATTCGGCGTGTGCTTGCATATAATGCACTGTGAGTGTTTTGTGCGGGCGTTTCGTCTGCGGGAGTGTCATGGCGTCGTTAAAATCGGCACGCAGACGTTTTTTACCTTTTGTATTAAAAATAATGACAAAAAATATTTCAAAAATGTAGAAAACTCTTGACTTTACATATTCTGTGTGATATACTCAAGACAGATGCAGCGCCTGTGCTGCACACACTTATATTTTTCTATTCGGAAGGAGAATAGTTATGAACGACGGAAAGGGCATGTCAATTGCCGCACTTGTTCTCGGAATTCTCTCCGCGATCTTCGCATGGTGGGGACTTGTTCTCGGAATCGCTTCTCTTGTCTGCGGTATCGTAGGCATCGTTCTTGCTGTTAAGGGTAAGAAGGCAGCCGTTGCCGCGGGCGCACCTACCGGTATGGCTACCGCCGGCCTTGTACTTGCAATTATCGGTACCAGCCTTTCGGTAATCGGTGTTATTGCTTGCGGACTTTGCGCTATCTGCTCTGCAGGCGCATCTAAGGGGATTAACGACGCACTCAATTCGGGAGCACTTGACGATCTTCAGAATGCACTCGATCAGATAAGCTAATCGAGCGGCAGAAGCCGATTTACGGCGATTTTTAACGGTGGGAGCGGGGCAACAGTCCCGCTCTTGACTTTTTTCGGTTTTTTCGGCGTCTTTTCATTTTCGATTATTTTGATGTCAGATGTCACGCGGCAATGCCGTGCGGCGGTTCGGTGGGGGGTAGTATGTTTCCTGCTTTTTATATTTTCGGTAAGCAGATAGGGATGTACGGCGTGTGCGCCGTGCTCGGATTTCTTATCTCGGGCTTTGTCGGTTCAAAGCTCGCCCGCAGCCGCGGAATATCGACGGAGGACCTGATACTTGCCGCGCTCGCTGCCGCTGTAGGCCTTTTTATAGGCGGTCATATCCTTTTCGGACTCACTGATTTCGGTAAGCTCATTCGCCTTTTCGGTATGATAGGGAGCATATCGGTCGGCAGCTTTTTCTATTGTCTCGGCATAATTTTCGGCGGTTCGGTGTTTTACGGCGGTCTGCTCGGCGGAATTGCGGCGGTATCCGTTTTCTGTCGGGTGTCGCACTCCGTCGACCGCATGGATATGCTTGACGTTATGGCTGTCTGTGTGCCGCTGTTTCATGCATTCGGCAGGATAGGCTGCTTTTTCGGCGGCTGCTGCTACGGAATACCTTGCAGCATCGGCTTTACCGTGACCGAAAATCCCTTTAACCCCGCCATCTGTGGTGTCAGCCGTTTTCCCGTTCAGCTTGTTGAGGCCGGCTGCAATCTGATAATCTTCTTTGTGCTGCTCTCGCTCTCGCGCAGACGGCAGCTGCGCGGGCAGATGATGTATGTCTATTTTCTGATTTATCCCGTAGTCCGCTTTTCGCTCGAATTTTTGCGCGGTGATGAGATACGCGGCATATGGTTCGGACTGTCAACGTCGCAGTGGATAAGCATCGCCTTGTTTGTATTCGCGTTGATAAGAGTGCTGCTGTCCGCGGGCAGAACGCCCGAGCCTATCGACGGCGATGCTGCACAGTCGTAGCGGCGTACGGCTTGAGTGTTATGTGACGGCTATGCTTCGCAAGTAGGCGGTACGGCACGAGTGTTATGTGACGACGGTACAGCGCAAGCGTAACATGACGGCAATGCTGCATAGCGTAATTAGAATATGAATACAAGAGCAGTCCGTCTGCGAAAAGAGCCCGTCCGCGACCCGAGTGAGGGAAGCGGACGGGTATATTATATATGCGGAGCGGACAGGGATACTTATCGGTACTATCCCATACCGTCAAGGGTCTGTTTCGTCCCGAAGCGTCAAAGTTCGGTATTACCCCAAACCGTCAAAGCTCTGCATCGACTATAGCAGAGATATCATCGACGGCAAAATCAGCGGTCGCGACGGCATCTGCATGACCCGATGACATCGCGTAGCTGCGGAAATCGCGCAGCATGTCAATATCGTTCATATTGTCGCCCGCGGTGATAATGCTGCTCTCGGGGATATCAAGCCGCGCGGCAAGTGCGCGTATGCCGCTGCTTTTTCCGCCGCCGTGCGGTACGGTATCAAGATAGATGTTGTTAAGACATATGTGTATCCATTCACCGTAGCGCTGTTCGAACGTCTGCGTCACCTCGCGTGCGAGCTCCGGGGACGGGTAGGCGGTCTGAATTACGTTAAAGCTGTGCAGCGTACCGAATTCCTCTGCCGTGAGAAAGCGTCTGCCGTCGGGCGAGACCTCACCCGCTTCGAAGCTGCTGTCATGACCGACGGGCAGTGCATAGCGCTCAGCGCCGCAGCAGAGACCGAGCCACATGGGGTCATATGAGAGAAAATCCGCGGCGAGCTTGTCGAGACAGGGTATCTCTCCCGCGCCGTTGTAAATTATCCTGCCGGTGCGGTCGAGCACGATGCTGCCCGAACAGCATATTACAAAGTCAAAATTAATTGTGCGGTCGGGTGAAAAGGCGACCGCGCACGCATCGTGAATATTCCTGCCCGTAACAAGCCCGAAAAGATTGCCTTCGGACTGCCACCGTGCAACGGCGCTGCTGTCGCGCTCGGTCACGGTTCCGTCGCGGCTGAGTGTGCCGTCGTAGTCGCTTGCGATTATTTTAATGCTCATCGTTGTCTCCGATCTTTCTGCGTGCGCCGCTGCGATATTTTCGCATTGACTTCGCATCGTATGTCGGAGTCAGTTTATCATATTCGGAGTTTTGTTTCAAGACCTTATGAATATTTTTTGCTAAAAAGACAAAAATAACTGCGTACGACAGCTGCCCTCGCTTGGGGAGCTGCAATTGCGCGGCAAAGGCGGCATTTCGGTCGGCGCAGCCGCGGCATTTACAGAAAGGAAACGAACAAATGAACGAACAGGCACAAACAATGAAACGCGATGCGGAGCTCTATACCTACATCTATCAGAATGCGCGAATGGGACTTGTCGGCATCAATCAGGTGCGCGGAAGGGTTTCGGATGCGGAGCTGACAAAGGAGCTTTGCGACGAATACGCCATGTACGACGAGTATTCGACCACCGCGGAGAATGCGCTGATCGATCTCGGCGAGGAATCAAAGGACATAGGCGCGATGGCAAAGGCGGGCTCATTTATCTCAACAAAGCTCAATATTGCGGTTGATTCTACCGTCTCGCACATTGCGGCGATGATGATAGAGGGCACAACGATGAGTGTGACCAAGCTCTCGCAGAAGATAACGGCGATGAAGGATTGCTCACAGGAGGCTATCGACCTTGCAGCACGGCTTGTCGGCGCTGAATCGGGCGCGATAGAATCGCTTAAAAAGTTTCTTTAATAGTAATAGTATACGGTGAGCTTGCGGCGCGGCGATGCATTTCACAAATAATGTTCTGCGGCGCAACGTATTATTTAAGAATACGACGCATACAGTCATCTCGGACACGGCGGGTATATCCGACGTGTCCGAGCTTCTGTATTTGCGGCGCAGTGCAGCTTTCGATGCGGTTGAGTTCTGTCATTTCATGGCTGCGGCGCAGGACACGTTGTGTCGAATTTTTGTTTCATTTGCCTCATGTATGGGTGTTTATTGTGAAATCAGCGTCTTTTATTTTAAACCTGTCCTGAATTTCTTGTTAACAATTACAACCGCGTCTTGACTCGGCAAAATATAAATGGTAGAATGAAAGAACAGTATATTATCAGAACGATACATTGCCGTGCGGCGCTGTTACCGAGAAAGGACATTTATGGATACGAGAGATTTTTCCGCACTGACACCTGAGATAGTAGCGCTCGCAGAGCAGACGCGGGATGCGAGCAGAATAGACCCCGCGCTGTACGACAAGTATTCGGTAAAGCGCGGACTGCGCGATATCGGCGGTAACGGAGTGCTCACGGGACTCACCGAGATATCCGAGATTATAGCAAAGAAGCAGCAGCCCGACGGAACGCTCGTACCGTGCGCGGGCGAGCTGTATTATCGCGGAATAAACGTTGGAGAGCTTATCGACGGCTTTGTAGCGGACGACCGTTTCGGCTTTGAAGAGACGGTGTATCTGCTGCTGTTCGGCAGACTGCCGGATCGCTCCGAACTCGATTCATTCTGTAATCTGCTCGGCTCGTATAAGTGTATTCCGCCGAGCTTTATGCGCGACGTAATTATGAAAAAATCGAGCAAGGACATTATGAACGCGCTTGCGCGCAGCGTCCTCATGCTCTATTCCTACGATGACCGCGCGGACGACATCTCGCCAGAGAATGTTCTGCGGCAGTCGCTTCAGCTCATTGCGGAGTTTCCGCTGCTCGTCAGCTATAACTACATAGCGCGCGAGCACTATCATGAGGGCGCGGACCTCTATATCCATACCCCCGACCCGAAGATGAGCACCGCAGAGACGATACTCTATCTGCTGCGCCCCGACGGTAAGTTTACCGATACCGAGGCAAAGGTGCTTGATCTGTGTCTTATTCTGCACGCTGAGCACGGCGGCGGTAATAACTCTACCTTTACGACGCATGTCGTTACATCGTCGGGCTCGGATACATATTCGACCGTCGTTGCATCGCTTGGATCGCTCAAGGGACCCAAGCACGGCGGAGCAAACCGCATGGTCACGGAGATGTTTGAGGATATCAAGGCGCATGTGCCCGATTGGGACGATGAGGATGCGCTGCGTACCTATCTTGACAGCATTCTCGCGGGTAAGGCGTTCAACCGGACGGGTCTTATCTACGGTATGGGACATGCGATATACTCGGTCTCAGACCCCCGCGCGCGGATATTCAAGCAGTTTGTTGAAAAGCTCGCGCACGAGAAGGGAATGGAGGCTGAATATAAGCTGCATACCGACGTTGAGCGCATCGCCGCTGAGCTCATCGCCCGCGAGAGAAATATCTATAAGGGCGTGTCGGCGAATGTCGATTTCTACAGCGGATTTGTTTATTCCATGCTCGGTATCCCTACAGCACTGTTTACGCCGCTCTTCGCTGTCGCACGACTGGCGGGATGGTCGGCGCATAGACTTGAGGAGCTTATCGGCGGAGGAAAGATTATCCGCCCGGCGTATATGGCGGTTCATGACAGAGTACCGTATACAAAGCTGTCTGACCGTTGAGAGATACTAAAATCGTCCGGACCGAAAAAGCGAAAACGAGTTGCATCAGTCGGCTTTTAGTGTTCCTATATTTGCGGTTGATATGTCGGAATCCTTACGGATTCCTGCTTAAAGTTTACTGTTTTCGCTTTTTCTGCGCCCGATTTCGCTCCGCGACGTACGATAGTACGCCTTGCGGAACGAAATCGAACACTCCAAACGATTTTATCTATCTCTTTTTCGGGGAGGCTAAAAAAGCGCAGACCGAATTCGCAAAGACAATTGTGTTAAATTGATATTCGACTATACAACGGGAAGAAGTCATACAAAACCCCACCCCCGATGCCGATGAAAGTCGGTTTCGGGGATGGGGTTATCTGTGCCGCTCGGTGCGGGAGTGTGCCGCGGGAGTGGGCTGTTTTTGCGTTAATGCGGTTATCAGTCGCCGACAGAGTCGGTGCGGTAGATGAACTTAACGTTTCCGTCGGTCTCATCGGTGATTCCCGAGAAGGAGTTATAATCGCGTGATACATTGATGACTGCCTTCAGGCGCTCGCTTGCGCTGCCGATGTCGTCGCGCAGGATCTTAGTGAGCTTGGATATACCGTCTGTATTAAAGGTTCCCAAACCCTCGTCGAGCTGCTCTGCGCCGTCGCGGAGCCGGCTTACGCCGCTGCGGAGAGCCGGAACGCCGTCGCGGAGCGAGAGGATACCGTCATAGAGGGTAGTGAGACCGTCGCGGAGGGTATCTGCGCCTGCCGAGAGTGCGGCGGAGCCGCTTGCGAGGCTATCTGCTCCATCTTTCGCGCTGCTTACGCCGTATGTATAGGTGCACAGACCGTTGTAGAAGGTCGAATAGGAATCGAGCTGACCCTTGAGAGCGCTGATATCCGCCGCGCCCGACTTTGCCGTCTCAAGTGCTTTGGTTATCTTTGCCTGAACCTCTGCGGAGTTCATATTCTGCTCGATAAGCAGTGCAACCTGCTCATCTGTCTTGGCGCTGATCGTCTGCTTGATGCCGTCGCTTGCCATCTGCGCGTCGGTATTCTGAGTGATGAGTGCTTTAACGGTGTCGCTCGCCATCTGAGCATCGACCGCGCCCTTGATGACTGCCTGCTGCTCTGCGGTAATTGCACCCGCTTCGACGGCTGCCTTATACTGCTCGACCGTCATATTCTGTGCAGCGAGTACCTTTTCGAGAACGCCGTTGCGAACTTCGGCGGTGACCGCTGCCTCTACCTGAGTGCGAACCGCCTCTGTGACCTTTGCTTCTACAGTGCCGCGCTGAGCCTCAACTGCCTGGGTAACTGTCTCGCGTGCGGTTGCCACTGCGAGCTCATACACCTTGGTCTCATCGAGCGATGCGATAGCGGCGGAGAGAACGTCGTCATAGTTGTCAGCCGTGAGAGCGGGCAGCTCAAGACCTGCAGCCGCGAGCTGCTTATCAGCCGTGCTGAGCAGAGCGGAGAATACCTGTTCTGCGCCGCCGCGGAGTGCTGCGCTGTTAGCGTCGAGCTCTGCGAGACCGCCTGCGAGCTGCTTAGCGCCGGAGGCGAGTGCGGATGCGCCGGAAGCGAGGGTATCGGAGCCGCCGCGGAGCTGCTTAGCGCCGGAGGCGAGCTTATCAACGCCCGTGATAAGGTCGCCCGAACGGTCGAGGAGAGTACCTACGCCCTCATAGAGAGCGGCGGAGCCGTCCATCAGCTGCTTCATGCCGTCGTCGAGCTGATCGGCGGCGTCGGTAAGCTTATTGAGGTCATCGAGCGCGTCGGGGTCAACGGAGCTGAACACGCTGTTCGTTGCTACGGTCACGGTGTTGCTCATCGAGAAGGACTCGGTGTCCGCGCTTATCTCGACGTAATCTGGGATATCGACCTTGTCGCTGTCTATCGCGAGGTCATCGGACAGACCGGGGAATGCGAGACCGACTGCAACATATCTTGAGCCGTCGGATATGACCTTTCCTGCGTTTATCTCAACGTTCGAGAAGTTGTCGCCGTCGAGGATAAGTCCTGTGAGCATAGCGAAGGGAACATATATCTTTTCTTCCTTACCGCCTATGGTCACGTTTGAATACTGATTATTCTTATAATCGAAGCGGATGGTGACATGACCGCTCTTGCCCGCGATCTCATCGGCGGAAACGGTCTTTCCGTCGAGCATGTACGTCAGGCTCAGGTCGACGGGCAGCTCCTTCTTGATGTTACCGCGGTAGTAGATGTCGTTCCCCGCAGCATCCCAGACGCGGGAGCCGTCGGAGGACATTGTGTAGCTCTGATCGCCGCCGACTGTCTCGATCTCCTCGAGCTCGCTGCTGTCGGTGATTTTTGCGGCGGAGATGGCGTTCTTGAGCCAGTCGCTGACGATTATTTTCTGTACCGAGCCATCCGTGCCTGCAATGACGTAGACTGTCTCGTCCTTTTCTATCTTCTTTTCTTCCTCTTTATCGGTGTCGACGACCTTAGTATCGGTGTCGGCAGCGGTGGTTTTTGCATCGCTCTCCGAGTTTTTTACGGCGAGGGCGGTAATGCCCGCGCTGCTTCCTATGAGCAGGGCAGCGCAGAGAGCAACGGAAACGGGTTTGAGGGCTATTCTTTTCATCACTTATTTTCCTCCTTGAGCTTAGCGGTATTCTTGCAGCTCTTCATTCCGAGCGTAGAACGAATAATTATTCCGTCGGTGAGCATGAGCAGTGCGGGGAGAATGAATATAACGCACAGCATGCTGATCACCGCGCCTCTCGCCATGAGCATGCACAGCGAGCTGATAATGTCGATATCCGAGTAGAGTGCAACGCCGAACGTTGCGGCGAACAGACCCATACCGGAAACTATTATCGAAGGTATCGAGGTAGAGAGTGCGGTGGTGACAGCCGACCTCTTGTCGGCACCGCCGATGCGCTCCGCCTTATATCTTGTCGTCATAAGTATTGCGTAGTCGACCGTTGCGCCGAGCTGGATAGTCGAGATGCATATCGGTGCTATGAACGGCAGCGACTGACCGAGATAATGAGGCAGACCGAGGTTGATAAAGATACCGAGCTCGATAACCGCGATAAGGATGAACGGCAGCGAAACGCTCTTTTCGACGAGCAATATAATAATGAAGATAGCCGCGATAGAGATGATGTTGACCACCTGGAAGTCATGGCTTGTGGTGGTTATCATGTCGTTCATGCAGGAGGCCTCGCCTATCAGCATGCCGCTCTCATCGTAGCGCTTGAGAATGCTGTTCAGCTCATTCAGCTGAACTCCGACCTCATCGCTTGCCGACGCATATGCGGAGTTGATAAGGATAAGCTCATGCTCATCGCTCTCGAGAATACTCTTGATGCTGTCGGGGAGTATTTCTTCGGGAACGGCGGAGCCGATAACGCTCTCGAGACCGAGCACGTACTCAACACCGTCGACCTTCTCCATCTCGCTGCACATTGCGCTGACCTCGCTCTGAGAGAGCGACGAATCTACGAGCAGCATGTGCGTCGAAGCGATGTTGAAGTTTTCGGAGAGCTTTGAGTTTGCGATAACGTAATCCATGTCATCGGGTAGGCACTTAGACAGGTCGTAGTAGACCTCATCATTCGTCTCAGAGTAGCCGTAATATGCCGGCGGGATGAGCAGGGCGAATATCACGAGAAATACGGGAAACACCTTGATAACGCCCTTTGCGAGCTTATCCATGTTCGGCAGCAGCGGGCGGTGAGAGGTGCGCTCAAGCGCCTTGTCGAATACAAGTATCAGCGACGGCAGCACCGTGACGCATCCTATGACACCGAGTATAACGCCCTTCGCCATAACGATGCCGAGGTCCATGCCGAGCGTAAACGACATGAAGCAGAGCGCCGCGAAGCCCGCGACCGTTGTTATCGAGCTTCCTATGACCGAGGTGAAGGTCTGGTGTATCGCCTGAGCCATCGCTTCTTCCTTAGTGTCGCACAGCGGCTTTACCTCGCTGTAGCTGTGCCAGAGGAAGATGGAGTAGTCCATCGTGACCGCGAGCTGAAGCACCGCGGACAGTGCCTTTGTTATGTAGGATATCTCACCGAGGAAGTAGTTCGTTCCGAGGTTGAGCAGTATCATCATTCCGATAGAGGCAAGGAAGATGAACGGAACGAGCCACCCGTCGAGGAACACGAGCATTGCAACGGTAGCGAGCACCACCGCGATAAGCACGTATATCGGTTCCTCTCTCTCGCACAGGTCGCGCAGGTCGGATGCCATTGCGGTAAGTCCCGAGACGAAGCACTGCTTGCCTGCGACCTGCCTTATCTCGGCGAGCGCTTCAAGCGTTTCATCGGCGGACGTTGAGGTGTCAAAGAACACCGCTACGAGCCCCGAGTCGTCCGTGCGGAACTCCTTATATATCTTTTCGGGGATGATCTCGGAGGGGATCCTTTCGTCGGCAAGCGACGCATAGGAGAGGACCGATTCTACATGGTCTATCTCTTCGAGCTTTTCACACATCTGTTTTTCGTCCTGCATCGGCATGCCTTCCGTCACTATGAAGCAGAAGCCGCCTTTGCCGAACTCGTCGAGCAGCACGTCCTGACCGATGACCGTATCCATGTCCTTCGGCAGGTATGTGAGCATGTCGTAATTGATCCTTGTGCCGAGCATACCGAGCACTGCGGGTATCATCAGCAGAATCGCAAGGATAATGATCGGGATGCGATGTTTAACTATCGCTCTGGAAAGTCGCATTTTCCTTCCTCACTTTCATTGCTTTCTTATTACGTCGATATGATATTACAACTCCGCCGAAAAAGAAACAGACAAAGAAATGCGTTTGCTGATTTTTTTAGCAATGGGCGGTTTTTGCTTAAATATCGGTCGCCTTGCGCGGGAAAATGCGGCGTGTAAAACGGGTGCTCCGTCGCTTTTCGCGCCGCTGCGGGTGCCGCTTTTCTTGTTAATATGTCTATATACAAAGGCTGTGTTTAACAATGAATGAACATGAGTGAAAATGTAATAAAATATGAAAAAATATGTTGACATTGATAAATGAGTATGATATGATTGCTGTAGAAGGTGGCAAAGCTGCAAAATATTCGCTTGTGAAACAAATAATGACAAAACATTGTCGAAAAGAGATACATTATGAAAAAGCACTTATTTAAGCTATCTGCATTTATCCTTTCCCTTTGCACGGCAATATGTTCCATACCCCTTACCCTCGCTGCTGCGGGTGATTCACTCGAGAGAGAGGAGGTCGACCCTCTACCCGCAGAGGATGAGTCGTCGGCTGACGAAAACGTTCCTTTTATTATAGGCGAAGATGATGAGCTGCGCGCCGAGAGTGTTAAGCACTTCAGACTTAGCGACGGCAGCTATCTGATGGTCGATTACGGTACGCCTGTCCACTACGAGTCGGACGGCGACTGGCTTGATATCTACGGTTCGTATACATCAATAGATTCTGTCCAAGAATCTTGTGAGTATGCCGATATTGATATTAGGTGGGACGGTGAAGTCATAGATATGAGAGGAGCGGTTAATTTTGCGAGTAAATTGTTTACTAAAAACGATCACTAAATTGCTTTGCACAATCAGCGTCATTCTGTCTGCGATGACAGTGTGCGGTTGCTTTTCGGTCACCACCCCCTCAATGAAAGAGGATACCGAACAGGTCTTGGCGGTGGCGCAGTACGGCACGTCGACCCTTCTTGTCAGTGAGGATGGAGTCGCATATATTCGCGGTACATCGAGCGGTATGGCGAACGCGGAGGATTATGAAGCGCTACATAACGGCTTGAAAGGTGAGATATTTCTACGTATATATGATCGCGGCGATGCAACGGATTGTATGCTTGCAAGCGGCGGCGGTGCCGTTGTGACGGAGAACGGTGATGTGTACGTCTTTACAAACGATTCTGCTATCAAGACCCCGACGTACTTTGCGTCCGACACGATTAAAGCCCTGCCCGAAAAGAACGGTGTTTTCCTGCTCGGCACTGACGGCGGGCTCCGAAGCGCCGATTATTCTGCAGTGGGAGAGACGGGTACAGCGTCGGATGATACAGTACGTTTGCTGTGTGAGAATATCGCCGATTTTGCCTACGCGCCGTATACCGACGAGCTGCTTTGTCTTACCTGCACAGGGGAGCTTACCGTACTTGATCCATCGTGCGGAGACACGCGTGTTATGGCTGAGAATATCGTACATTTTGACTTGCGGCAGACCGTAGATAAGAGCGGCGGACAGGATGTTGTAGGATCGGATGTCGTCTGCGTCGACAGTATGGGGCAGGTAGTTTGGTACAGTCACCGCACGCTTGCGGATAATTCGGATGTGGGGCTTTATGCATGTTTTGAGCACGTGAGACTGACGGTAGACCGTGCGCCCGACGAGGTCGCGGCGGTCGGCAGCTATGATGATGGCTTTGCGCTTCTTGCCGGCGATAGCATGGTTGTATACGGCGGTGATATTACGGGTCGGGCTGAGCTTGACGGCGAGGTTGTTCGCACAGGCGTTTCGGCTTTTGATTTTGATTCTCGTGCCGCCGCAGTCATCGTCAACGGAAGAGTAGAGGCGTTCGGTCATTATCTCGACGATTTGCATGCATCGTTTATAAATCGTTAAAAACAATGCGTTTGAATCGTAATGGTATGACGATATAATCCCGTTGTGTTGTGTTTGTTTGCTTTGAGGTGGTTATAAAAAGGAGCGGGCTTCGGCTCGCTCCTTTTGCTGTTAATGTAGGTGGTTTTGACATTTGTAATAGCAATATTATACAATTGCTTGACAATATAGTGTAGATAATGTATAATTACATTGTGCCGATTGCTTTTGCATACAGACCGTCTCGGAAGGCTCACCGCAAGCTATACCACCGAGAACGGCGTAATGGTAGAGTATAGAAAAAACTTCGGCGGAAAGCAGACCTTTGCCGACTATAGCTATGATAATATCGGCAATATAAAGCACGCGGAGTATAGGTACGACAGTATCCCATATACCTTTGTTGACTATACCTATGATAAGTACAATCAACTTAAAACTGAGGCTCACAGTCCTCTGAGTATGGGA
>URDX01000029.1 GCA_900546695.1 uncultured Eubacteriales bacterium | reverse complement strand
GATTTGCCCGTACCTCCTTTCTGATTTTCGATTGCAATTACTTTACAGTTCACTTTTTCAAGCTCCTTTCTTTTATATTTGCCTTTTGAACCACCTAAGCGCATAAACATCATTTATACGCTTAGGTCGTACATCCTATTTGTCCTCGACACCCCGGATGTAAAGGGAACAACACAGGCGGCTGTTGCAAGCAGCTCCATGGGAATCTCACCCTCGCCCCTTCTTTATGGACCGACCGCGAATTACGGAAGTATCATTATCCCCTGTAAGCGTCATCGCCTTCTTGTCTGCCGACAAATAACAAAGTGTAGGTGTTTCTCGCTCCTTTCCTTTCGGAAGATCTTGGCGCGCCCACTTTACGGCTCTGATTACAGGTAATGTGCCTGTGTGCTGTATATTCAATTTTCAAGGTTCTCAGAGGTCTTTTGTTTTGCCCTCTGTATTGGATTGCTGAAAAAAACATCGAAAATTAACCCCCCCTTTTTGAAAAAATAAAATTGCCCCATTTATCTCGCGTAAGAGCAAGACAAACAGGGCATAAAAAAAGAGCCTACCATGTATAAAACATAGTAGGCTCTCAAAAAATGTGCGATTGTGTTCGGTTTGGTGTACCGATGGTGTAAATTGGTGTAAGTTGCTGGTGTAAACCCGTTCATAACTCAAATTATCGAGAATTATGAAGAATTATGAAGGGTTATTTAGTTCAGACTCTTCATTGTGGGGAAAAGCAGCACATCGCGGATAGCAGCAGAGTCGGTCAGCAGCATGCACATACGGTCGATGCCGAAGCCGATGCCGCCTGTGGGGGGCATACCGATCTCGAGAGCGTTAAGAAAGTCCTCGTCGGTATGGTTTGCCTCCTCATCGCCTGCGGCGAGAAGCTGCTCCTGCGCGGCAAAGCGCTCGCGCTGATCTATCGGATCGTTAAGCTCGGAGTAGGCGTTTGCCATCTCCCAGCCGTTCATGAAGAACTCAAAGCGCTCGACATACTCGGGGTCGTCGGGCTTACGCTTTGTGAGCGGCGATATCTCGACGGGATGATCCATGACGAAGGTCGGCTGAACAAGATGCTCCTCGACATACTCCTCGAAGAAGAGATTGAGTATATCGCCCTTCTTATGGCGCTCCTCGTAGTGGATACCGCGCGCGTCTGCTGCGGTGCGTGCCTCCTCAAGAGTATGTATCTCGCGGAAATCAACACCCGAATACTCCTTGACCGCGTCAAGCATGGTTATGCGACGGAAGGGCTTTCCGAGGTCCATCTCGACCCCGCCGTAGCTTATCGTTGTCGTTCCGAGCACCTCGAGCGCGACAAAGCGGTAAAGATTCTCGGTAAGGTCCATCATTCCGTGATAATCGGTATACGCCTGATAGAGCTCCATGAGCGTAAACTCGGGGTTATGGCGGGTATCAAGTCCCTCGTTGCGGAAAACTCTGCCTATCTCATAAACGCGCTCAAGTCCGCCGACGATAAGGCGCTTGAGATAGAGCTCGAGCGAGATGCGCAGCTTCAGATCCTCGTCGAGTGCGTTGAAATGCGTCTCGAACGGGCGCGCGGATGCACCGCCCGCATTTGCGACAAGCATGGGGGTCTCGACCTCCATGAAGTCCTGTGTAGCAAGGTATTTTCTTATCGCGCTGATTATCTTTGAGCGCTTGATAAAGGTGTCTCGCACCTCTGGATTGACGATAAGATCGACATAGCGCTGACGGTAGCGCATATCGGTATTCGTGAGACCGTGAAACTTCTCGGGCAGTATCTGCAGGCTCTTTGAAAGCAGCTCGATACGCTCGGCATGGATGGATATCTCGCCGGTCTTGGTCTTGAACACATTGCCGACAACGCCGATTATATCACCCCGGTCGAGCCGTTTGAAGTCGGCATACGCCTCATCGCCGAGGCTGTCGCGCGCAACGTAGACCTGAATAGCGCCCTCTCTGTCCTGAACGCTGCAAAAGGACGCCTTTCCCATTATGCGTTTGCTCATCATTCTGCCGGCGACCGAGACCTGCTTGCCCTCGAGCTCGTCGTAGCGGTCCTTTATCTCCGCGCTGCGATGCGTAACGTCATATTTCGTTATAACAAAGGGGTCGTGTCCTGCCGCCTGAAGCGCCGCGAGCTTTTCCCGCCGTACGCGCAGCAGCTGACCGGGATCCTGATCTGCCTGAACATCCTGATTTATGTTATCTGCCATGTCGGGTAACGTCCTTTCGATAAAAAATTAGCCGTATTACTTAGATATCTCGAGCAGCTCAAAGCGACGCTCGCCTGTGGGGGTATATGCGGTGACGGTCTCGCCGACCTTGCAGCCCATGAGCGCGCTGCCGATGGGCGACTGGTCGGAGATCATGTGCTTGAGCGCGTTCGCCTCCGACGAACCGACGACGGTGTACTCGAGCTCCTTGTCGGTCTTAAGATCGTGCAGTCTGACCTTCGAGCCGACGTTCACCGCATCGGTGGTGAGCTCGTGCTCGCTGATGACCTCGACGTTCTCGAGCATAGCCTCGATCTCGACGATGCGCGCCTCGACCTTCGCCTGCTCCTCGCGTGCCTCATCGTACTCGCTGTTCTCCGAGAGGTCTCCGAGTGCTCTTGCTGCCTTGATAGCCTCTCCTACCTCCTTGCGGCGGATGGTCTTGAGAAAACGGAGCTCGTCCTGAAGCTTTTTGTAACCCTCATTGGTAATCTTATTGATTTTTGCCATGTTCTTTTATCCTTTCAAGCCTTAATTGATTTATCTTCTGCGGCTCCTGCCGCGGGTAATGCATTGTCGCGCGGCGGTTCACTGCAGTCAGCCTATCAGCGCGTTATACGCCGCCGTGAGCTGATTGTCGTCGCGGTCGGCTATCTTATAGCGATTCGTCGATGCCGTCACCTCGTCGGGCTCGACCGTAATGTCCGGGGTTATCCCTACACCGTCGTAGTTTTCGGAATACGGCGGGTCGTAGTATGCGGTAGTTACGCGGATAGCCGAGCCGTCGGGGCGCTGCGTTATCGTCTGCATACAGCCCTTGCCGTACGTCTGAGTGCCGACTATGACCGCCTTATCGTAGTCCATCAGCGCGCTTGTAAACAGCTCCGCCGCGCTTGCGGTATTCCCGTTGACGACGACCGCCATCGGCATATCGAGCTCCTCCGCATCGGAGGAAATTGTCTCGGTATCGCCCTCCTTCGGAACGACATGAAGTATCGGTCCTTCTGGCAGCAGCTTATCGAGAATCGGTACAATGCTCGTCAGCGCGCCGCCGAGATTTCCGCGCAGATCGAATATCAGCGCCTCGGCTCCGCGCTCACGCAGCGCCGCGATAGCCTCATCGACCTGACTCTCCGTAACGGCGTCAAACGACGATATGATAATGAGTCCGACATTGCTCGCCTCACCACCCTGCTCGCCGTATATTCTGTACGTAACGTTGCGCTCGGTGACATGCGCGCGAGTGACCGTAAAGGTCTGCTCCTCGCCGTCGCGCAGCACGGTTATGGTGACATCGGTCCCCTCCTCGCCGCGCACGCGCGAGAGAACGGCATCCTCGCCTATCTCTGCGGCGTAGTCGTCTCCTACCTTATAGATAAGATCGCCCGGCTGCATGCCGACCGACGCCGCGGGGGAATCGGGAAAAACATCGACCAGCTCGAGCAATCCGCTGTCGCCGTCCTCTATTACCGAAACGCCTATCCCGACAAAATCGCCCTCAAGCCCCGCCTCGAGCTCGGCAAATTCATCCGCCGTCAGATATTCGCCGTAGCGGTCGCCTGTAGCAAAAACAAAATATTTCATGCTCAGCTCGTCGAGTTGATCCTCGTCGACCTCGCCGTTGTAGAGCGCGAGAAAGTCATCGTGCAGAGCGTTCATCTTTCCGCCGAACGAGCCCTCGTACTCGACCCGCAGCGAGTCGAGTGCCGATTTGTTTTTCGCGCGATATGTGGTGCTCGTTATCTGAAAGGTAACGACCGCCGAAAGCAGCACGGATGCCGCCGTTATCGCAGCGCAGGTTCTTTTCCTCATATTCACCTCAAATTATCAGCTGATAAGAAACGCGCTTATGCGCTGCGGCTTGACTGCAGCTCCCGCCTCGCCGTAGATATAAATGCGCACGGTGTGCTCGCCGTATTCAAGCTCGCACGGCAGCGCACACTGCATCGGTCTGCGACAGCACGTCAGCTCAAGCGGCTCGCCGCCGTCTATCTGCCACCTCAGCAGATCGGAATCGGGAGTAAGCGTCACATACAAGCCCACACGTCTGCCGACAAAGCGGAGCTCCATCCACTCGCCCGCGACGGATGCCTCATAGTAATGCGGATAATGTCCGAGCGGTGAATCGTGATAGCTCCATCCGCTGCTCGCCGTTGCCTCCGACGGGTCGACTACCCGCGCGGCGAGCTGATCGTATACCGAGCGGTAGGGCGGCAGCGGCTTTTCTTCAAGCGCTGCGGGCACGTCTCCGTCAAGCTCACGTTTGAGAAAACGGAAAACCGCATCGGCACATACGGCGTAGCCGTCGTCGTTAGGGTGAACGTTATCCGCAGTCAGCGCGAGCCAGTCGCCGCCGTGCTCTGCCCATACGGCGGAGCGCAGTGCGTCGCCTATCGACACCGACGGAATACCATAGTAATGCGCCACCGCGGAATGCGCCGCGCGGCTCTCAAACTCAGCACCCGCACGGATATCGTCGTCGACATATTTCGTCATGGTATACACAAAGACGATATCGGCGGTCGGGCAGCGGGACCGTATCTTGCGCACGATGCATTCCATGGATGTGTGAATGCTCTCGTAGACCCAGCCGTAATCGTTCACCGCGAACTCTATAAAGTACAGCTGCGGCAGCGGCTCGCCGTCCGGCAGGAGCTCGCTCTCGAGACGATAAACGCCGAAATCCGAGCCCGTTCCTCCTATCGCTCTGTTGCGGAAGGTAAAATCGACCCCGGGGTATTTCTCTTTAAACCACTCCGACGTCCGCCCCGCCCAGCTTGTTTTCGACGGGTCGGATGAGCCTGCCCCCTCGGTTATCGAGCCGCCGAAAAAGCCGACGGTAAGAGCATGCTCGTGATTCAAGCGGTATAAGGTATTCTTAAGCATAACCGTCCTCCTGTCCGCGCCGCACGCAGCGGCGTGTAAATTATCGACAAATAACAAATATCAAAGCAGCTGAGCGCCGCTGTACTGCGTCATTCCAAAGCTGCCGAGCGGCTGCGCCGTGTTATCTCACGGCAGCTGTGCCGCACATCATCAAAGCAGCGGAACGCCTCCGCGCTCGCATGCCTCGACCGTCTCGCTGTCCCATACCGAGACCTGAACCTCTCCGATATGCGCCTTCTGCAGTATCAGCATGCAGAGTCTCGACTGTCCGATACCGCCGCCGATGGTCAGCGGGAGCTCGTTCGCGAGCAGCATGCGATGGTATGTAAGGCTGCGGCGGTCGTCCGCTCCGAGCTCGCTGAGCTGTCTGTCAAGCGATTCGGCATCGACGCGGATGCCCATCGACGACAGCTCAAAAGCGCAGCCGAGAATATCGTTCCATACGAGAATATCGCCGTTCAGCTCCCAATCGTCGTAGTCGGGTGCTCTGCCGTCATGGCGCGTGCCCGAACGCAGCAGCTTTCCTATCTGCATGACGAACACGGTGCCGTGCTCGCGGACTGTCTTATTTTCGCGCTCCTTCGGCGAGAGCGTCGGATACATATCCTCGAGCTCCTGCGCGGTCACAAAGAACACGTCGCGCTCGATGCGGCAGGAGAGCTGCGGGAACTTTGCCTTGATGGCATCGTTTGTATACGACACGGCGGCAACGATGGCGCGCACGGTGTTTTTCAGCGTTTCAAGATTGCGCTGCTCGCGGGTTATGACCTTTTCCCAGTCCCACTGGTCGGTATATACCGAGTGGAGATTGTCAAGCTCCTCGTCGCGGCGTATCGCGTTCATATCGGTATATATGCCTTCTCCGGGCGCAAAGCCGTAGCGCAGCAGCGCCATGCGCTTCCACTTGGCAAGCGACTGAACGACCTCGGCTACCGTGTCAACGCCCTTTATATCAAAGCTGACAGGGCGCTCAACGCCGTTTAGATTGTCGTTGAGTCCCGATGCGGGATCGACGAAAAGCGGCGCGGTAGCGCGCTTGAGATTGAGTGCGGTAGCGAGCTCGCGCTGAAACGACTGCTTGAGATCGCCTATCGCAGTCTGTGTCTGATAAAGGTCGAGTATCGGGGCGTAGCCCTCGGGTATATAGGTATGCATACTTCCTCATTTCTCATCGGCACAGAGCGCCGATATTAAAAAGCTGGAACGGTAAACGGTGTCAGCCGACATCGAATCTCAGCGGATTCTCATCAATTCGACATCGAATCCTCATCGAATCTCAGCGGATTTTCGTCCGATGCTCATCGAATCCCAATCGACGGGGCGCACCGATATACGCGCCTCATCGGCATCCGCCGCAGACTCCGTAACGTTCCTCGGCTGCCTTTTTGCGGCATTGCCGAAATACATTTAAATACTTAGTGATTATACTTCAAAAACGGCTCTGTGTCAATAAGAAACAGTCCCCACACACCCGAAAACCCGAAAGAGCGGCATTTTTTTATCCCCCGCCGTCGGATACGCACGCGGGCGGACGGCTGTCATTCGGCAGCACCGAATTTTCCCGCATCCTTGAGCCCGTCAAAGCCGCTCTGGCGCAGCACCTCGTAGACGGCAACCGCGACGGTATTCGACAGATTCAGACTGCGGAGATTCGGGCGCATCGGCAGCCGTACGGCGGTATCGAGATGAGCAAGAATAAAATCCTCGGGCAGACCGCGCGTTTCGCGTCCGAAAACAAGATACGCCCCGCGCGGGTACTGCGGCTCGGTATAGGCGCGCGGCGCTTTTGTCGAGAAAAGATAGAGCGGGTCGCCGCCGTGCTGCGCGAGAAAATCGTCAAGACTATCGTAGTAGGTTATGTCGAGCTTATCCCAATAGTCGAGCCCCGCGCGCCGCAGCTTGCGGTCGTCTATCTCAAAGCCGAGCGGGCGGACGAGATGCAGCGCAGCACCGGTCGCCGCGCATGTGCGGGCGATGTTGCCGGTGTTCTGCGGTATCTCCGGCTCTACAAGAACAATATTAATGTCAGACAAGATAATAACACCTCGGAAACCACTTTAAGTTCCAATATGGAACAATCTAGCCCCGACCGTATTGCCGAAGCATTTCGGAACAAAAAACGAATCGAGCGGACGCGCAAGCAGCTGTGCAATCAGCGTCGCGTACACCGCGCTGTAGATACCCGCGCCGAGATAGCGCAGACCGAACGTCAGCACCCCGCACAGCGCGCCGTAGACGAGTCTTGCGGTTGAAAAGACGGGAGAGCAGGCAAAATCGGGGGCAAAAACGAGCGCACATATCGGGACAAGTCCGCACAGCAGCTCCGCCGCAAGGAAACGATCCTCGAGAGAGTAGCGCGGAAAGATATAGAACAGCAGTGCCGCAGCGCCGACAAACGTCAGCGGAGCTTCCCATGAAAGCACGCCGCGTGCAAGAAGATATGCAAAGCCGATAAGCAGCATCAGCGCGCTGACCTCGCCTATCGCGCCCGGGCGGATGCCGAGAAACAGCGAGCCTATCGGGTCGGACGGCATATCCGCGCCGGGAACTGCGGAGAGCAGATACGACGCGCCCTCACCCGCGGAAGACAGCACCGACAAACGCGAGAACGGCGCGGTGAACATCGAGATGCGTGAAGGGAGCAGCAGCGCGATGACGGCAAAGCCGCCGAGCGCGGGACTGATGAAGGTACGTCCCCTGCCGCCGAGCGCGCATTTGAACACACCGATACCGACAGCGGATGCAAGCATCGGCACCCAGAGCGGGACCGCGGGCGGCATGAGCATGCCGACGGTCACCCCGCTCCATACGACGGAGAGATCGGAAACCGTCACGCGGCGGCGCAGCACAAGCTTGAGCACGAGCTCTGTAAGTACGGCAGCGCCGACCGAGCAAACGAGCACGGCGAGGCAGCGGACGCCGAAAAGGAATACCGCCCAAATTATTGCGGGCAGCGTTGCCACAAGCAGGTCGGCATATATGGCGGTCACGGGTCTGCCTGATGTAATGAACGGCGCGCCGTGTCCGCGCACCGGGCGGGGGAGCGGGACGCGCTCGCGCTTTTCTCTGCGCGCCGCGCGGTCGGATGCCGCATCAGACGCGCCCGCCGACACTGCGGCGGAATGCGCGGGCACTGCATGGGATGCAGGAGCTGTGTGCAGAGTCGTCACCGGATGAGGCGCAGGCACTGAGGTTTTCTCGGATGACACGTTTTTTGCGGACATCTCGGGTCTTAGGGATGCCGCAATTATTGCGGATGATGCATGATTTGCGGGCGCTGCGGGTCTCTCGGATGTTGCAGACTTTGCAGGCGCCTCGGGTTTTGCGGATACCGCGGATTTTGCGGCGGCTGCGTTTTTTGTGAGTGATGCCGATTTCGTCGGTGCTGCGGGTTTAACAGCCGCGGCGGGATTTGCAGCCGTGCTCCGCGGATTTATCACGGGAATGGTCCTTGTCGTGCCGACGGGAGCTGCGTCGCTTGCAGAGACCGCGCCGTTTGCGGGGACTGCTCCGTTTGCAGACGCTGCGGTATGTCGGATGGTCTGATTCTGATACGATGCTGCATTCTGATGCTGTACCGAATTCAGCTGTGCTGCATTCTGCCGTGCCGCAGTCTGCTGCGCAGCGGCATCCTTACGACCGACCGTACCTGAATTCTGCGGAATCGCAGTGCTTCTATGACCCATCGAACTCGGGTTCTGCTGCGCGCCATGTGATACTGTCGTATTATGACGCTGCGACGCATTCTGACTTTGAGCTGCTGCCGCACTCCGGTTCTGCGCTGTCGTCTTGCTCTGCAGCACGCTTCGCAGCGATGTTTCATTCTGCCTCTGCGGCGCGCGCTGTCCGACGGAGAAGCGCCGTCCGCTGTCGGGCTTATCGGTCATACCAGACGACACGAGCTCCTCAAAGCCCGCGGCATCGAAAAGCTCCGCATCCGCATCCGCCATCTTTTCCTCGGCATCAAACAGGTCACCGAGCAGATTTTCAAACTCGTTTGTAGGGCGGGATCTCTTTTCTTCGCTCATCTTTCAGCCCGTTTCCCCTTTCTTGCCGATTTTCTCGCTGTTTTTCCCGATTCCTGCGGCTTGTCCGCATTGTCGTCAGCGGGTGCGATACTGTGCTCTCCGCCGTTCTCACCCGCATCGTCGTGTCCGATGCCGATCTTTGTATCTCCGCCTCTGCTTTTCATACGGTCGCGGGCGGAGATAATATTCTCGGTAAGCGGGATGCCCGACGGACATACATAATCGCAGCAGCCGCAGCCGCTGCACGACTCTATATGATATTTTTCGCAGCGGTCGAAGCGATTTTGCACGCCGAACATCGACAGATACAGCGGCGCAAGATTGTGCGGGCAGACCGAAACACATCTGCCGCAGCGGATGCAGTCGGTCTCCGCGCGCGTCTCGAGCCTGCCCGAAAACTGAACAAGTCCCGTGCACTGCTCGAGCGCATCGTCGGCGGCAGCTATGCTGCCTATCATACGTCCGCCGCGAACGATACGCAGCGCACGCTTTCTCAGCCCGCCCGCAGCCGACTCGAGCGATGCTATCGGCGTTCCCGTCGCCGCAAGCACTGTAGCCGACGAGCGGACACAGTCGCCCGTGACCGTCACCGCAGACCGCGTGCACGGTGCTCCGGTCGCGTATGTCTCAAACAGTGCGGTGCAAGACGCGGCATCAAAGACGGCATAGCCGATATCCGACGGATGTGCGCCATCGGGCATGGCGGGTCCCGCAAGTGCGTATATCAGCTGAGCATCCTCATGCATCGGATATATCTCCGTTGCGGTAATAAAACGGAACAGCTCCGCAGAGCCATCCGCCGCCGCAGCGGCGCGCAGACGCGAAAGAGCCGCCGTTCCGCGCTCGGGAACAACGACGGCGGCGCGGCGGATGCCGAGCGCACGCTGAATTATCTTTACCCCGCAGAGCAGCGCTTCGGGCTTGCATGCCGCGAGAGTGAGCAGCGAGCGGTCGAGCGGGTCGGAGGTCAGCGCGCTGATAATGAGCGTATGCGCCGCGCCGACCGACAGCTCGATATTCTTCCACATCGGCAGACCCGAGCGACAGATTATCCCCGCGCCGCGCGCCAGCGCGATTATCTCATCGGCAGACAGCTCGCCGAGCGGACGCGAGACGGGCGCAATGCGCTCCGCCGCGTCACCGCCGTCCGTTGTGACGGTGACGGTCGGCCTGCCCGTGCCGTCCTCACCTATGCGCGAAACGCGCCCGCAGATAGGACTGTATACGGGAGTGCCGAGCTCGCCCGCGGGCGACGCGAGCAGCGAAAAACGGCGCACGGTATCTCCGACCGCGACCGAGGGCCTTGCGATAACGCCTGCGGGGCAGTCGAGATACAGCGTTGCCGATTCGGGCAGCGGTGCCGTATGCAGCGTGTCACTGCCGCCGATGCCCATAGGCAGGCGGATACCGCCGCGTGAGGTTTTAAGTTTTGGCTGCATACTGTACCTCCCGAAAAAAATGCCGTTCCGACAGCCGATGCCGCGGCTGTAAGTACCTATAATTTTACATCTTATATTATACAGCAATACGCCGCAAATTACAACCTCCGCCGAGAGAAACTTGTTTTAACATTTTATGAAAAAAGATATTGACAAGCGCACTAGGATATGATATAATAACCCTCGTCGAACGTCGAGGGCAATATGGCGGAATAGCTCAGCTGGCTAGAGCATCCGGTTCATACCCGGCAGGTCGTTGGTTCAAATCCGACTTCCGCTACCAGGCCCGTTGGTCAAGCGGCTAAGACACCGCCCTTTCACGGCGGTAACAGGGGTTCGATTCCCCTACGGGTCACCACGTTTGGGTGGCGCCCGGTCCCATCGGAAGAATACTTCCGATGGGATTTTTGCTTTTTTGTCGAAAACGACCGAAGAAGCGGGAAGCCGCAGCGCAAAATTCTCCCGAAAAATATTCCCCTCGGGTATTTATATTTTTGAAAAACGGTGCTATAATCTGCATATAGGAACTCATTTCGTGTAACATGGGGAAATATGTATGAAAGCTAAAACAAAATCACATCAGCTCGACATGCTGCACGGTCCGATATGGAACAAGCTGCCGCTGTTTGCGCTGCCCGTCGCAGCGACCGCGATACTCGAGCAGCTGTTCAATGCATCGGATGTCGCGGTAGTCGGCAACTTTGCAGGCGATGCGGCGGAAAAGACCGCGGCGGTCGCGGCGGTCGGAGCAAACACCGCCATAATCGGTCTGATAGTTAACCTTTTTGTCGGCATAGCGCTCGGCGCGAATGTCGTCATAGCGAACGCCATCGGGCGCGACGACCGCGACGCGGTGCACCGTGCCGTGCACACCTCCATACTCATCGCACTGCTCGGCGGTGCGGCGATAGCGGTCATCGGAGAGCTTATTGCGGGGGTGCTGCTGCACTCGCTCAACGTTCCCGACGAGGTCTATCCGCTCGCCCTGCTCTATCTGCGTATCTATCTGCTCGGAATGCCTGTCATATTGCTGTATAACTTTGAAGCGGCAATATTCCGCAGCGTCGGAGACACAAAGGTGCCGCTGATCGCGCTTGCATGCTCCGGCGTTCTGAATGTCATACTCAACCTGTTCTTCGTCGCCGTTCTCGGAATGACGGTCAACGGCGTTGCCATCGCGACGGTCATCTCAAACGCGCTCAGCTCGCTGATACTCTTTATCCGTCTGATGCGCTCGGATAAATACATACGTCTGAGCCCCCGCGAGCTGCGGATAGACGGTCAGAGCCTCAAGCTGATACTCAGGATAGGTCTGCCCGCAGGCATTCAGAGCGCAGTATTCTCGTTCTCGAACATCGTCATTCAGTCGGCTATCAACAGCCTCGGAAAGGTCGTTATGGCGGCATCGAGCGCTGCGCTAAATATCGAGCTGCTTGCATACTACGTGCTTAACTTTTTCAGTCAGGCATGCACCACCTTCGTCGGTCAGAACTACGGCGCACGTCAGATCGACCGCTGCCGCAAAACACTACTGCTCAGCATAATCGAGGACTTTATCGCCTCCGCTGCCGCTATCGGCATCGTGCTGCTGACCGGGCGCTTCCTGCTCTCTATCTTCAACAGCGACCCCGAGGTCATAGAGATAGGCTACACCCGACTGATAATCCTCTTCTCGGCATATGTATTCAGCATGCTGTATGAGGTGCTTTCAGGCTATATGCGCGGCTTCGGCATCTCGCTCGTTCCCGCGATACTTACGACCATCGGAGTGTGCGGCATACGCATATTCTGGATAAACTTCGTTTTCCCGCAGAACCCGACCTTCACTACCATCATGACGGTCTACCCCATCAGCCTTTCGTCGACGGCACTGCTTATCGGCATAGCGCTTATCTGCTACCGCCCCGCGCACAGGTATTTAAATCAGGAGAAGGAAAACGCCGTACATAACGCCGACCGCGTCTGAGCGACGTAATAAAACACAGTGTCGACCGTGTTCGAGTAACAAAAAATACGTAGGTCGCCCGCGTCCGAGCGCGTATCGACTCAGTATAAAACCTCCCGGTGCAGTCTGCGGGACGGCGGAGGAATAAATAAGCAGGCAAACGAAATGAGAGCAGAAGAACGTCTTCGCATGGAAAACAGGATATTGCAAGCACAGCTCAAGGTGCGGAGATGGAAAACAAGCTGCTAAAAACCGAGGAAGTTGAGAGGAGGCACCCCATCAGCGGAGTAAGGCAGGAGGATTACTGCAAAGCCATACAATACGTACACACATCCTAAGAATACCCCATAAAAAAAGCTGTGTCGAAAGTTAAATACAAACGAAGGTTTACTTCGCGTGACGATCCGTTCTCGGCAATCCATCGTTATCTCCGTTTTTACAACAACCTGTGTTACCGGCAGAGACTCAAATGCATGACGCCGATGAAATTTAATCATGCCGCCTCGTGAAAAATTCCACCCTGCTGCGCAGCAGGGTGGAATCTCCGATACATTATTTTTTTCACTGTCTGCTTGACAGGGAGGCACATCACATCAATTTTCGTTTTTTATTTGTTTCCGAATTCCAATAGCCCCCGGAATCTGAAAAATCCATATCACTAAAGTCGTTTCTAATCAGATGATTCGGTAATTTTCCCTTCTGCCGAGAAAAGATTTCGGCATGTTTCTTTATCCTAAAAAGGAACGATCATTCACTTTTTTCCCAATAGGGATAGTCCGAAAACACAAACTCTCCTGCGGCGTTTTTCTCTGTCGGCAGGTCAACATAGAGCGTGTTGCCGCTTGGCGGCATTTTCACGGCAATCACAACCGTAAATTTTCCGTTGCCTTCATCAAGGACGCTGTCCACACTGCTGTTGTAAGAGGCTTCACCCTTGCGCTTCTTACAAGCCACATAGACATCGCCTTTATATTCAATCAGTTCTTTATCGGCAATAGCACGGTTCAACGTTTTATCGGTAAATTCCTCGGAAAAAACCTTTAAGAATTTTTTGCGAACACCTTCAATCGTGTTTATATAATCATACGGAGGAAACATAGGCACGTAATTCTTCCGCTTGAACCGTACGGGCTTCGCGCCACCCGGATACTCACCTGCAAAACTCAAGCCCAGCCAAAGGCTTCTCGCTTCATCTGCCATTTCCCTCGCATTTGCGTAGTACAGGACTGTTCCGTCCTCAGGATAAAGCTCATACCCGTTTACACCGCGAAGACTTTCAATTACGGCAAGCTTATCATTTTCATAATTCTTCCAAATTGCAATAGCTTCCTCGGAAACACTTTTCGCATATGAAGCTATTGAATAATTGTCGCGTGCCGTAATAAATCTGACCTCTTCGTCAGAAATAAGCCGCCCGACTTCTATTCTTCCTTTATAGGAATCTGAAGAATAACCGTATGTATCGTTATCGATTATAAAAAAGATAAGCTCTCCTCCATCGGCTTTATCAACATAAAACGCCACCTGGTTTTCGGAAAAGCTTGCCGTAACGGTACCCACCCAGCTTTCCGGCAGTGTGATCTCATAAGTGCCTTCGGAAAACCGTACCGAACTTATTTTTTCGGTCGTTATGAGCTTAAAGAGCTCTTGCACAAATGACGAATAGTTTTCAGGAAAGCTGTTGGTTCCGTTGGCATTCACCCGTGTACCGTCCGCCAACACGGCTTCAAAGCTCATACAGGTTCCGTCAAGGACCCGGTGATCGTGCCCACGAAAGCCCGCCCATTCCGCTATTCTGTAGTTACCGAATACTGCGCACAGCTTTTGAAAAACGCTCTCATCTGCGTCAATTGCACGAACGACATTGCGGCATTCCACATTTCCGGAGGTCTTATCATCCCACATTTCCGTGCTGATGTAATACTCCAAATAAACGCCGTTTTCCGTTCTGTATCCCTCATAAACACGGTGCTGTGCCGTCATATCAGTTTGCACCAGCTTAAAGCTTTTGAAATCCATAGGATCCCCTCCGTAATAATTATTATCATTATTACTACAATTGTTATGCTTTGAAGCGCAGGCGGAAATGGATATTAAAGAGATGAATACCAACATAAAGCATAAGAGGTGCTTTTTCATTTATTCTTCCTTTCCGAAAGGCGCCGAATCACATTCAGTGCCTTTCGGAAAGAAGCTTGCCGCAGCAAGCCTCTCCCGCATAGACTATGACATTTTCGGGAAACCGAGATTGTATGCGCCGCAAGCGTAGAGCTTGCCGTTCTTAAACCGGACATGCAGCACTCTTGCTTTGCCTTTTGCCGAATACCATGAATAAATCTGCGCCTCCCGCTCAGCATCGTAACGATACTCCGAAGGGCCAACACCGATATGTGCAATCACATCCTCAAGGGGGGTAAAATCGACCTGTTCTGCGGCAAAGAAATAGTTCAATCCTCCGAAAAATTCCTTGAAAGTCTCTTTCAGAACCGATTCATCGGCTCGATTTTCGCTTACCGCATGCGCTTCTGTTGATTCCGGGTTGAGGTTATATGGATTATCAGCATTCATTGTGTCACCTTCACCGTTGTAAACAGTCGGATCAGACTCTTTCAAGAAGTATCATTCCGTAGCTATACAGTAGGCATCCGTCTTCGGTGACAGGAATCTCCGCAAAGGAATCGATCTTTTCCCCGAGGACTTCACCCTCGATCTTCGTGTCATAGTAGAGCTTTCCGTTCTCTTCCTTCCATACCGTGCTTTCAACAGCGGCATAGCCGTCCTCGCGGACAACCGCCCCGTGCTTGGCTGCCTCCTCGCGCATTTCCTCCGGCACAAACATGAGTGTGTTGAGCACACCGTCCTCGGCAAACTCCGTCCGGTACTGCATCAATTCGGCGCTGCCCTCAAATCTCTCATCCGCCGGCGGGTTATCGGGTGTAAAAACCTTCTCACCGTCAGGTGTGGGCAAATGGATTTCCTTTACTTTCCATATTCCGCAAATATCCATCTTTTTTCTCCTTACCACTGATTCGGTATGCTTCGAAAATATGCTTATTCCGACAAACCGGATTCCCGGATATAAATGCTTTATGCGACATGCTCTTTCTTATTAAACGCAGCACCAATAATGTAAAGAGCAGGCAGAACAAGACCAAGTATCAGAGAAAATGCACTGAAGGAACCTCCGCCGACAGAGTTCAGTACGGTGCCTGCGACGCTGAGTACTGCTACAATAATACCCCACACAATGCAACTTCCTGCTTTATCCGGCTTCTTGCAGTTGGCTACACCGATAATTCCGGCAACCAATTCTGCAACTGCACTGACAATCATCAATATTACAGATGCATAAAGTAATGCCGATGAAACGGCTTCGTCGCTGATATACGCAAGGGCGGCGATGCCAAGCGCCGCAATGATGCTCAGGATAATCGAAACTGCTCCGCCGATAATCATCAGAATGCCTGTTACTTTCAAGAAGCCCGTGCCTTTAGTTTTTGTGGATTCCATTGTTAATACCTCCAAAATATTTTATGTTTGAAACAGCCGATCGGCCGTTTTTTGATGTAATCAGATACACCTTTATGAGTTTTCTAAATGTAATTTCTTTCCGCTTAAGCCCACGGATCAGCTGACTTCGGCGTACGAACGCCGGTCAGCAGATACTGCTCCCATAAGAACCACTTGCCGTCAGACCCGCGTTGACGCATTTTGATGGGACGGGGGTCATCTGCACCGCCACAGGGAATAAACAGCTTCATATAGCCCTGCTCCTCGCCGGACACGTGATTGCTTACTACAGCAATTGTATACGGCTCGGTAGGGGTGTAGTTGTTTTCCGGCGTGGAACCGGAGAAATACGTGAACGGCAGATAGGTCTTACCGTCGCGGAAACGGTCATTAAGGAAGGAGATTTCCTGCCCGTTCAGCGGACGGGGTCCCCGCAGCCAATTCAGCATCTCGGTACCGATGTTCCTATCCGCCGCATATGCACAGAGGGCAAGAACCGTAAGTGCTGCCGTTTTGAACGGCGTGTCGAGACTTGCCTCGGGTAGCGCCTGCATTTCGGCAAGGCTTTCCGGCAGCGACGTGAAGGTGAAGGTCTCCCGCGTGTTGCCGATGGATTGTGCAGCGGTACTCACCGCCTGCTGTGCTGTACTTTTCAGTTTGTCAAAGATACTCATGAGTTATCCCTCCTATTTTACAAAGTATTTTTTGCAGGGGATAGCACTGCGTCAGAATTTCCCGCCCCCGCCGCCGTGGGTTGTGCCGGAGGAAGATGTGTGCGTGCTGCTCCCGCCTCCGGAATCATCGTCCCTGGGCTTCGCCGTGCGTGTGACAGTGTTATACAGGAACAGATCACGTTTCTCGTTAATGTTCAGGCTGCCGTCCTTTATGTAGTTGTTTGCAGCCGCCTGGAAACGGACCGTTTTCAGCTTTGCTTTCATCCTGCCCACTATAATGAGGGATAGGATAAAGCCTACAACGATGGCAATGGGAATCCAGATAAGAGAAAGCGGCTCCTTGGGCAGATTCTTTACATCGTAAGGCTCGCCGGCTCTTGCCTGTGTGATGAAGTCATCGCAAAGATCGGCGAATTCATCAAAGGCGCCCGCAAAATTACCGTCGGACAGCTCTCCCTTTATCTGCTTGCCGATATACTCAATGCCCGCGTCCGTAAAGACCGTAATGCCGTAGCCGCAGGTAGATATGTACCAGTCATTGTCCTCGGTGCTGATAAGGAGCAGTGCGCCGTCCCTGCTTTCGCCGTAGCCGAAGTTGCCGTAATCATAAATATCATCGGCGTAATCCCGTGGGGTTTTCCCTTTCAGTGTATCAGTAGTCAGCGCGACAATATCCATATTCTGACGCTCGCTGAGTTCATTAAGCTTTGCCACAAGCGACGCTTCCTCGTTGTCAGAGAGCAGTCCCGCCAAGTCTTGAACGCGCTCATATTCGCTTACGAAGCCGTCCGTATGCGCTGCAAAGCCGGGAGCCGCTATACAAAGGCACAGAACAAGCGAGAACAACAGTGTCAGTATTTTCTTTTTCATTCCGTCCCCTCCTTAAATCAACCCCATTAGATGCAAACCCCACGCAACGCCGTAGGAAGCCACTGAGAATATCGCCGCCAGCAAAAACGTCCAGCGCTTGGCTGCAGCCTCATCCACCGGCAGATCACCGACGAATTTCCCGGTCTGACCGTTCATGGCAAAGGTGTATTGATTGCCGTTCCATGTGGTGTTCAAAAGCCACACCGGATAAAGCGCATACCGGGCCTTTCCGCCATGGAACTGCACATTGGTGTTTTCCGGCGTAACGGTGGTATACTCTTCTACCGTCTCGGCGAATACCTCCTCGGTAGACCGCTTGACCCGCTGGTTTGCCCGGTCAATGCCTTCCTCGGCGGTCACATCATACTTATCCGCCACATAGCCGGCAAGATAAGCCGTCTGGAAATGCACCGCATCCGAAATATTGTACGGCTCAATGGATTCCATCAGGTCATCCGCCATTTTGGACGAGCCGTCCACCGGAACATGCTCAAAGCCGACGCTGCCGCCCCGATGCACCAAAAAGTGGCCGGTTTCGGTGTAATCGTAGTCGCTGTCGCTCCATGTACGGACCTTTGTGGCACGATAGCGCACCTGTGCGTCCACATCGGCGTCGAAAAGCCAGAAGGGAACATAGACCCCCTTTATCTCGTCTATGTGGTTCTGATCCTTAAAAATCCTCGGCAGCAGCCGCTTACCGGTCAGGTGCTTCATCAGCCCCGCCTTTGCCGCCTTTTTATCAAGCTTGAACGGAATGACAAGATCCGGTTTGAGAGCGCCTGAGAACTGATCCATCATCACCACGGGATTGCCGCAGAAGGGGCAGGCGGCAGCCGCCGTGTTGGCATCGCCTACGATCTCGCCTCCGCAGGACTTGCACACATAGGAGCGCAGACCGTCGGTTTCTCCCTCCTGCCAGTCTCCTCCGGCAGCGGTTTCCCATTCCATTTTGTCGGATTTTTCGCTCTGCAGCTCTGCGTCGTAGCCCTCCAGCGCCTCCATTTCAAACTCTGTGTCGCAATAAGGGCACTTCATCTTCTGGAGCGTGCTGTCAAAGGCTATCGCGCCGCCGCAACAGGGGCATTTATATTCCTGCAAGGTTTGCATGAAAAGATCTCCTCTCTTAAAGAATTTCACCCACTAAACGCCGCAAGTGCCGCATCTGCTTTCTGAAGCCACTCGGTACGGTCGCCGTAGATTGCGGTATCCAGGGAGTCGATTGCCTGCGCCGCCTTGTCACCGGCATCGGCTTCTCCCTTTACCGCGGCAGAGACTCCCGACGCTATATCCTTAACCGCAGTCATTTGCTGTCTCCAAACATTTGAGGCGTTGCCGAGTGTATTCTGTATGCCGAACAGTGTGTCAAAATATTTTTTTAGCTTTTCGAAATCCTTAAAATTATTCATGGGGAGAACAAACTCGTATAGGCCCTGCGTATTGGTAAAGCTGAGCCTTGCAAAAGACTTCTTCTCGGTCTTATCGCCGCTTTTAACGAGCTGCTCCTCATACTCATAGCTGCGCAGGTCGGCAATACGGTACACACAGGCACGGGTGGTCTTGCCGAACATCATAAACTTGTAATCATTCTGGATATACGCCATCAGGCCGATATCCTCCGCCACATAGAGATAGGTGCCGAAGCGCTTCAGTTTTTTGCTCTTATCCTTTGTTTTCTCCCGCGGAACGAAATAGTGCTCCCACAGCTTGGTGCCGAGCTCCACCTGTGTAAGATGTGCCTTAACACCCGGAAGATTGCCATGCACATAGTCATATGCCTTGAAGCCCTTTTTTCTGCAATTCTTGCGGCATATACAGTTGCCGTCCGACAGCTTTTGGGTTTGGATCAGATTGATGTCCGCACCACAGATAGCGCACAGATTCGCCATAATTCTCCTCCTTTTTCCGACAGCGTCGGTTTGTTTTTTATTTTTCTTGCTTTGGTAGGATGATGTTCAGCGCGTTGCTGTATCCGGCGGAGGGTCTGCTGAACTTTCAGCCGCCTCATAATACCTGTCGGCAAGCGCATAGAGATAATTAAGTGCCCTGTCACCGAGCATTGTTTCCTTCTCTGTCGTGTTTCCGTCAGAGAAGGTCATTCCGGAGCTGCGCGCCGGTGCATCGGTGCTGCTGAAAATCCGTATCGGATTACGGTACCTGCAAAGCCTCTCTATCTCGCCGTCCTCACAGATAATGTGAAGGAAAGCCTCCGCATCCTCTGCCGTTATCGGGAAGGAACCGAACGAGGTGTAATGATCCTTCTGACTTCCCACAAGACAGTCTGCAGAGAATAACCAGCCGTCTTTTTCTTTTTTCAGGGCGAAGGAATACACAGGATTCATTTCCGTGCCGTAATAAGCGGTATTGATCAAAACGATGTCATCGGAAGTGTATCCTTTGCTTCCGCCGCAGCCGAAAAACCCGAAAACCGACAAGAGAACAAACACAACAGTCACAGCCTTACATACAGTGTCCTTCATCGCTTCATTGAAGCGGTCTGCCGCACTCCGGACAGAATTTCGGCAAGCTCTGCCCATCCGCCGGTCTCCACCCGCAATTTGTACAGCCGGTGCTGACAACGGGCTTGGGAGCGCCGCAGTTTGAGCAAAATTTGCCGTTGCTTTGCGTACCGCAGGACGGGCATACCCATGACCCACCGCCCATTGCATCAGGCGCGGAGGCGGGTCTTTCCGGGCGGATGTTCGCGTTATCCACCCGGTTCATCATTCCGCCGCCGTCCCAAACCCGGTTTCTGTTATCCCGGCGCATCAGAATATCCGCAAGC
>URDX01000028.1 GCA_900546695.1 uncultured Eubacteriales bacterium | reverse complement strand
CGTTATCGGCGCGAGCCGCGGCACGAATACCGACTGCTACTACATCAGCGGCACGGGTACGAGCAGCAAGAGCGGTGTTACCGAGGCTGATACGCTTACCGCAGCAGAGCTCGGCAGCGCCTTCAAGGCGGACGCGGACGGCCTGAACGGCGGTCTGCCCGTGCTTACATGGCAGGAGAGAACGCCCGATCTTATCATCGGCAGCTATGAGGCTTTCAAGGCGTTTGCGGATTCGGTAAACGACGGCGAGACCTATGCGGGAAAGCTCGTCCGTCTCGGCTGCAACGTCTATCTCGGCGGCAGTGCAAATGCATGGTCGCCCATCGGAAGCGCATCTTCGCCCTTTAAGGGCGTATTCGACGGCGGATATCACGTCGTCAGCGGACTTTATATCGCATCGGGCAGCAGCATCGGTCTGTTCGGCGATGTAAACGGCGGTGAGATCCGCAATCTCGTCGTACGCGGCGAGGTCAGCGGTTCCGCAAACGCTGCGGGCATCGTCGGAAAGCTCAACGCGGGCAAAGTAACTAACTGCGGCAATGAGGCTGATGTCTCGGGCGGCTCGTGCGTCGGCGGCGTCGTAGGCTACGTAAACGGCGACTGCACGATAAGCGGCTGCTACAACCGCGGCGCTGTCAGCGGCACTACGGGCTATATCGGCGGCGTTACGGGTCAGCACTGGAGAGCGGGCACGGTTGAGGACTCCTACAATGCGGGTACTGTCAGCGGCCCCGCGACCGTCGGCGGTGTAGTCGGCGGACACAAGGCGGCTTCCCCCGTGCTTGCGCGCTGCCTCGGCGCGGGCACTGTCGTCGACACGGCGGGCAACAGCAATAATATTGATGCCGTTATCGGCGCGAGCCGCGGCACGAATACCGATTGCTACTACCTCAGCGGCGTCGGCACAAGCAGCAAGAGCGGCATTACGGAGGTCTCCGCAGTTACCGCAGCAATGCTCGGCAGCGCTTTCGCCGACGGTGAGAGCGGCGTATGCCTTTCATGGGAGAGCGGTATCAGCACCGATGCTCCTTCCCGCCCCGCTTTCGTCGAGAGCACCGAGCTTTCGGCACAGCTTGCGGGCTGTATCAGAGAGTCGGCTGCAAGCACAAAGCGTCATGCGGGAATCAGCGGCAGCCTGCTCGGAAACGACGGCTACAAGTCGGGCGCAAGCTCGACGGGCACCGACTGGATGGCGCTTGCCATGGGTCGTTTCGGCTATTTCTATAACGGCGAATACATCTACATGATAAACGACGGCACGGGCTATGCCGACTATCTTGAAGCGATGCGCTCCTACATCGAGCAGACCTACGCCGCAAACGGCGGCATCCTCCACAGCGCAAAGGCTACGGAGTGGCACAGAGCGGTCGTTGCCATCGGCGCGCTCCGCGGCGATCCTACAAGCTTCGGCAGCTATAACGGCGCGCCCATCGACCTTATTGCCGACGGCAGCTACAATAACTCGCTCAAGGCAGGTCCCGGAACACAGGGCATCAACGGTTGGATATGGGGACTTATCGCGATGGATACGGGTATGTACGACGTGCCCGCCGACGCGAAATACACCCGCGAGACCTTTATCAAGGAAATACTCAAGCTGCAGCTGACCGACGGCGTTAACGGTAACGCATACGGCGGCTGGGTGCTCGGCGGCTACGGCAGCAGCTCGGATGTCGACATCAGCGCAATGGCTATTCAGGCGCTCGCACCCTATTATAACGATGATACCGTATATACCTATGTAAACGAGAACAGCGGCGAGACGCTTTCTAAGACCGTCCGCGCGTGCGTCGATGAGGCGCTTGACCGTCTCGGAATGATGCAGAACTCAAACGGCGGCTTCTCGTCATGGAATACCGACAATGTTGAGAGCATTTCGCAGGTCGTTGTTGCACTCTGCTCGCTCGGTATCAACCCCGCGCAGGATCAGCGCTTTATAACCTCGAGCGGAAAGACGCTGCTTGACGGCATGCTCCGCTTCCGCGTATCCGACGGCGGCTTCTGTCACGTTATGGACGGCGGATGGAACTCGATGGCAACCGACCAGGCGACCTACGCGCTCGTCTCCTACTGGAGACTTGAGAACGGAATGCGTGCACTCTACGATATGCGCGGCGAGCGCAGCGCGGAGACGCAGACCGCAATCGAGGCTGCGGAGGCTGCTATCACGGCGGCTGTCGATCCTACCTCCCCCGACTACAGAGCACAGCTTAAGTCGGCACTCGCGGCATTCCGTGCGGTACCCGTATCGGAGCGTCGCTATGTCGTAAACTATTCGACCCTTGCGGCATCCGTAGAGCTTGTCGGCGGCGAGTCGGCACTTGACGGAAACGAGCCGTATGCAGTTTCCATCAGTGTTGAAAAGGCTCCCGACAAGGTCAGATATTACGAGGGCGATGCCTTTGACCCGACAGGAATGAAGGTCACCGCGACCTACAGCGACGGCAGCGTGCGCGAGCTTACCGATTACAAGCTCTCCGCTCCCGCAAAGCTCGAGCTCACGACCGATACCGTCTGCATCACGTACGGCATCCTCCGCACCTCCGTCACTGTAGAGGTGCGCGAGCGCATGCCTTGGGAGGGAGAGGGAACGGAGGAGGATCCGTATCTTATCAAGACTGCGGACGACCTTGTCGACCTCCGTTACTATACCTATAATAAGAATATGAACACCTCCGGCGTTTACTTCAAGGTGACACAGGATATCAACATGAAGAATACCGGCGAATGGCGCGGTATCGCCGACAATGTGACCGGCGGCTTCCGCGGACATTTCGACGGCGCAAACCATTCTGTCTGGAACATCGGCGGCTCGACCTATAACGCATGCGGTCTGTTCGGCAGACTCGGCGACGGCGCAGTCATCGAAAATCTGACGATTGCAAGCGGCAGCCTCGGCAGCAGCCTTACATTTTCGATAGGAGCTATTGCGGGTGAGGTATGCTCGAATGCGAGCGTTACCGTGCGCAACTGCCATAACTACGCAGCTGTGAGCGGTCTGTGGGGCGTCGGCGGTATTATCGGCGAGCTCGAGGACGGCGCATACGCAAAGCTCGAGCGCTGCTCGAATCACGGCACCGTTACCGCGCAGAATGTCGGCGGCGGTATCGTCGGTCAGGTCGGTCCTAACCGCTGGCACGGTAACGGCGCGCATGTCGATATCGACTCCTGCTATAACACGGGCGCGATAGGCGGCAGCGCAGGCTGGGGCATCGGCGGTATTATCGGTGCGATACGCCTGAGCGGCGACGGCGCGGACAGCTCCGTTACAAACGCTTATAATGCAGGTCAGATAAAGCTCGGTACGACTTCGGGTGCGATACTCGGCAGCGTATGTGAGGCGAAGCTTTCCTTTAATAACGTTCACTTCCTTGAGACCGAGGGCCTTGGTGCGTACGGCAGCTTTGACGACGACGGCAGCGATACCGTCGGCACCGTTATCGGCACCGCCGCAGCCGACAGCGAGAATGTGATGAAGGGTGAGGAATACCCCGCAGCGCTCGGTGAGGCATATATTTACGACAACGCAGCCGCAAACGGCGGCTATCCGATGCTCTCGGGCGAGCAGGTGCTCGGCAACGAGGCTCCGCTTCACGCGGGCGTTGAGATAAGCAATGCGGCGGAGCTTATTGCGTTTGCCGCAAGGGTAAACGCGGGCGAATCCTTCACAGGCAAAACGGTCCTGCTTACCTCTCATATCGACATGAGCGACTGCGACAGCTGGACACCCATTGCCCGCACCGTATCGCGTCAGTTTGACGGATATTTTGACGGTCAGGGCTATGTTATCGACAATCTTTCCTCCGCATCGGGCGGACTGTTCGGCTATGCGGGAACAAATGCGACCATCGCAAATGTCGGCATCGGCAGCGGCGAGATAGGCTCGCAGACGCTTTCGTTCATCGGCGCTATTGTCGGATGGAGCGACGGCGCGGACATCATCAACTGCTGGAACGGCGCGGATATCACGTGCAGCGGCTGGAGCGGCGGTATCGTCGGTACTGTCCGTGACGGCGGCGAGAGCATCATCCGCGGCTGCTATAACATAGGCAGCGTCACCGCACGCGACGGCGCGGTCGGCGGTATCGTCGGTCACCTCGCGGCGGGCGGCCACGGAACCGATGTCTCGGTCACCGTATCCGATTGCTACAACCTCGGCACAATTACCGCAAAGGACAATGCAGCGGGCATCGCCGGCAGAATTCAGGACGGTAATACCGTTACGCGCTGCTACAATGCAGGGGTGATAACCGTAGGCGGCGAGAATATTCTTGACGGTGCGGGCGCAATTGTCAGCCTGCTCACAAGCGGCAGCACGGTCAGCGAGTGCTACTATGACGCAGCGCAGTGCGACAAGGGCATCTCGAGCGGCAGCGGCGATACCGCCGCAATGACGGGCGAGAGCATGCGTTCGGGCGAGCTGCTCGAACTGCTCGGCGACGGCTTTAAGGCGGATCGCTTTGAGCTTGTAAACGGCGGTTACCCGCTTACCTGTTGGCAGCCCACATATGACGCAGACGAGATAGACAGCGTTGACGCACTTATCTCGGCTATCGGCGAGGTAACTCTCGACAGTGCGGACGCGATAATTGCGGCAAGAAACGCATACGATAACCTTGACGACGAACTCAAGACTCATGTGGACGGACTTGAGCAGCTGACTGCGGCAGAGCAGGCACTTGCTGCTCTGCAGACGCTCCGTGAGGCGAAGGATACCGCCGTAAAGGAGCTGCGCGAGTATAAGGATCCCGAAGCTTACCGCGAGCTTGAGCGCGCACAGCTCGAGCTGATAATCACAGAGGGCAGTGCGTCTGTCGAGACTGCTGCGGATGTTGATGCGGTACGTGCGGCAGTTGCCGACGCAAAGGCAAAGCTTGATGCAATCAAGACCGATGCTGTGCTCACCGATGAGGAGAGCGCTGCAAAGGTCTCGGATATGATAGCGTCTATCGGCGATGTCGCGCTTGACAGCGGTGTGCTCATCGAGAGTATCCGTGCGGCATACGATTCGCTCTCCGACGCTGCAAAGGCGCTTGTTGAGAACTATAATGTTCTTGCCGCTGCAGAAGCTGAGCTTGCACAGCTCCGCCGCGACGAGGACAATAAGCCGAATCCCGACGATAAGCCGGGCGGCGATACGGACAGCAAGCCGGATAATAAGCCGAACGATACAAAGCCGAGCACCGACGGCACAACGAGCGGCGGCACAAACAGCGGCACGAACGGCACAACGAACGGCGGACGTGACAACGTCACATCGCCCGCAACGAGTGACCGCAGCACGGCGGTGATAGCCGTGCTCGCATTCGGCGCGGTGCTTTCGGCAGCGATTGTGCTCGATCGTGCAAAACGCAAAGAACATGACTGAATAATTTTCAGGCAGCGGACTGCCTGATGGGACGGGAATGCGGAAAAATTCCGCATTCCTTGTTCCGCTTTTTTCGGGCGGCTTGAAAAAACGAAAAAACGTCGCAATCCGTCGGTTTTTACATGCTGCCGTCGGGGCTGTCGGACGTTGTCGGGGACCGACAGGAACTGTCGGACATCGTAGAATGCGTCAGATGCAGCCGTGCCGCTTCATGACCCCCGAAAAACAATACACATTATTCCGCTTTCCCGAAAGGAGAATAAACGGATGAATACGAAAAGGCGCCTTTCGGCGCTGCTGTGCCTGCTGCTTGCATGCACATTGCTCATCATCGCCGCATTACCCGTATCTGCGGCGGGACCGACCGTCACCACAACGCTTGTCGACGGCGCGGTACAGCGGGGCAGTAAAAAGACCTTCGACGTCTGGGCGAGAAACGCTTCGGATGAGAAGATAAAAGTGACCGTGCGGCTGAACGGCGATAAGGTCGAGCCGACATGGGACGATAACGAAAAAACGAGCTATACCCTCGTGTTTACCTCAGAGGGCGCAAACACGATCACCGTGACCGCGATCTCAGACGGCGGCAGACGCCGCGAACTGAACTATACCGTTTACTACGAGCGCGCGGCGGAGGGTGAGGCTATCGGCACCGCAGTGTGGAGCGTCGAGGCGTTTACGCTCGGCTGCGGCTACATAGTTTACCCGATGTATGTACCCATCTATGAGGGTGAGACGGCTGCGGCGCAGCTTGTGCGCATGCTGTCGGACTGCGGCTTTGTCAGCTACTGCGGCGGATCACTCGATTCCTCTTTTTATCTCGCGTATATCGCGGACGGAACCAAGAGCGCTTCGCGCTACAACGGCTACAGCCGCTTCGGTAACCCTTCCGCGCCCCGCGCGCTGGATATCGAGCCGGGCATTCCGTCGGTACTTACGCCGCATCTCGAATCGACCATGTCCTACTTCGACCCGAACGATTACGCAAACTGGCGCGGGCACCTTGGCGAGTTCGTCATCAGCAACGGCTCGGGATGGATGTACAGCGTAAATAATATTTTTCCGAATGTCGGCTTTGCCGACTGCTATCTCTCGGACGGCGATGTCGTCCGCGTGCAGTTCACGCTCGGCTACGGTGCCGATATCGGCGGCTTCGGCGCAATGGGCACCGAGATACCCGATGTCGATGTTCAGCCGTCGGGCGGGTATTTCGGCGTTGCCGATAAGGACGGGTTGACCCGCGCGATATGCGATGCACGTGCGTCGGGGCTGCTCGACCGCACAAATGTGGCATTGGCTTACGCTCAGGCGCTTGCGGCAATGGAGCAGCTTGATGCGTCGCAGTCGACGGTCGGCTCTGTGTCGGATGCGCTGCGCTATGCGGTGGCGAATCCGTCCTCCGCGATCGCGCCGGACGGCGGTATAAACGGCGGTACGGGCGGAAATACGGGCGGCTCGGGTAATCACGGCACGGGCGGCTCGATCAGCGGCTCAATCAGCGGCTCAATCAGCGGCTCAAACAGCAGCTCAGGGAGCCACGGTACAAGCGGAATGGGCGGCTCGGGCAGCACAGGCATCGGCGGCGGAAAGGGCACGGGCATATCGGGCTCGATAGGCGGCGCAGGCGGCTCGTCCGTCGTCTCCGACGGCTCTGCATTCGCGTCTCTCCCCGAATCGCTCAGACCCGATAATATAGCGAGCGGCGCTGCCTCGGGTACGATCTCGGGCGAGCTGACCGAAGGCTCGCTGTTTGAGACAGTGTCGGGCGGCGCATCCGTCGGCAAGAACGGCGGCAAATCCGATAAAAACGGCAGCACCGGCGGTGCAGACGGCAAGGGAGACGCGGCAGATACATCGGATGGCAGTGTCGGCGATACCGTAATAATCGTCTGCGTGTCGGTCGCGGCGGTTCTTGCGTGCGCGGCTGTAGCGGCTGTGGTGTTCCGTCGTAAGCTTGCGACAGTTTTCGCTCCTGCGCTTGCGCTTCTGCATAAGAATAATTCTGCTGCCGACGGCGCGAAAAGTGTCGACGGTGCAGCGAATGCCGACAATACATATATTGAGAGCACAGACACCGTCGACAATGCAGACAATGCAGACAATGCCGAAACTACCGACAACATCGAAAACACTGACAGCGCCGAAAGCGTCGACAACACGGAAAGCACCGACAGCACCGAAATCGCAGACAACACGGAAAACGACCGAAACGAGGACTAAGCTATGAATTGTATCGGGCTTCGAAAAAGCCTCCCCCTCCGCGCGGCGGCGCTGCTTTGCACAGCGGCCGCCGTACTGTCGGCTGCGGCACTGCCGCTGTGCAGTGCAGCGGAGGTCGATGCGGGCGACACCCCCGAGGGACGCGCTGCGGCTGTGACCGCCGTTGCCGACGGCATAATCGAATGGAAAAAGCTCGATAACGGCTCGAGCGCCGACGGATATCTGATAAACGAGACCTATCTCGAGCTTGCTGGCAGCACACCGGGCGACTGGTATCAAATCGGGCTCTCGCGGCTCGGCGTAGAGGATAACTACGCGGGCTATCTCGCGGTCATACGCGACCGCGTCGAGGAGCGCTACCGCGACCCGGGCAAGCTCAGCGCGGCAAAGGCTACCGAGTGGCATCGCATTTCGCTCGCCGTGCTTGCTGCGGGCGGAGACCCGCGTGCACTCAGCACCGATGAGAGCGGCGCGCCGATAGACCTTATTGCGGACGGAACATATAATCGCGGACTTGCGACCCCGCTCGGCAGACAGGGAATAAACGGCTGGATATGGGGGCTCATCGCGCTCGACAGCATGAGATATGAGGTTCCCGCGGATGCGTACTACACCCGCGACGACATAATCGTCGAGATATTGCGCTCGCAGCTCACCGACGGCGGCTTCGCGCTCAGCGGAAGGACCGCAGACCCGGATATCACCGCGATGGCGCTGCAGGCGCTTGCACCGTATTACAACAGCGAGCGCAGCTACAGCTACAAACGTCGCTCGGATTCCGCCGCCGTAACGCGGAGGGTGCGTGATGTCGTCGACGAGGCGATAGATCGGCTGTCCGAGCTGCAGCTCGACACGGGCGACTATACGAGCTGGGGCACGCAGAACGTCGAGAGCACCGATCAGGTAACGGTCGCGCTCTGCTGTCTCGGCATCGATCCGCTGACCGACGAGCGCTTTATAAAGAACGATAGCACACTCCTTGACGGCATAATGCGCTATCGGATGTCGGACGGCGGCTTTGTTCACTCCTATACATACGACCCCGACAATCCAACATCGCTGCCCGACCGCTCGAATACGATGGCGAGCGAGCAGACGCTGTACACCATGGCGGCGCTGCGCAGACAGGCGCTCGGAATGCGGACGCTCTACGACTTTCGCCCCGAGCAGAGCAGCGCACTGCGCGAGAGGATATCCGAGCTTTCGGCACGTATCGGGGCACTGACGGGCGATGAGAGCGCGGGTGTGCTCGAGGAGCTTATGCGGGAGTATTATTCGCTGCCCGACGGCGAGCGCAGCTATGTTTATAACTACTGTCGACTGTCGGATGCGGCGGCAGCCGCGGGGGTAGACATCGCGGCGATAGCCGACACGACCGAGGTAATTGAGAGCCCGGGCGACGGCGATGATGCGACGGTCATTCTGTCGTTCACCGCATCCGACCGTGCAGCGGCTGACGGGCTTCCGCAGCCGCTGACGACCGAGCAGTATGTCACCGTTACAACGCTGCTCGATAAGCTTGAAAGCTGCGAGGATTTTGACGGCAGGAATGACTATATAGCCCGACTGACACAGGCAAAGGCGGACATCGCAGCGATACAGGCGGAGATAGAATCGATAAACGAGGACATCCGCGAGCAGCTGTACCCGTTTGACGGGCTTTCGCTCGGAGACAAGGGAAAGATAGACGCGATAGTAGACAGATACAACGCGCTCTCCGAATACGACAGGGCAAAGATAGAGCGGTGGGAGGACGTTGTCAAATCAAAGACAAAGGTCGATAACCTGCTGCGCGCGCTGATAATAGGTGCGGTGTGCGCCGTCGTTCTCGCAGTGACCGCCGTGCTGCTCGTGCGCAGGATACGCCGCCGCAAAAACAGGCATAAGACCGAGATGGAGCAGCTTGCCGCAATGTACGACGACGGCGACGATTGAAGCGGCTGCGGTCAAAAAAGCGCGGAATAAAAGGCGCGGAATAAAAGATACGTAAGCATAAGAAGCGACGCAGAACACGAGAGGAGGCGCGGGAGATGAAGAAGGATATAGTCGCGATATTCGGCATAATTCTGCTGATAGCGGTGCTGATAAACGGCACTAATATTCAGTCGGTGGACGAATATTATCTGACGCATATCGACGACATAACGCCGGACAGCGAGACGGTCACGATAAGCATCCGCTGCGACACGATTCTCGATAACTACGACGATCTCGATCCCGCGCTGCGCTCGGAGGAATTCGTCCCGCCCGACGGGGTCATACTCGCGCCGACCGAGTATGTGCTCCGCCCGGGGGACACAGTTTTCGATATTCTCGACCGCGCCGTGCGCTACAATAAGATACAGATGGAGTATCAGGGCGCGGATAAAAACAGCTACGGCAGCGTTTACATTCAGGGCATACACTATCTGTACGAGTTTTCGTGCGGGGCGCTCTCGGGCTGGATGTATCGGGTGGACGGTGAGTTTCCGAACTACGGCTGCTCAAAATACGAGTTGCGCGACGGTCAGACGATAGAGTGGGTCTACACCTGCGATCTCGGTCACGACGTCGGCTGCGAATGGATAGAGGAGGATGCGAATGAAGGCGTTTGACGGATATCATCCGACGGTGCTGCTTGTATATTTCTGCTCGGTGCTGCTTGTCGCGATGTTCGTGACAAACCCCATCATGCAGCTCAGCGCACTGCTCGGCGGCATATTGTTTTGCGGAATGCTGCTCGGCAGACGCGCTCTGCCCGGAAATATCGCTTTTTATCTTACTATGTTCCTGCTCGTTGCGATAACAAATCCGCTGTTCTCGCATAACGGCGTAACGCCGCTCTTCTTTCTCAACGGCAATCCCGTAACGCTTGAGGCGTTTGTCTACGGAGCGGCTATCGCCGTGACCGTAATCGGCGTTATGCTGTGGTGCCGCAGCCTCGGCGAGGTCATGACGAGCGATAAGCTGCTGTGGCTGTTCGGCAGAGTGCTGCCGAAATTCTCGCTCATACTGTCGATGGCGCTGCGCTTCATACCGATGTTCCGCCGCCGCATGCGCAGGGTCAGTCGTACGCAGAAGGGGATGGGACTGTATTCGTCGCGCGGATACATCGACCGTCTGCGCGGCGCGCTGCGCGTCTTTACCGCGATGGTCGCATGGTCGCTCGAAAATTCGGTCGAGACGGCTGCGTCGATGCGTGCGCGCGGCTACGGCATAAAGGGGCGGACGAGCTTTTCGCTCTTTAATTTCTACCGCTCTGACGGTGCGGTGCTCGCATGCTCTGCGGCGCTGCTGATACTCTCGCTCGTCGGTGTGGGCACGGGGGAGTGCGCATTTTATTTTTACCCGCGCATCAGCCCGCTTCCGCATACCCCCCTCGCGGCGGTGAGCTACGCTGCGTTTGCGGTGCTGTCGCTGCTGCCGTTTGTAATTGAACTTAAGGAGGCGCTTGTATGGAAATACTGCATATCTCGGATCTGAGCTTTTCATATCCCGAGACCGATTCGCCCGCGCTGCGCGACATTTCATTTTCAATCTCCGACGGCGAGTTTGTCGTCGTCTGCGGCGAGTCGGGCTGCGGAAAAACAACACTTCTGCGCCTGCTCAAGCCCGCGCTCGCTCCCGTCGGCGACCGCAGCGGTCGGATAGTGTACTGCGGCACCGAGCTCGGCGATGTCGATGAGCGCCGCTGCGCGTCGGAGATAGGCTACGTGCTGCAAAATCCCGACAATCAGATAGTGACCGATAAGGTGTGGCATGAGCTTGCTTTCGGGCTTGAAAGCCTCGGCCTGCCGACCCCCGTTATCCGCCGCAGAGTGGGTGAGATGGCGAGCTATTTCGGCATTCAGGATTGGTTCCGCCGCCGCACCGACGAGCTCTCGGGCGGTCAGAAGCAGCTGCTCAATCTCGCTTCCGTCATGGTCATGCAGCCGCGCGTGCTTATTCTCGACGAGCCGACCAGTCAGCTTGACCCGATAGCCGCAGCCGATTTTATAGCGACGCTGCGCAGACTTAACCGCGAGCTCGGACTTACCGTCATACTCGTAGAGCATCGGCTCGAAGAGGTGTTTCCCATCGCCGACCGCGTTCTGCTGATGGACGGCGGCAGACTGCTTTTAAACGACAGCCCGCGCTGCATAGGTGAACGTCTCGGCGAGACAGCTCCCGACCATCCGATGCTGCTCGGATTGCCGAGCGCGGTTCGCATATATGCCGAGCTGCGCGCATCCGGCACGCTTGACGAGTGCGGATGCCCGCTTACGGTGCGCGAGGGCAGAGATATTCTTGAGGCGAGTTTTCACGGCGATAAAAACGAGCCCGAGCCGCCCGCATTCTCAGAAAAACAGAATGCAGCTGCACGATATGAGTCCGTAAATCCGAACGAATCTGCACGGCACGCCCCCGAAAAAACGAGCGGGGACACGCAGCGTGAGTCTGCAAATCAGAACGAATCCGCACTACGTGAATCCGCGAATCATAACGGCGCTGCACAGAATGCGCACGCGCAGGGAGATGCGGCGATAGAGCTTGACGGCGTATGGCAGAGATATGAGCGCGATCTGCCCGATGTTCTCCGCGGCTGCTCGCTGAAAGTTCCGCGCGGGGTGCATTACTGCCTGCTCGGCGGCAACGGCACGGGAAAAACCACCATGCTCAGCGTCATAGCAGGGCTCGAAAAGCCGTATCGCGGCAAGGTGCGCATCGGCGGAAAGCCGCTGAAATCGTATCACGGCGGCACGCTTTACCGCGGAAATCTTGCACTGCTGCCGCAGAACCCGCAGACGGTCTTTCTGCGCGATACCGTGCGCGCGGATCTCGGCGAGGTGCTTTTGCGGCTTGAAGTACCTGCAGCGGAGCGCGACGGCAGGATAGCGGAAATCGCAGCGCGCATCGGCATCGGGGCTCTGCTCGACCGCCACCCGTACGACCTGAGCGGCGGTGAGCAGCAGAAATGTGCCATTGCAAAGCTGCTGCTGCTCGAGCCGCGCATACTGCTGCTCGACGAGCCTACAAAGGGGCTCGACGCGGGTGCAAAGCGCGTGCTGTCCGACATACTCCGTTCGCTGCTCGCGGACGGAATGACGGTGCTCACCGTCACACATGACGTTGAATTTGCGGCGGAAAACGCCGATATCTGCGCGCTGTTCTTCGACGGCGAGATAATATCGGAGGATACCCCCGGGCGCTTCTTTGCCGAGAACAGCTTTTACACGACTGCGGCTAACCGCATGGCGCGCGGGCTGTGGCGCTACGCGGTCACGACGGGCGGAGTCGTCGCCCGCTGCGAGAGGGAGAGGGGCAGATGACGAAACGCATCATTTCGTATGTAATTCTCTGCGTGCTTGTTCCCGTCGCGGTGATAGGCGGCTCGCTCCTTTTCGGAGACAAGCAGTATGCTTATCTGAGCCTGTGCGTTGCCGTGCTTTCCTGCGTGCCGTTCTTTCTGCACTTTGAGCACGGGAGGGCGGACGCAAAGGAGATGATACTCATCGCGGCGATGGTCGCGCTGTCGGTCGTCGGACGCTTTCTGTTCGCGCCGCTGCCGGGCTTTAAGCCCGTAACCGCAATGACGGTCATAACGGCAATGTATTTCGGCAGCGAGGCGGGCTTTATGACGGGCGCGCTGTCCGCCGTTATTTCAAACTTCTATTTCGGTCAGGGACCGTGGACCCCGTTTCAGATGCTCAGCTGGGGGCTGCTCGGTTTTATCGCGGGGCTTATAGCCGACCCGCTAAAGCGCAGCAGAGTCGTGCTCGCGATATACGCCGTTATCTCGGGAGTGCTCTATTCGCTGCTTATGGATGTATGGTCGACGCTGTGGGCGGACGGGTATTTCAATATCACCCGCTATCTCGCTTTTGCGGTGTCGTCGGCGCAGTTTACGCTGATATATGCCGTGTCGAATCTTGTGTTTCTGATGCTGCTCGCCCGACCGATAGGAAAGATACTCGGCAGGATCAAGACGAAATACGGCATCCGCGACGCATAAACCGCAACGCATGAACCGCGCGGCACTGCTGCAGGCACTGCACGGCTGCCGAAAATAAAGCACCCGACCGAATGCGGTGCTGCAGCGCCGCATTCGGTCGGGTAATTATTTTGCTTAATTTAATTTGTCGGGAAAGTGCTTGCCCGACGCAGCGACTGCCTTGACGTATTACGTCAGACCCGCTCGGTCGGCGTTTGCGTCAACACTCGCTCGGTCAGTGATTCGCGTCGGTATCATTCGGTTGATGTGCGTATCAGCCCCGCTCAGTCGGCGCTCTTCTGCCTCGGCACACGTATGCCTGAGAGCAGCGCGGAGAAATTCCACAGAAACCATTCGCCCGTCGACGGCTTTTGTCTGAGTCTGACGGGGCGCGGTGCATCCGCTCCGCCCGACGTTATATACATGTCGATATAGCCCGCTTCGCGTCGGCTCTCGGGCAGCTCGGAGACGGTTACGGTTATCGGCTCGCTCGGTGTGTAGCCGTTATCGGGAACGGCACCGCCGAGATAGGAGCGTGGGATATAATCCTTTGCGGGAGCGAAGCGATCGACGAGAAAGCTCGCGTCATGCTCGGAGAGCGGTGCGCCTCTGAGCAGTTCAAGCATAGCCTCTGCGTCTGTGCGGTCGGTGCAGTACCTCTCGAGCGCCGCAACGGTGCATGCCGCGACCGCATACGGGTCGTGCATATCAAAGCAGGGCAGCGCGCAGAGCTCATCCGTGTTTTCGGGGAGCATGCCGAGTACCGTTATACGGGTATCAGGCAGCGGATTATTTATTAATGCAGATTCGTTTTGTGCCATAATAACCTCCGTGTTTCACAGAAAGAAGTTTTTGCGCAGAATCCTCATGTCCTTTTACATAGTTTGTATATTATACCGCATTTCTTCGTAAATTTCAAGTATTTTTTTTGCAAAGAGGCGGAATTGCTGAGAATTTTACCTCTCATCCGCAGATAGTTTACCTTTTCGATACATCCATGACGTATTGACTCGCACCGCGAGGCATGGTATAATGAGGTCATGGGAGTATTACTTTCGGATGTCGCCGTGCCATATCGGCTGTGGTGATATATTCGTTGCAGCGGTACACCCACTGCGACTCTCAGACGGAGAAAATCTTCTCGGTAGAAAGGAGCCTTCGCTCGGCGTCGGCTACGGTAAAGATATATGAAGGGCATTTCGGCACCGCTTGTGCGGATAACCTATACATCGGACGGTGAGCTGCTGTTCCCGCTCGGGCTTGTGCAGACCGAGCCGTCGGAGCTCTCGCTCGTGCTCACGCGCGACGGTGAGCTGCATACCCCGATAATTCACTCGCGCACCGACAGGGCGCTCCGCTCGGTCGCACTCGAATATCGCTTTGAGCAGCCGCCCGCGGAGGGTGAGCTGCATTACTACTCGGACGGTACATGCACGAATAACGTGACGCATGCGGGGGTGCTCGGCGAGGAGGATGAAGCGGTGAGCAGAAACGTTATCGTCGCACGGCGCGGCGAGACGGGGGATGCGGTGGGCATAGGCTTTGTCACCGCGCATCGCTTCTATGCGTATATCACACTGACACAAGAGGGCTTTACCGTATTTTATGATATGGAGGACAAGCCGCTCCGCGCAGGTGAGGAATACCGTCTCGAGAGCTTTATGCTCTTCGACGGTGAGGTAAACGCCTTTCTTGAAAGCTATGCGGAGACCGTCGCGCGCGTCAATCACTGCCGCCCGTACCGCGATAAGCTCGTCGGCTTCTGCTCATGGTCATGCTACTACGGCGATATCGACGAGGAGAAGATATCCCGCGCCGCGGATATGCTCGTGCGCTATCTGCCGGGCGAGGCAAATCTTGTTCAGATAGACGACGGCTGGCAGCGCAGCCGCTCGTTCCCCGGCATATGGGAGACGAATACCGAGCGCTTTCCGCACGGTATGGAGGCGCTTGCCGATAAGGTGCATTCGCTCGGAATGCGTTTCGGGCTGTGGCTTGCGCCCGTGCTTGCGTCGGAGGATTCCGAATATTATGAGCGGGTGCGCGGCATAGTGCGTGAGGATTGCACCCCGCTGCCGCGCGTGCACACGTTCGACCTTGACCGTGAGGAGTTCTACGAGCTGCTGCGCGAGACCTTTACGCGGATGCGTGGGATGGGCTGTGATTATTATAAGCTCGATTTTCTTGACGGCGCGCTCGGCAGGATGGGCGAGCCGAAAAAGGATGTTTACCGCTTTAAGAGCGACTATTCGGTAGCTCTTTTCCGCCGCGTGCTGCGCACGATACGCGAGGCGGTCGGCGATGATGCGGTGCTGCTCTCGTGCGGCAGCCCGATGCTTGAGACGATGGGCATATTCGATGCACAGCGGATCTCGTGCGACATAATAATAGGAAAGAACAAGGATTTTCCGAGCTATTGGCAGACGATGAAGGATGTCACCGCAACTCTGTTTCACCGTCAGTTTTACAACGGCACGGCGCTGCTCTCCGACCCCGACGGGCTCGTGCTGCGCGACGTAGACAACGGTGACGGCTTTAATGCAAGCTATTCCGAGGTCAGGCTGTGGGCGGTCGCGGTGGCTCTGTCTGGCGGCACGGTGCTGCACAACGAGGAGCTGGAGCAGCTCAGCCCCGCACGCCGCGCGCTGTTGCTCGATCAGCTCCCGCCGCTCGGCGTGATCGGGCGGGCGGTTGATTTCTTTGAGCCGTATCCGTCGGCTGTGGTTGCCGACTGTGCCGACGGCGCGCGGTATCTTGCGCTGTTTAACTACTCGGAATCAATGGTCGATCTGCATTTTTCGCTCGCCGATATCGGCATGGAGCATGCACTCGTTTTCGACTGTCATGTGCGCAGCTTTGTCGGGCTTGTCTCGGAGATAGACGCGGCGAATGTCAACCCGCACGACGCGCTGCTGTATCTGTTGCTGCCCGAGCCGGATGCACCGGCATTTCTCTGCGCAAGCGGCGACATGTTTCTCGGCAGAATGCGGCTTCGCTCGGAGCTGTGCGGTGATGAGATCAGCGTCTGCGGCAGTATGCGAGAGGGTGAAAAGTACTACGGTTATTACCCGTGCGGCTCGGTTCCGTCGGGGGTAACGGGCACGCCCGTCGGCAGCGGTGTCATAGCCGAAATAGGACGCTCGGACAAAAAGTAAAAAGTTTAGACTTTGTTCACTTTTAATTGTATACGCTTCGTTGACATTGCAGATGCGTTATGCTATAATGTGCACGCTCAGGCGCGGTGAAATTTACTTTTTTATTTATGGTATGGAAGGACTGCGGCGCGCCGGCAGTCAAGAGGTTTTTTATTATGAAAAAGAATGCTGTTGTTATAGGATACGGCGGAATGGGCGGATGGCATGTCGACCATCTTCTCAAGAGCGATGTTTGCAATCTCCTCGGTGTGTATGATATAAAGCCCGAGAGAAACGAGCTCGCAAGAAGCCGCGGCATATTTGCTTATGATTCACTTGAGCAGGTGCTCGCCGACGAGAGAGTCGACATGTGCACCGTAGCTATTCCGAACGACTCCCATAAATCCGTATGTATCGCCTGCCTTGAGGCGGGTAAGAACGTTATCTGCGAGAAGCCCGTAATGCTCAGCGTTCAGGATCTGCGCGACGTTATCGCCGTTGCCGACCGCTGCGGCAAGCTCTTTACCGTTCACCAGAACCGCCGTTTTGACGTAGATTTTCTCGCTATGAAGCAGATAAAGGAGAGCGGCGAGCTCGGAAAGATACTTAATATCGAGTCCCGCATTCACGGCTCGCGCGGTATCCCCTCCGACTGGAGAGGTGAGCTTGAGCACGGCGGCGGAATGCTCTACGACTGGGGTATCCACCTCATCGACCAGCTTATGCAGCTGTTCCCCGGCAAGGTCGAGCGCGTTTACTGCACATTTGACCACATTACCAATAAGGAGGTCGACGACGGCTTTAAGCTTACCTTGTATTTCGACGACGGAACAGAGGCTTACTGCGAGGTCGGAACCTACAACTTCATCGCAATGCCCCGTTTCTACATGCGCGCCGAGAAGGGCACGGCTCTCATCTCCGACTGGAGAGAGGAGACCGAGGTCGTCAAGTGCAAGTACTGGCATGAGAGCGACGTCATTCCCGTAGAGACCGCAGCAGGTCTTACCAAGACGATGGCTCCCCGCGATGAGATAACGACCGATACCTACCGTATCCCGCGTCCGAAGTCCGATGTACACGACTACTACAGAAACTTTACCGCCGCTATCGACGGCAAGGCAACTCAGCTCGTAACGCATGATCAGATGCTCCGTGACCTCGAGATCGTTGAGGCTGCTTTCCGTTCGGTTAAAGAGGGCAATGTGATTCGTGTATCCATCTGAACACGGCTGCCTCGGTGACGGAATAATGTAAATAATCATCCGCGCGGCTCTGTGCCGTGCGGGTGCCGATAACGCCGTGAGAGTGGGTCAGCCGCTCCCGCGGCGTTTTAGCGTCGTGGTGCACCGCCGTTTTTACGGCCCGTTGTCGGTGCCGGCGGAGCTTTGCACCGCTGCGCGTTGCCGCTTTACGGCGCACTGCAGATGCTTGCGGCGCTGACCTGGGAAAAAGTATTTCGGACTGCGATCCGAAAAAGCTCGAAATAATTTCATTTTTGTCTCCAACCTCTCGTCTCCTGCTACGTGTAATATAAGATGGTTCGTGAAAATATAAAAAGAAGGTCATCATAATGTGGGTAGTATTTGCTTTCGGCTCGGCGCTGTTTGCGGGGCTGACCGCCGTGCTCGCTAAATGCGGCATAAAAAAGACCGATTCGGATGTTGCGACCGCCGTTCGCACCGCCGTTGTACTTGTCTTTTCATGGCTGATGGTATGGATAGTCGGCTCCGCACCGACGCTCTCAACCATCAGTGCAAAAACGTGGATATTCTTAGCTCTGTCGGGCATCGCGACGGGCGCGTCATGGCTCTGCTATTTTCGCGCGCTCGGGCTCGGCGACGTCAACAAGGTCGTTCCGATAGACAAATCGAGCACCATACTTACAATACTCCTCGCATTTATCATTCTCGGCGAGCCGATAACATGGATAAAGGCGGTTTCGGTCGTTATCATCGGTGCGGGTACCTTTCTGATGATAGAAAAGAAGCAGATCCCGGGCGAGGCAAAATCGGGCAGGGGATGGCTTATCTACGCCGTTCTGTCGGCGGTATTCGCGAGCTTGACATCAATTCTCGGCAAGATAGGAATAGAGGGCGTTGAGTCAAATCTCGGCACCGCCGTTCGTACCGCCGTCGTGCTTGTCATGGCATGTCTCATCGCCTTTATTAAGAGAAAGCAGCATTCTGTGCGCGATATCCCGCGCGGCGAGCTCGGCTTTATCTGTCTGTCCGGCGTTGCTACAGGCATCTCATGGCTCTGCTACTATAAGGCGCTGCAGGACGGTCTTGCAAGCGTCGTTGTTCCGATAGATAAGCTCGGCATCCTTGTCTCTATCGCATTCTCCGCGATAGTCTTTCACGAAAAGCTCCCGCGCAAGGCGGCGATCGGTCTTGCACTGATAGTTGCGGGAACGCTCTTTATGCTAATCCCCGTCGCCTAATACGTGCGGTGCAAAATAATATACCGACGCGGCGCACCGAAAATGTTTCGTCGGCATGTGCGGCACACCGCCGAGGAATTTACCGACGGCACATGCGGCACATCCGAAAAAAAGTACCAACCTGTCGGATGCTGCGTCGTGTAAGTGTATGAGAGCGGAAGAAAGAAGCATCCGCATCTCGGTGATATAAGACAGTGCATGAAGGGAGTGAGGACGACGGACGAAAAGATGCTGATAAAAAATGTCGGCACGTCGCTGATAGTGCCCGCTGTCTTTATGTCACCTTTCTTTTCTCAGCCTCCGCGCTCGGCTTTGTCTGTGCGGTCGTGCTGTTTGCTCCGCCGCTCGGGCTCCCCGCACATTCCGCCGCCGCAAGGGCGCTGCTGCCGGTCATATTGCTGCCGGGCGTGCTGATATCGCTGCGCCCCCTGCCCGAAAGACTCCCGCTGCTCGGCAGAGCCGACCGCGTAAGACTCGCGCATACCGATGCGTGACGGGAAATATACCGCCGCAGCATGCGGATAGGACAAGCCGTCTTGATTACGTCTCGATTACTCCGACGGACATGCCGCCGAAATTTGCAGAAAAAGCATGCTTTCGGATTCGGCGGCTGATGGCATTGCCGTAATATCCGTCGGAATGCGCTCGCCGATTTCCGTCAGACAAATCAATGAAAGAAAAAATCCCGATACTGCCGTGCGGCATATCGGGAATTTTCTTTACGGTGCAGATGCCTTATCCGCAGACCGACAATGCGTAGGTCAGTCCGCGCTGCTGCCGTCTCCGAGAAGCGAGTGCTCACGGAAGAGCAGAGAAATGCACCACAGAGCGCTAAGCCCCACAAGGGTGTATATTATTCTGCTGACGACACTGCCGGCACCGCCGAAGATCCATGCGACGATATCGAACCTGAACAGCCCCATGCTGCCCCAATTGATACCGCCGATGATAAGAATACAGAGTGCTATTCTGTCAAGCATAACGTTACCTTTCCTTTGTCTTGAGCAGCGTCCGCATGTATTCGGACGCACCGTTATTCTGCCCGCGTGTGCGCTGTTTATTCATTTCGCCGTAAAAATTAAATTTGTGTATATAAGAGCCTGTGCTCGGAGTGTTACCCGTCAAATGAAAACGGCGATAAACTGTTGCCCGCTGCATGCGTGTGGAGCTCGGGAATGACCGCCGTAAACGCGCAAACGCCGCCCTATTGTACATTTGTCAATGATGTGAGACTAAAAAATAAGAGTCAAAGCTAAGAGTCC
>URDX01000027.1 GCA_900546695.1 uncultured Eubacteriales bacterium | reverse complement strand
CCGTACGCTTGTACGGCGACGTGACGATTTTCGACGCTTCTGCATCTTTTTTATCGCTCCCCCTTGCGGGCGGCTAAAAATCGCCGACCGAAAAAGCTCTCGGGGAGGCTAAAAAAGCGCCGACCGTGAGAGCGAAAGCGGGACTTGTATATCCCCCCTAAAATCAAGGCGGGCTGCTGAAAAGCGAGCTTTTTAACAGCTCCGTCGCCGTGACACTGAAAAAAGGCAGAAACCGGATATGATTAATTTTGAAAATGTATCTATGACGTATCCGAACGGTACTCCCGCTCTGGATAATGTCAGCCTGCAGATAGGCGACGGCGAGTTTGTATTCATCGTTGGCTCTTCCGGCGCGGGCAAGAGTACGCTGATGAAGCTGCTGCTGCGCGAAGAGAAGGTAACGAGCGGCAGACTGACCGTCGACGAATTCGATCTTACCGATATGCGCGAGAGCCAGATACCCTATTATCGCAGGGAGCTCGGCGTGGTCTTTCAGGACTTCCGCCTGTTCGAGCGCAAGACGGTATACGAAAATGTTGCGTTCGCCATGCGAGTCATAGGCGAGCCGATGCGCGTTATCCGCCGCCGCGTGCCCACCATCCTCGGCATTGTCGGACTGCAGGATAAAGCCGACCGCTTCCCGAGCGAGCTCTCCGGCGGTGAGAAGCAGAGGGTTGCGCTTGCGCGCGCACTCGCGAATAACCCGCGCATGATAATAGCGGACGAGCCTACGGGAAATATCGACCCGCAGATGAGTCTCGAGATAATGAACCTGCTCGTCAAGATCCACCGTAAGAACAAGACGGTCATCGTGGTAACGCACGATAAAAGCCTTGTCGATTACTTCCGTCAGCGCGTTGTTACCATTCAGCACGGAAAGATCGTCGACGATAAGATAGGGGGAATGTTCCGTGAATAAGCGTAAAAAGGTGAGCATTCTCTACTTTCTCGAGCAGAGCATAAAGAGCCTGTGGCGAAACGGCGTAATGACATTTGCGTCGATAGCCGTGCTGCTCTCGTGTCTCGTGGTGCTCGGCAGCTTCGTGCTGCTGCTCGTCAATGTCAACTATAACGTTCAGAATATCGGAATGCTAAACTACATCCTCGTCTTTGTCGATACCGACCGCGACCCGTCGCTGTCTACGGAGGAGGTCGACGATGCTTTCACGATAGATCAGACGACCCCCGAGACAACCGGCTCGAGCTCGGTCATCGATAAGGGCAGCGCCGACGAAACGGTCGACGGCAGCAGTGCGGGGCAGTCGGAATCCTCTCTTGTCCGCGTGCGCGGGCTGTGGGACGATATGTCCGATTCGGATATAGCTTCGCTCGGCGCAAAATATGACGGCGAGGAGATAACCTCGCTGCAGAACGGTGTTCTTTCGTCTACGGAGGAGCTTGTCAACTTTACCGATCTGTCAAAGGCGCGCACCGAGGTCGAGGACCTGCGCGAGCGCTTTGCATCTGTGAAAACAAGAAAAGCAGAGCTCGGCGGCGACGCGCTCGGTGTATATAACGATACCGAGACCGCGCTGACTAATATCTACAAGCGCATAACCTCGCTCAACGATATTGAGCTTGCAATACGTCAGCTTGACAACGTCGACACGGTCACCTTTACAAGTAAGGCGCAGGCACTGACCGAGATGAACGAAAAGTATTCGGAGTATACCGACCTTTTCGACAGGCTCAAGTCGGGCGATAACCCGCTTACCGATCAGTTCACCATCACATATAAGGACAACACGGGCGTAAACGAGCTCAAGGGCAATCTCGAGCACATGACGGGCATGATATATAAGATAAATTGTCAGGTCGAGATAGCGAATACCATCGAGAATGTCCGCTCGGGCATCGTGTTTGTGTTCGTGTGGTTCCTTGTTATTCTTATCATCGTCAGCATGTTCGTAATCATCAACACCATCAAGCTTGCGGTGTTCTCGCGCAGACAGGAGATAATGGTCATGCGCTACGTCGGAGCGACGAATGCGTTTATCACAACGCCGTTCGTCTTTGAGGGTGTTATTATCGGACTTGTCGCAAGTATTGCGGCGTATATCGTGCAGTATTACACCTACATGTATATCCACAATACGGTGCTGACTAAGTTCTCGTTCATTTCGGTGGTCGATTTCAGCAGCTTCGGCGGGCTCCTGCTCGTCGGCTTCCTCGGACTCGGCATACTCACGGGTATTGTCGGCTCGGTAATTTCGCTGCATAAGTATCTTAAGGCATAACGCAGCATCGGATGCTTTATTCGATGTCCGCTATGCAGGACTTCGACCCGAGAATCGAGGTAATTTATATGAAGAAACGAATATTAAAGTCGGTCTCCGCGCTGCTTCTGCTTGCGGTGACCGCAGCGTCGGCGTCTCCGTTCGTGATGCATCTCTCGGCTGCATCCTCTTCGGTCAGCGAATGGGAGCGTCAGCGTCAGGAGCTGCAGGAAAAGATAGACGAATACAATAAGTCCATCGAGGCGGCTAAAAACGATATCAACGGCGCGCTCGAGCGTAAGGCGCAGATAGATGAGCAGATCGACCTTATCACCGAAAAGATAGCGTCGACAAACGCCATCATCGACCAGTACGACAGCGATATACAGAAGATAAATTCGCGCATAGTCGATATGGATTCCGAGATAGACACAAAATACGAGCGCTTTGAGAGCTGGCTGAGGATGATGCAGCTCAGCGGCGATGTCAATTATCTTGAGATGGTGCTTTCGGCGGATTCGTTCGTCTCCTTCCTTGAGACGGTCGACCGCATGGGAACGCTCATCGAGTATCAGAATACCGTTATGGAGGATCTGCGTACCGATGTCAACGCCGCTGCAGAGCAGCGCGACGAGGCGGATACACTCCGCGCGGAGCAGCTTGAGGTAAAGCAGCAGCTTGAGTCGGATAACGCTCAGCTCACGGCGCTGCAGAAGAAATCCGAGAACTACATAACCGAGCTGAAGAAGAATCAGGCTCAGTACGAGCAGTACCTTGCAGACGCAGAGGCGGCTGACGAAAAGCTCGGCTCGGAGATCGAGGCAGAGCTCACGCGTATCGCCGCAGAGCAGGCGAGAAAGGCGGCTGAGGCGGCTGCAAACAACAACAGCGGCAGTACGACAAGCGGCAGCACAATATCGGGCGACCGTCCGTCGTATCAGTGGCCCGTCGAGGGCAAGTATGTCGTTTCCTCGAATTTCGGTATCTGCCGCGGCAGCTATCACAGAGGAATAGATATTCCTGCACCTCTCGGAACAAGCATCTATGCGGCAGATTCGGGAACTGTTACCGAGGCTACCTATCATGTCAGCTTCGGCAATTATGTGCTCATTACACACGAAAACGGATATGCAACTCTTTATGCCCATTGTTCGAGCTTGCTGGTAAAGCCCGGTGATACGGTCGAAAAGGGGCAGACGATAGCTCTTGTCGGTAATACGGGAAATTCATACGGCTGTCATCTGCATTTTGAAACTTATTACGCAGGTTCACTCGTTGAACCGCTTGATTTCTTCGCGTATATGAAGGATAAGTACGTTATTAGTATCTATGGCGGCTGATTGAAGTATAGTCTGCCGCCTGTGCGGCAGACGTTATAGGCGGCATACACGCACACTTGAATCGGAAAGGAGGGAGACTCATGGCGAGCTTGATAAGGCATACTACACGGCACAGGGTGCGCGCGATATCCGCGCTGCTGCTTCTGACCGCGGCGATAGCCGTTTTTTCGCCGTGCGCCTCCCCGTCGCTTTTTGCTGCGTCGGTTGCTCAGAATAAAGCAAAGCTTGACGCTCTGCAGCAGCAGATAAGTGATTATTCGGATAAGATAGACTCCATCAGCGGCAGCGTTGACAGTCTGCTCGCCGAGAAGGAGAGGATAGATTCGGAGATTGAGCTGCTCAGCGATAAGATGGCGGTGACGGGAAATCTCATATCCGAGTACGATTCGCAGATAAGTGATGCCAATGCGCGGATAGCGGAGATAAACGCGGACCTTGACGATAAATACGACCGCTTCAAGAGCTGGCTCAAGATGATGCAGTTCTGCGGCGATATGAATCCCGTCGAGCTTGCGTTTTCGTCCGATACGTTTATCGACTTTCTTGAAAGCGCCGACAGGCTCGGTACGATGGTCGAGTATCAGAACAACGTCATGGACGGGCTGCGCGAGGATGTCAGGCTGCTCGCAGAGCAGACCGAGACGCTTACCTTGCTTAAGGAAGAGCAGGTCGCGGTCATGGATTCGCTGCGCTCCGACAGCGAACGTCTCGAGTCGCTTAGAACGCAGTCGGAAAACTACATAGCAACGCTTCAGGCGGATATGACAAAGTACGATCAGCTCCGTTCGGAGGCGCAGGCTCAGGAGGAATCGCTCAACTCCGAGATAGAGACAGAGCTCAAACGCTTAGCCGAGGAGGAGCGAAGAAGAACCGAAGCCACGGCGCCCGTAACAAAGACTCCCGAGATTAAACCGTCAAACCCGTCGGGCGGAGACGAGACAAAGCCGACGACGGATACGCCGACTCCGTCGCCCGACCCGAGCGGTGCGCCGAGCTTTATATGGCCGATAGGCGACCGCTTCCTTGTAAGCACGACATTCCAGTATCAGCGCCCGGGTGAATCGCCGCATAAGGGCATCGACATTCCCGCGCCGAACGGCACAGCTATCAAGGCGGCAGCTGCGGGCACGGTTGTAACTGCTGCAAAGCACTCGAGCTACGGAAACTATGTAATAATCAGTCACGGCGACGGCTATGCAACGCTGTATGCCCACTGCTCAAAGCTGTATGTGACCGCGGGCGAGACCGTGTCACAGGGGCAGACGATTGCTGCTGTCGGAAATACGGGCTACTCGTTCGGTAATCATCTGCATTTTGAGGTGCGTCTGAGCGGCGCGCTCACCGACCCGCTTTCCTACTACGACTATATGAAGGATAAGATAACTATATCTATCTACGGCGGCTGATGCTATGAGCAATTTGCAATGAGCAATGAGCAATGAGCAATGTGCGTTGTGCTGCATTACGGCTCTGTAATTTTCAAATATATTTGACTTTGATAATATGAATTCAGGTGCGCATCCGCGCACCTGTTTTCATGCTTCTTCAACGGCGCGTCTGCGCACCTGTTTTTTGTTTTTGCCTGTATTTTAGGTGTATTGACGCGCACCTGTTTTTGCCTACCTTTTTTGGTTTTACCCGAATTTTATTGCCGTCGGTATTGACAAACGGGGCAAATTGCGTATAATAAGTATGAAAAATATGAATTACACGATCTTGCCGCGCTGTGTTTGTGCGCTTTCTATCAGACGTTGTCGGCACGGCAACGGTGTGACGGTCGGCAGTCATGACAGCGACAGCTGCGGCACCGGAAACGGAGGACGAAATGAAAGGACCGAAGGGAAAATATGCATGGACCGCAACAGTCGGTGAGCGCGGGCAGATAGTAATACCGAAGCAGGCTCGCGAGCTGTTCGGGATCCTCCCTGGGGACACGCTGCTGCTGCTCGGTGATGCGCGCCGCGGGATAGCGATACCGCCGAGCGGCAGCTTCAATTCGCTGCTTGAAAAGGTGTTTGCGGAGAGCCTTGCCGAGTCGGAGGAGGCATCGGACGATGAGTCGGACAATATCTCAGGCGGAGTATCGGGCGATGCGTCGAATGACGGGAGGGGAGAATAATGGGCGGCATCGGACAGGAAAAACCTGCGGCGAGCGTACGCGGTCTCGAAAAGCTTTATCCGGGCTTTACGCTCGGACCGCTCGATTTTGATATCCGCGCGGGTCGCATCGTCGGCTTTATCGGCAGAAACGGCGCGGGCAAAACGACGACGATAAAAGCCATGCTCGGACTTGTACGCCCCGACGGCGGAAGCGTTTCCATGCTCGGGCGCGATATCGCAGTCGACGAGCGCGGTATAAAAGCAGAGATAGGCTACGCGGGCGGCGCGGTCGGTTGGTACAAAAAGAAGCGCATAGAGCAGCTTGCCGCCGTGACCGCATCGTTTTATCCGAGCTGGGATGATTCGCTCTGGCGCAGATATACAAACATGTTTTTGCTCGACACGGGTAAAACGCCCGAGCAGCTGTCGGAGGGTATGCGGGTCAAGCTCGGTCTCGCACTCGCACTCTCTCACGGCGCGCGGCTGCTAATACTCGATGAACCGACAAGCGGGCTCGACCCCATATCGCGTGAAGAGCTGCTTGACGTGCTGCTCGACCTTGCGGGAGAGGGAAAGACCGTCTTTTTCTCGACGCATATCGTCTCCGACCTTGAAAAGTGTGCGGATGATATAATTTTTATCAGAGACGGAAGGATCGCTCTCAGCGGCGCGATTGACGATATCAAAAGGGAATGGGCAATCATACCCGAATCGGTTGCAGCATCGACTGTCGCGGCGCCTGCTGACGCAGCCGATACTACGGCAGCCTCTACGTTATCTGCTGCCGCGGTCGGACGCAAACGTGGACGTAACGGTGCAACGCTGCTTGTGCCTTGTGCGATGCTGAGTGACCCTGTACCCGCTCCGTCGCTCGAGGAGATAATTATCCATCTCGAAAACGGTGTCGGTACTGTCGGAGCTTCCGACGAGGGCGACGCACCGACAAACGATACGGAAAGCAAAAATCATCCCCGTCGCAAGGCGCAGGAAAGGAGCGGAGAAAATGAATAAAACCACCGCCGCAGCACTGCTGCGCAAGGAACTGAAGCTCTCAACATCTCCGCTCACACCCGCGTTTCTTGCGTTTACGCTGATGGTATTCATCCCGGGCTATCCCGTGCTTGTTTCGGCGTTTTTCGTGTGTCTCGGAATATTTCAGTCGTTTCAGCTCGCGCGCGAATCGGGCGATATCATGTTCACCGCGCTGCTGCCGATAAGAAAACGCGACGTGCCGCGCGCAAAGCTGCTGTTTGTCGCCTTCTTTCAGCTGCTCTCGGTGCTGCTCGCGTCTGTGTTTACTGTCATAAGACTTGCGCTTATGTCCGAGCTGCCGCCGTATGCGACAAACCCGCTCATGCCCGCATGCCCGACGCTTATCGCATTTATGCTGCTCGTCTATGCCGAGTTTAATTTCATTTTTGTCTGCGGCTTTTTCCGTACCGCGTATCGGCTCGGCGCACCTTTTATCCGCTTTATCATCGCGGCTATGCTCACCGTCGCCGTTTATGAGGCGCTGCCGCATCTGCCGGGGCTCGGCTTTCTTGCCGCAACGGGCGGCGCGGAAATTGCGCGTCAGCTTGTACTGCTTGCCGTCTCGGCGGCGGTATACGTGCTCGTTACGCTGCTTTCGTGCTGTGGGGCGCAGCGGCGGTTCGAGCGCGTAGATCTGTAGCTTTACCGCGCGGAAATGCGGTTCGGCTTCAGGCGGTACAGACCGCTCAAATTCCTGCGGTACGGACCGTTCAATTTCCGACAGGTTATTGCAAAAAACGGAAAGCTATGATATAATACCGATAACTGCTTAGCACGGTCTCTGCGCATGCATAGGGCACGGTGTGCCTCGCAAAATCGCATCGCGGAACGTACCGCAGCCGACTGCAATCAAACACGAAAGGATGCCTTCGCGCAGCGAGGGCTAATGGTCAGAATATGCAAGTTGTACGCGAGCTGATAGAGCGCTATCTCCCCGGTCACTCCGATGATTTCGTGCTCGAGACGATTCCCGCCGAGGGCGGACACGATACCTATGAGCTTGACTCGCGGGACGGTAAGGTCGTTCTCCGCGGTAATAATGCCGGCTCGGTTGCCGCCGCACTCGGTTGGTATATCAAGTACACAATGAAGGCGAATATCTCATGGTGCGGCAAGCGCATCCCCGTATTTGCAGCGGGCGCGCTGCCGATGCCGCAGCCGTATCGCCGCGTTATAGAGCAGGAGTTCCGCGTCTACATGAACTACTGCACACACTCGTACAGTGCCGCATGGTGGAACTGGGACCGTTGGGAGTACGAGATAGACATGATGGCGCTCAACGGTATCAACATGCCGCTCGCTATTACGGGAACCGAGTCGGTCTGGTATCACACTCTGCTTGACCTCGGCTTTACCGACGCTGAGGCGAGAGCGTTTATCGCGGGTCCCGCATTCCAGGCATGGCAGCTGATGACTAACCTTGAGGGTCACGGCGGACCTATCCCCATGAGCTGGATAGAGGAGCATGAGGCTCTCGGCAAAAAGATACTCGAGCGCGAGCTTGCTTTCGGCATGAAGCCGATACAGCAGGGCTATTCGGGCTTTGTTCCGAACCTGATGAAGGAGAAGTTTCCCGAGGGAAAATTCCTCGTCAAAAAGACCTGGAACAACATCGGCAGAACAACGGAGGTTGACCCGCTCGACCCGCTCTTTAAGAAGATAGGCAAGACCTTTATGAAGAATCAGCAGCAGATATTCGGCACGTACGGATATTATGCATGCGACCCCTTCCATGAGGGCGAGCCCCCCGTCGAGGGCGAGCAGTATCTGCACGATGTCGGCAGAGTAATTTCCGAGCTGTACGCCGAGTACGACGAGAATTATACATGGGTAATGCAGGCATGGTCCATCCGTCATGATATCGTTGTCGCCGTGCCGAGAGAGCATCTGCTTATTCTCGACCTTGACTGCGAGTTCCCCGTTCGCCATGAGGGCTACTGGGGCTATCGCTATGTTGTCGGCAGACTCCATAACTTCGGCGCGCGCATGAGCTCCATTCACGGCGATATGCACCGCGCTGCCGCAAACGGCTTCAATATGGCTAAGGAATCCGCGCCCGCAGCGGTCGGAACGGGTCTGTTCATGGAGGGCATCGGTCAGAATCCCGCCTTCTACGACCTAAGCCTCGAAATGCTCACGCGCAGCGATTCGGTCGACCCGTATGAGTGGATAGACGCATATATCGAGCGCCGCTACGGCGTAAGCGGCGACGCCGCAAAGAACGCAAAGGCGGCATGGAAGCTCCTGCTCGACCATGTCTACGTTCCGGGAACCGACTACGTTGAGCGCGGAACGGTGCTCTGCACCCGCCCGTGTCTGCGTCTGCGCGGAACAGGTCCCTGCGACAGCTTTGAGATTCACTACGATAACAGCATCATGCTGCAGATAATCGACCTGCTGCGCGAGACCGATTCCGAGACGGAGGGCTATCTCTATGATATGAACGACTTCTGCCGTCAGCTGCTCTCTAACTACGCGCAGAAGCTCTATGCAGAGGTCAGCACCGCGTATATCGAGCGCCGCTACGACGATTTCAGAGCGCGTTCGCGCGACTTCATCGCACTGCTCGGCGATATCGACCGCATGCTCGCCGTACGTCCCGAATGGACCATTCAGAAATGGATAGCCGACGCACGCGCGCATGGCACCACCGACGCAGAGCGCGATCTCTACGAGTACAATGCGAGAATTCAGATTACCATCTGGGGCAACGAGCAGAACAGCCTGCTCTTTGACTACGCATGGAAGGAATGGGCGGGTCTTATCGGCTCCTACCACATCCCGCGCTGGGAGAAGTTCTTCGCTATGCTCGATGAGAAGGCGAAGGAGGGCTTCGATTATCCCGCATACGAGGATACCCTTCCCGTGTTCGAGAACCGCATAATCTGGCATGCCGATGAGTTTTATACCAAACTTGGCGATTGGGAGGCTGCATGGGTCGCAAGCACCGAGCCCATCGCCCTGCCGAAGGTCGAGCCGAGCTATGTTTTTGAGATGATCGACCGCTATAAGGATAGGATCTGACCGGTAACTGTTTCGGTATCCGACCGCTGTTATTCAGATAACAGATAACAAAGCTATGCATTACCCCCGCTGTGCCCGCGCACGGCGGGGGTGCTATTTTATGCGGCGGGGGTGTCTTATGCGTGAGGGGCTGCGAGCGGAAGCGCTCGCGATTCGGGCATGTCGAGCCATCGCGGCTGTATTTGCAAAAGCCTGCTATTTCGTTTTGTCAAAAAAAGTCCTTGACAAAATACTGCAAATATGCTATCATATACAGGTACGTAATGTATGCGCCCCATTAGCTCAGCCGGTAGAGCACTTGACTTTTAATCAAGGGGTCCGGAGTTCGAATCTCCGATGGAGCACCAAAAAAATCCTGTCGATTAACTTCGGCAGTTTTTTTGTTTTTCGCTATTTGCACAGGATAGAATGCGTTTGCCGTGCTTTCTGCAAAAGCGTCTCATTTGCCCATGAACACTTTCCCGTAAAAACAAAAACATTCGTCACTGCAAGAGATGTGACGAATGTCTTATCAATATTATCCTTTCACAAAGCGAGGTGGTGTGGGTGTGTTTGCAGGAAAGGATATAGGAGAGGAAAGCGATTTTATTTCAGCCGCGCAGCCGCATCAATGACATGCGGAGCGGAGTGCGGTATAAGCTTCTTGCGTAAGATACGTGAGCTTATATTCGCGGCTTGTGCCGGTGCTGTCGGTAACGGTTACCAGCGCGCCGAAGATGTTTTCGGAGGCGTAGATATTGCCCATTCCGACCGAAACATGATTCTTGGAAACTATCGGGATACCGAGTATGCGTTCGAGCTTGAGCTCGACAGCCTGTACCTCGCTCTTTCCGCTGATGTCAAATACCGCATCTACCTTTGCTCCGGTAATGAACCTGATAGAGAGCTTAACGTCGTAAGCGCTGCAGTTAGGGTCAACTCCGCCGGGGTACTTCGGGGTATTGTGGCGGCGGCTCGTTATCGGGCGCTCGCCGTTATCCTCCGTCGTCGTTGCCGCGCTTGTCGGCGCGGTATCGGGAGGTGCGGTGTCGTCGGAGGGCTCTGCGGGCACGTCGGATACATCGCTCCCTGCGGCATCCGTATCCTCCGTCTGCTCGGGCACGGGTGCCTCGGGCGAGATGGGGATATATGTCTGCTCCTCTGCGGGGGCGGTGCTCGTCACCCCGGTCGACGCAGCTGTTGCCGCAGTTGTATCCGCTGCGTTAGTTATGTATTCGGTGCCGCTCGTTTTACGCTCCGTTATTGCGGCGGAGCTCGATATATTCGTCTCACTGCCGTCATAGATGCCGCTCTGCGTTCCACCGTTATAGGTGAGCACGGCTGTCAGCGCGAAAGCACTGCACAGCATCATTCCGAGCGCTGCCTCCGCCGCTGTACGACGCATGCGGCGGCGTCTGTTGTCGGCTGCGGTATATCTGCGGTCGAGTTCCTTTTTTATTTCTTCAAGAGTTCTCATAATAGTTCTTTGCCTGCCTCGCCGATGATGTTTTTCAGCGATGCCTTTGCCCTGTAAAGCAGATTGTCGATCTGCTTTCTGCTTTTCTTCATGACCCTTGCGGTCTCCTCGTATGTCATATCTTCAAAGTAAACGAGAATAATACAGCTTCTCATTTCCTCGGGCAGCGCGGCGAGCGCATCACTCAGTACCCGTTTCCGCTCGCTGTCGAGCATGTGTGAATCTATCGTTTGAAGGTCGGCGACATTATCCCCGACCGAATCCAGTCCGACATCGGTCCGACTCTTACGTTTGAGAACGTTGAGCGACTTATTTCGGGCGATGGTATACAGATAGGTTTTCAGTGACGTTTTGAAGTTATATCTACTGCGGTGCATCAGCAGCTCGAGAAACGTGTCAATGACAATATCCTCAGCTGTGCCGACATCCCGAACGTACCTTGTCACAAAGAATAGAAGTCCGTCGTAATAAAGCTTAAGTATCTGGTCAAAGGCGGCGTCATCACCGTCGCGGAAACGGCTGTAGAGCTCTTCACCGTTTTCCACCTTATTAACCTCCGGGGTTGAATTGGGCGTGTTTTTTCGCCCTCTTCATACAATTATACAACTGAGGATTCAAAATTCCTTACCGAAAAAGCAAATTTTTTTAAAAATTTTGTTTTTTAGCGTTTTCAGCCCGATTTCGCCCCCGCGGGTAGGAACGAAAATGTAAATTTTCATCGTCGCCACGCCGCCGCATTGACAAGCCCGTGCGGATAGTGTATAATACACCTTACATAAAAATGAATTTTAAGGAGACTCAAAATGTATAATCTTCTTGACGAAGCTGCTGCAGCTACCACCGCAGGTATGGGGCAGAGCTGGATCACAATAGTGATGCTCGTTGTTCTCGTTGTCGTTTTTTATTTCTTTATGATTCGCCCGCAGAAAAAGCAGGAGAAGGAAACCAACGCGATGAGAAACGGTCTGCAGGTCGGAGACGAGATCACGACTATCGGCGGTATTATCGGTAAGATTGTCAGCATCAAGGATGAGACCGTTGTTATCGAGACTACTCATAACTGCACAAAGATTCGTATTCTCCGCACCGCCGTCCGCTCGGTCGACGTAAAGGCTGAGGACGCTGAGTAAATAGCTCATTGCTCGGGGAGGCTGAAATCGTCCGGACCGAAAAAGCGAAAACGAGCTGAGCTTATCGGTCTTTAGTGTGTCCCATATGGCGGAAAAGGGGTCGGAATCCTTACGTATTCCTGCTTAAGATTTAATGTTTTCGCTTTTTCTGCGCCCGATTTCGCCGCGCGACGTACAATTGTACGCCTTGAGCGACGAAATCGAACACTCTAAGCGATTTTATCTCTCCCCTTTGCGGGGATGCTGAAAGGTCAGGGCATATTTGTTTGTTCCCTAAAATCAAAGCGGGCTGTTAAAAACGAGCTTTTTAACAGCTCCTTTCGCTTTTTTGAGGCTAAAGAGGTTAAATATGAAATTTTCGGATTTTTTTGCCGCCGAACGTCGTTTCTATCGCCGCGGAGCGTCGCTTGCCGTCTGCTCGGCCCTGCTGCTCTCGCTCGCATTGCCGTGTGCGGGGGCTTCGGCAGCAAACGGAAATGTTGCTGCAAACGGTAACCTTGCAAACGGCAATGCCGTCGTGAGTGCTGCGGGCGATGCGGATACCTTCATTGAGATATCGGATGCTGCGGGGCTTATTGCCGCACTCGGCGGCGATGACTTTGCAGAGCTCCGCGAGGACGGGAGCGTCATGCTGCTGCGCGATGTCGAGCTTACAAGCGAGCTCCGCATCACGGGCGGCGATATCCTGCTGCTCGGTGCGGGAGTCACCGTCAGCGGCGCGGTAATATCGGTTTTTGACGGCAGTCTCACCGTCGGCAAGCAGGGCGATACGGGTGATGAGCCGTCGCTTCGCTTTACGCGGGGCGGCAGCGGCAGAGCGTTTGAGGTGTCGGGCGGAACGCTCGTTATCTCGGACGGCGTGCGTATCAACGGCTGCGATGCAGTCGAGGGCGGCGCAGTGTCTGTCACGGGCGGCGCGCTTGAGCTGCGCGGCGGCGAGATATACGGCTGCACTGCGGTACTGGGCGGTGCGGTCATTATAAACTCGGGCAGAATGGTGATGTATTCCGGACTGATCAGCAGCTGCAGTGCGGATCAGGGCGGCGCGATATATCTACGCTCGGGCAGCTTTGAGCTTTCGGGCGGCTGTATAGGCAGACATTCCGCACTCAACGATAAGGGTAGCACCGTTGAATACGGTGAGCCGTGCAGCGCCGCATCGGGCGGCGGAATATACGTCTGCAGCGGCGAATGCACGCTCTCGGGCGGTGAGATATCAGAGTGCGACGGCAGCGGCATATATATTTCGGAGAGCGGAAGCGCGCTGATCAGCGGCAGCGCCGTGAACAGATGCACAGCGGAGCAGGGCGGCGGCATATATAACAGCGGCAGCCTGAAAATTTCGGACGGCTCTGTGAACGAATGCGTGGCGGAGCAGGGCGGCGGAGTATACAACAGCGGCTCGCTTACCGTCGACGGCGGAAAGCTGTTCTCATGCACGGCACAGACACTCGGCGGATGCCTTTACAACGATGCTGCGGCGACGGCAGCGCTCAGCGGCGGCGCGGTCACATCGGGCAGCGCCGAGGTCGGAGCATGCATATATAATGCGGGCAGCTTTTTGTTCACGGGCGGCGCGGTCGGACACGGAAAGACGGAGTCGGGCGTCGGCGCAGGGCTCGCAAGCACGGGCGGGATCGAATTATCCGCAGTCGCGTATATCTACAATGATTCGGCGCTCTCGCTTATCTCGGACGGCGGCTTTGAGCCGCTCGTGATATCGGGTGAGCTTACGGGCGCGGATATCATGATGCATATCGAGGTAATCGAGCAGGGCTCGGACGGCATGCGCGCGCTGCGCTCGCCCGGAGCTGCCGTTATAGCGGCGGATTCGCCCGAGCTGCTTTCAGCCGCTGCGTGTCGCCTGCGCTACGGCGGCGATATCGAGATAAAAGCCGACGGCACGGTCGCACCCGACATGCGCCCGATAATGATCGCCTGCGCGGCTGTCGCGGTCGCTGCGGCTGCTGCGGTGCACATAATCGTGCTGCACCTGCGTGCGCGGAAGAAGAGAATGGAGTTAATGTAATGGAAGAGGACAGAGTAAACTGCTGCGGCGTTGCGGACGACAGTGCGGCGCTGTCTGAAAAGCCCGCGCAGAGCGGACACGCGGTTTACCGCGCCGATTTTCCCGTAATACGTCGGCTGCTCAGCTGTACCCGCCGCGCGGTCGATGAGTACGGCATGATAGAAGAGGGGGACCGCATCGCGGTGGGACTGTCGGGTGGCAAGGATTCGATAGCGCTGCTCTGCGCGCTGATAAATCTCTCGCTTTTTTATCCAAAGCACTTCGAGCTTGTCGGTATAACCGCCGACATGAGCTTTGAGGACATCGGCAGACCTGCTATGGACTTTTCCGCCGTGCGCGAGTTCTGCGAGAGCAGGGGCGTTCCGTTCCGCCTTGTTAAGACGCATCTGGCAAAGATAATTTTCGAGACCCGCCGCGAGTCAAATCCCTGCTCGCTCTGCGCAAAGATGCGCCGCGGAATTCTGCACGACGCTGCGATAGAGGCGGGCTGCAACAAGATAGCGCTCGGACATCATTACGACGACGCGGTAGAGACCTTTATGCTGAATCTGTTCCATGAGGGCAGGCTCGGTTCGTTCTCGCCCGTCACATATCTCGACCGCAAAAAAATAACCCTTATCCGCCCGCTTATTTACGCGCCGGAGAAGGATATACGGTATTTTCTCGCGCATAACGACCTTCCCGTTGTTCCGACATCGTGCCCCGAGGACGGTCATACCGAGCGCGAGGAGATTAAGCAGCTGCTCGTACGGCTCGACCGAAAATATAAGGGGCTCAAGCATCGCATATTCGGCTCGCTGCAGTCGGCGGGTATCGACGGCTATGCGCCGCGCAGATACGCAAATGCGGTAAAGGACGCGCGCCGCGCGGAGAAGGAAGCCGCAGCAGCCGCTCCGACCGACGGCGAAGCGGAGACGCAGACGACTGCGGAATAATTACGGAGTCGGTATCGGGCAAATAACGCGCCTGACGAAATCGAGCGATTGACACTGTCGGACAAATCCGTGTGATTGACGATGCATGACAATATCGGACAGCCGATATCACCTTACGGAATAGTACGGAATCCAATAGCAAGAGCGCCGCCGCACTCCTAAGCCTTAAGGGTGCGGCGGCGCTCGTTTCGTTTTGCTTGGTTTGTTTTGCTTGGTTTGATCTATGTCATTCCTTGATTGTTATTATTCCCTCGCGGCGGGTGCGGTTTTCCATACGCGCCCGACTATCATCACTATCGGCGGAATGAGCACTATCTGCGCGATTATACCGGGTATCGAGCCGGTGAACGCGCCCGCGATGAATGCTGCAAACGAGAATTCCGTTCCCGCGATTCCCGTGAGCACGAACATTGCCAAACCCCATATGAGTCTGCCGACGAGCATGCTTGCGATGAGCGAGACGTATACCATGCCGCGCTTTTTCGGCAGTACGCGGTGGAATATTCCCGCGAATGCGCCGTATGCCGCAAGCTCAAACGCCATGCAGACAGCCGTAGGGAAGAGCGGAGGCATACCGTTCGTTACAGAGCGTAGCAGCGGCAGCGCCGCGCCGACGACGAGACCCCATACGGGACCGCAGATAAAGCCGCAGAGCAGCACGGGCAGGTGCATGGGACAGAGCATTTTGCCTATCTCTTTGATCTGACCCGTTGCGAACGGCAGCACATAGCCGAGCGCGAAGAACAGCGCGGCGAGCACGAGAGTGAGCAGCTTTTTGTTTCTTGTATTGTTCATGTCTTTCCTTTCGCCGAAAAAATCGGGAGGGTACCTATCCCTACGGGGATACAGGCACCTTCCCGGTGTTAGTTCGACATTATTTGACTGAAATGTTGTTTTTCTCGGGCATGTCGTGCGGCGGAAATCTGCGCGGCGATATGCCGTGTGGCGGAGGTCCGCGCGGCGGTGTGCCCGTTTATTCGGATAGAACGGAAGCCTCTGCTCCCGCGCCGCACTTCGTGTGCGTGCGCTGCGGCGCAAAGCCGCTTTACGGAAAAATTATAGCACAATGCTGCATCGCTGTCAAGTGCGGAATGCGATTTTTGCGGGATATGCGGCTGCGACCGTCGCACTGTGATTTTTTTCGATATGCGCTATCATCACCGCTGCGATGTGAGTAACGTCGGCTGTCAATGTTTTGTCGCGACAGTCGTAATTTTATGCGGCAGCAGTTATTTTGTTGCGGCGGCCGTTATTTCGCAGCGATCTCCGCTATCCGCTTTACCGCATCGTCGATAAGCGCGCTCATTCCGACATCGGGCGTGCCCGCAACGATATTATCGCAGCGGTTGACGGGAATCAGCACCCGCACGGCGCGCGCCTGACCGACCGCGACCGCCATATCGGGCGTTACCTCTCCGAGCAGCGAGTCTGCTATGACTATTCCGACGGGACCCGTTATGATGTCGGCACTTCTGCAAGCAACACGAACGGGATTTTCACCCGTCGCGGCGGCATCCGCACCCGCGCGCAGCATGGCAGCCGAAGCCGACGCATTTGTACCGACGGCGGTTATCTGCGCCGCAGCGCCGCGCTCGCGCAGAGCCTTTATTATCCCGCAGCCGAGCTGCCCGCCCTGACCGTCTATTACTAAGATATTCATACTGCTGTCCGACTCCCTGCGCGGGAGTTTTTCCTTTCAGTCGGTGTCCGCTTGCCGCGCTGTGGACGCGTGACATGGCAGATTTCAGCCCATTATAGCATTTTTCTTCAGTTTATGCAATAAAAAATCGCTTCAGCGGCGCATAATTGCTCAATAATAATTGAAATTTCACGAAAAAGTGATATAATATAATCGTAGACAAAAAAGGAGAGAACGCGAATGAACCTGCTTCATATGAAATACGCACTCGCCGTCGCCGAGACGCACTCGATAAACAAGGCTGCACAGCAGCTTATCGTCGGCGCGCCCGCGCTTTCACGCGCTGTGAAGGAGCTCGAAAACAGCCTCGGTGTTGTGCTGTTCGAGCGCAGCGCAAAGGGCATGACACTGACCCCCGACGGGGAGCTGTTCGTCACGTGCGCAAAAAAGGTACTGAAGCAGGTGGATGACATCGAAAACATCTTTCGCGACGGTCCGACGGGCAAGCAGCATTTTTCGATATCGGTGCCGCGCTCAAGCTATATAGCCTCCGCCTTTGCGGAGTTTTCGAGAAAGCTCGACCCCGCGTCGGATACCGAGGTGTTCTACAAGGAGACTAATTCCTCCCGCGCGATAAAAAACATTCTCCGCGAGGACTACAAACTCGGAATACTCCGCTACAGCGACCGCTACGACAGCTACTATAAAGCGATGATGGACGAAAAGCACCTCTCGTACGAGCTTGTGACCGAGTTCCGCTACGTTCTTCTGATGAACGCCGGCTGCCCGCTCAACGGGCTGCCGTCGATATCCTATGCCGACCTTGACGGATACATCGAGATAGCGCATGCCGACCCGTATGTGCCGTCGCTGCCCGTCACAGAGGTCAAAAAGGACGAGCTTCCCGATAACGGCGGCTGTCGGATATTCGTTTTCGAGCGCGCAAGTCAGTTAGAGCTGCTTGCAAGTAATCCCGATACCTACATGTGGGTTTCACCCATCCCGCGCGAGCTGCTTGATCGCTACGGGCTTGTCGAGCGCAGCTGCGAGGGTAACGACCGCAGCTACCGCGATGTGCTTATCCGCCGCGAGGACTACCGTCTGACCGACCTTGACAATAAGTTCATCGAGGAGCTTGTCAGCGCAAAGCGCAGGGTGTTCCGCGATTCGGTACGCTGAGTGCGGTGAATCATTGAGCGATGCGGTGAAATCGTCGAGCGGCGTGACAAACCGCCAAGCGGCGCGGCGAATTGCCCGGCGCATGGCAAAGCCAAGACGAGTATTGCCTTATGGGCAATACCGTACCCGACTAAAAGGCAATTCTTTTTTTACCTTACCTTTGCTATAATGATAAAATATGGTGAGAAAGGCGTAGCTCTGCAGTCTCTGACTAACGTCCCTGCGGTGCGGCACCGCAGGGCAGAAAAAAGCAGCTGCCTTACGACAGAAAAACGGCCCCGAACGACGGAACATTTAACAGAGCCATCAACGGAACAGTCAACGGAACAGTCAACGGAACTATCGGTGAAACTATCGGAGGACAGCGCATGGGACACGACCGCATAATCGCACTGCGAAATAACAAAACCGTCTTTCGCGACGGCGAGAGCGTGCTTAAGGTTTTCGGCTGCGGCTTCAAGGAGTCGGATGTGCTAAACGAGGCGCTGAATCAGACCCGTGTTGCCGAGACGGGGCTTCCCGTGCCCGCTGTCAGGGCGGTGACTGTGACCGACGGCAGATGGACGATAGTCACCGAGTATATCAAGGGCAAAACGCTTGAGACGCTTATGGCGGAGCAGCCGCAGCGGCGGGGCGAGTATATCGCGCGGCTTGCCGATATTCAGCTTGAGATACACGCGCGGCGCTGCCCCGAGCTCGTTCGTCAGCGGGATAAGCTCGTGCGTCATATAATCGGGAGCGAGCTCTCCGCGACCGAGCGGTACGATCTGTATTCGCGGCTCGATGCCGTACCGAGGCACAGCAAGCTCTGCCACGGCGATCTCAGCCCCGCGAACGTCATTATCACCGACGACGGGCGGCACTTCGTTCTCGACTGGTCGCATGCGTCGCAGGGCAACGGCGCTGCGGATGCGGCGCGGACGTATCTCTTGTTCGGCTACGGCGGAGATGCGGAGGGTGCTGAGCTTTATCTCGACACATACTGCGAGCGCAGCGGCGCGGAGCGCGGCTATGTTCTGCGGTGGATACCCATCATCGCGGCGGCAAGGCTCTCACAGGCAAACGAGGCGGAGCGCGCGTATCTGCGTCCGCTCGTGAACGCAGCATTTGATTGAGTGTTGTGCGGATTGTGACGGCGACTGCCGCACGGCAGTGTGCGGCACGCAGCGGCGTGACGGTCTGCCGTCGGACAGAAAAGCTACACATAAAATACATAGAATTCGGTTGAACCGCCGCCGCAGATGCGGGGGCTGTCATATAAATATACGAAAGGATCGGACAGCAAGATGAAAGTTGTAGTATGCATCGGCTCATCCTGCCATATCAAGGGCTCGCGTCTCGTTGTAGAGCGGCTGCAGGAGCTTATTGCCGAGCACGGCGTCGGCTATAAGGTCGACCTGTCGGGAACCTTCTGCCTCGGAAAATGTGTTCAGGGGGTCTGTGTTCTCGTTGACGGTGAACTGTATTCCGTATCGCCCGATACGGTCGATGACTTCTTTGCGGAGCATGTTCTGGCAGGGCTCGGCGCATAAGATGCCGCGGCACGGGCAAACGCCGGCTATGCGAATAGGTGACAGCAGTGCGAGCCGAGCCCCGCAGCGTGCGCAAGCCGCCGGCGACAGGGGCATATTTATCATGAAAGGATTACCGGGAAAATAATGATTGTACAGATTTGTGTCGGTTCCTCCTGCCATCTCAGAGGTGCCGAGCAGCTCGTAGAGCTGTTTCAGAAGGCGATTGCCGAGCACGGGCTTGAGGGCGACATCACGCTTGCAGGCAGCTTTTGCGCAGGCAAGTGCAACCGCGTCGGCGTCACCGTAACGGTCGACGACAATGTTTATACAGGTATTACACCGGAGGGCTTCAAGGAGTTTTTTACCGATAAGATATTAACACCTATATTAAACGAAAGGGACTGATAGCAGATGGAGTGTCTTACGCTCAAGAAATCAAACTGCAAAAACTGTTATAAGTGTATCCGCCATTGCCCTGTCAAATCAATTCGTTTCTCGGGAAATCAGGCATTTATAATCGGAAATGAATGCATCATGTGCGGGCAGTGCTTTGTCGTCTGCCCGCAGGACGCAAAGCAGATTGTGGATGAGACCGAGAAGGTAAAGGTTCTGTTACAGAGCGGCGATCCGGTGGTTGTAAGTCTTGCGCCGTCGTTCGTTGCAAACTACGACGGCGTCGGCATCGAGGCGATGCGCGATGCACTGAAAAGGCTCGGCTTTTACGATGTTGAGGAGACCGCGATAGGCGCGACCATCGTAAAGCGCGAATACGAGCACATGACGCATGAGGAGGGGAGGGATGTCATAATCACCTCCTGCTGTCACTCGGTCAATCTGCTGATACAGAAGCACTTTCCGAAGCTGCTGCCGTATCTTGCGGACATCGTGTCGCCCATGCAGGCGCACTGCCTCGACATAAAGCGCCGCATACCGAATGCAAAGACGGTTTTCGTAGGACCGTGCGTTGCAAAGAAGGACGAGGCGCAGCATTATGAGGGCATTGTCGACGCCGTGCTCACCTTTGATGAGCTGACGGCATGGCTCGAGAGAGAGGGTGTTGTGCTCGAGCAGCGGATGGATTCCGAGCAGCACAGCCGTGCCCGCTTCTTCCCGACGACGGGCGGCATACTCAAAACGATGGCGCTCGACAACCCCGATTATTCGTACATGGCGATAGACGGCACCGAGAACTGCATGGCTGCGCTCCGCGATATCGAGAGTGGGGAGCTGCGCGGCTGCTTTATCGAGATGTCGGCGTGCATCGGCAGCTGCATAGGCGGACCGGTAATGGAGAAATTCCACCGCGCGCCCGTGCGGGATTACGCAGCGGTTTCGCGCTATGCCGGCAGTGAGGATTTTGACGTTGAACAGCCCGACTGTGCAGGGCTCCATAAGGAGTTTGAGATAATCACGCAGCGGCTGACCGAGCCTACCGAGACCGAGATAACCGAGACGCTGCGTCAGATGGGCAAGATAAAGCCCTCCGACGAGCTGAACTGCGGCTCCTGCGGCTACAATACCTGCCGCGAGAAGGCTGTTGCGATACTGCACGGTAAGGCGGAGATATCCATGTGTCTGCCGTATCTGAAGGAGAAGGCGGAAAACTTCTCGGATACCATCGCGCGCAATACCCCGAACGGACTCATCGTTCTTAACGAAAAGCTCGAGGTACAGCAGATAAACCGCGCGGCGCAGCGGATACTCAATCTCCGTTCGCCCTCCGATATACTCGGCGACAGCGTCGTTCGCGTGCTTGACCCGACCGATTTTCAGTCGGCGGCAAGAACACTGCGCGGTGTTCACGGAAAACGTGAATACCTTGCCGAATATGAGAAATACGTCGAAAAAACGGTGGTCTACGACCGCGAATATCACCTGATACTCTGCATCCTCCGCGACGTTACCGAGGAGGAGAATCAGAGACAGAAGAAGGAGGATATCAGCCGTCAGACGGTTGAGATCGCGGACAATGTCGTAGATAAGCAGATGCGCATAGTTCAGGAGATCGCCTCGCTGCTCGGTGAAACGGCGGCTGAGACAAAGATTGCACTGACTAAGCTGAAGGAGTCTATCAGCGATGAATAATCTGTGTGCGGAAGTAGGCTATAAAAGCATAAATCACGACGGAGAGCAGCTCTGCGGCGACCATGTCGACATAGTCGAGCAGGGCGAGAATTCGACGGTGGTCGTGCTTGCCGACGGTCTGGGCAGCGGGGTAAAGGCGAGCATTCTCTCGACCCTCACCTCTAAGATAATCTCCACCATGATGTCGGAGGAGATGAAGCTTGAGGACTGTGTTTCGACCATCGCGGCGACCCTGCCGATATGCTCGGTGCGCGGCGTTGCATATTCGACCTTCACCATTATCCATCTCATCGAGAACGAGACGGTGGAGATAATCCAGTACGATAATCCGAACGTCATCTTCATCCGCACAGACGCGGTGTACGATTATCCGAAGCAGGAGCTGAGCATCGACGGCAAAAAGGTGCTGAAATCGATGATAAAGCTCCAGGAGGGCGACTGCATGGTCGCTATGAGCGACGGGTGTCCGCATGCGGGCATCGGTGCGGCGTTCAACTTCGGATGGAAGTGGGAGGACATCGCCGACTTTATGCGTACGGTGTACGCCGCGGGCTATACGGCGAAAACGCTCGCTACCATGCTCATCGACGAGTGCGACAAGCAGTACGGGCATAAGCCGGGCGATGACGCTACCGCGTGCGTGGTCAAGATACGGCGGCGCGA
>URDX01000026.1 GCA_900546695.1 uncultured Eubacteriales bacterium | reverse complement strand
CGCAATCGTCCCGCTGCTCTGCCCGAGAAAGACTCCCTATTATAAAGTTTTCGCCAGGCCTTTTTCAAAAGGCCGCGTTCTCCTCGCGTCCCCTCGCGTCCCCACGCATTTCCCTTTCCCGCGCCCCGGTTCTCCGTACCTCGCCGTCACTGTGCTTTGTTTTTCAGTTCGCGACCGATTGTTACAAAACAAAATTTTATTTGCTCCCATATTTCCCGATAAACTACGGGCAGCTTTGGGATATAATTAAGCCCCGCGGAAGGATCTGCGGGGAGAGCATTGCAATGTCGGGCAATCAAGTCCGACACTGCAAACCAAAAAAACAATTATCCCGAACAATGACCGAAAAAAGTAAAGGGGAGAGGAAAATATGTTATCGGTTACAAGGGAGTTTACGGACAGCGGGCGGAGTGCGTCCGCTGTGCCCGACGGCGGCAGAATATTCCGCATACGTGCGGACAGGCTCGTGCCGAACCGTGCGCAGCCGCGCAGATGCTTTGACGAGGATGCCATCGGAAGCCTTGCGGACAGCATTGCGCGGTACGGTCTGCTGCAGCCGCTCTCGGTACGTCGGCTGCCGCTGAGCGCGGAGGGTGTCAAATACGAGATAATCGCGGGCGAGCGCCGCTACCGCGCGGCGATGCAAGCGGGAATGGAACAGCTGCCGTGCATCATCATCAACGTCGACGACCGCACCTCCGCCGAGCTTGCGCTGATAGAAAACATACAGCGAGAAGAGCTGAACATGTTCGAGCAGGCGGGCGCGATAGCCGCGCTTATCGACCTATACGGAATGACGCAGGAGCAGATTGCCGCGCATCTATCGGCGAGTCAGTCATATGTTGCGAACAAGCTGAGGCTGCTGCGACTCTCGCCCGACGAGCGCGAAACCGTACTCGATGCGCGCTTATCCGAGCGGCACGCCCGTGCGCTGCTGCGTCTGAGCGACCCCGAGGAGCGCCGCGCCGCGCTGCGTCACATAATCGAAAACAGGCTCAGCGTCTGCCGCAGTGAGGATTACATTGACCGCAGGCTGCGCCTTTCCGAGCTGCGCGAGCTCAGGGGCATTTCAGCCGACGACGACATGGACGGAGTATCAGACCCCGTCGAGGGTAACATGGGCAATATGCTCGCCGAGCACGGCACGATTGCCGCAGGCGACACGGGCAGTACGGGCGCAAGCACAGATACAGCCGCCGCAGCAGAAACGCATGCAATGACCGCCCGTGCGGGCGATACATCAGCATGCGCGGCGGGCAGGAGCCGCGGGAGGCGGCGCAAGCTCGTGCTGCACGATCTGCGGCTGTTCTACAACACCATCGACCGCGCGCTTGATCTTGTACGTCAGTCGGGTGCGGAGGTATGCAGCGAGCGCAGCGTTTCTCCCCGCAGCGGAAGCATCGAGATAAAAATAATGATAACACCGCCTGGAACGGCATCCGTCGGGGCGATACCGTCTGTCTGCGAAAAGCATTGACAAGAGAGGCAGGGGCTGATATAATATGTTGTGTGTCGCTGCGGCAGCACTGCGGCAAATAACGAACGGAAAGAGGAATCGAATTGGCAAAGATAATCGCCCTTGCCAACCAGAAAGGCGGCGTCGGAAAGACAACGAGTGCCGTCAACCTTGCAGCCTCAGTAGGTGCGCTCGGGAAAAAGGTGCTTCTCGTGGATTCCGATCCGCAGGGCAACGCCTCAAGCGGAGTTGGTATAAATAAAAAGAACATGAAGCTGTCGACCTACGACGTGCTTATAAACCGTGCGGGGGCGGACAGCGTCATAACTCCCACCGTATACGAAAATCTCTCCATCATGCCCGCAAACATCTCGCTCGCGGGTGCGGAGTTCGAGCTCGTAACGGCTGAGGATCGCGCCTTCCGTCTCAAGACGGGGCTCTCGCCCATCGGCGACATGTTCGACTACATACTCATCGACTGTCCCCCCTCGCTCGGCATTCTGACGATGAACGCGCTCGCCGCAAGCGACGGCGTTATCATCCCGATGCAGTGCGAATATTATGCGCTTGAAGGACTGTCGCAGCTCATGGTGACAATAAAGCAGGTAAAGCGTCTGTACAACCGCGGACTCGACATTACCGGCATACTCGTAACCATGTACAACGGCAGACTGAACCTCTCGCTCCAGGTCATGGACGAGCTGAAGAAATACTATGCGGGAAAGCTCTTCTCGACTACGATAATGCGGAATGTCCGCCTGAGCGAAGCGCCCGGCTTCGGAATGCCCGTGCTCTACTTTGACAAGTATTCAAAGGGCTGCGCGGCGTATCTGAGCGTGGCAAGAGAGCTGATCGAGCGTATATAAAGCAACAGACGGGAGTTACCTATGGCAAAGAATAAGAATACCGGCCTCGGCAGAGGTCTTGACGCGATTTTTCTCGATAATGCGACCGAGGAGAGCGGAAAAGGCGTTACGATGCTGCGCCTCGCCGACATCGAGCCCCGTCCCGATCAGCCGCGAAAGCAGTTTGAATCCGAGTCGCTTTCGGCGCTCGCGGACTCCATCGCGGAAAACGGCGTGCTGCAGCCGCTGCTCGTCCGTGCTGAGGGAGACGGCTTCTATCAGATAATCGCAGGTGAGCGCCGCTGGCGCGCATCAAAGATGGCGGGACTTACCGAGGTGCCCGCAATAGTCACCGAGGCGGACGACCGAAAGGCGTTTGAGCTCGCAATAATCGAAAACATTCAGCGCGAAAACCTGAACGCAATAGAAGAGGCTGCGGCTATCCGCGACCTGATGACCGAATACGGACTGACGCAGGAGGAGGTCTCGACAAGGATCTCCCGCAGCCGCAGCGCCGTTTCAAACGCCATACGTCTGCTCGACCTGCCCGACTCGGTCATGAAGGCTGTCTCGGACGGCAGACTCAGCGCGGGACACGCGCGTGCCCTGCTCGGTCTGCGCGACGACGACAGGATAATATCCGCCGCAGAGACGGTAATATCGCGCGGGCTGTCGGTCCGTGCGACCGAGGAGCTTGTACGCTCGCTCAACCGTGCGCAGAACGAGGCGAAGAAGCCGCCCCGCGCGGAGACCGAAGCGGACAGGTATATGAACTGGCTGTGCAGAAGAATGTCGGACAGCCTCGAGCGCGGCGTGCGCATCGTAGGCGGCAAAAAGAAGCACATCGAGCTCGAGTACCGCGACAGCGACGATCTCGAGCGCATGATACGCAAGCTCTGCGGAGAGGATTTCTTTGACGGCACGGGCGAGGGTCCCGAGCAGTCGGGCAACGTCTGAGCCGCAGCGGAGAACGATAATGAACGGAATTCTCGGTGCACTGTCCTCGCTCACGTCTACCCGTGCGGGACTGCTCACAATATGTCTGTTTGCGGGTGCGCTCGCGGCGGCATGTGCCTCGTCCTTCGTCGGCAGAGCCGTCGGAGCGGCGGTACGTGCGCTGACGGCGCGCGGTGCGAACAGCGAGGAGAACGCGCTCGGGCTGAAGGAGCTCGGCGTCGACGAAAACATATTCGTCCGCGCAGCCCTGAAAAAGAAACGCGGGCTGCTCTCCCGCCTCGTCGGACGGGCTGAGCGGAACGGCGAGACCGTATACTGGCTGCCCGCGGAGAGCCGCGAAAAGGCGGAGACGATATACGGCGAGCGAAAGCAGAATCCCCTGCTGCTGCCTGTGTCGATAATACTGCTTGCGGTTGCGGCGGTCGCGCTCGTGCGTCTGCTGCCGAGCCTGATAGAAATGCTCACCGCTCTGTGGAAATCATAACAGGACCAAAATAAGTCAAAAGAGAGAACAAGGCTATGAAGGCTACCGAAAAGAAAGAAAGAACCGAAAAAAGCGAAACAAGAGCCGCGCGCAGCGTCGGAGGCGGCAAAAAGAGCCTCTTTATGAAGATAGGCATAATTGCGGGCGCAGCCGTGCTCGTGCTCATCATAGTATTCTTCTGTCTCTATCGCGCGGGCTACCGTCCTTATCTCAAGGTCGTTTCCGCTGCGGGCGACTCGATAAAGTTCAGCGGCATGGTCAATGCCGAGGGCACGCCGATAAAGGGCAAGCTCTACTTTGCCGACGGCTCGAGCGCGACCGTCAACAGTGAGACGGGCGAGATCGAGTACTCGGACGGCAGCGTCTATATCGGCGAGCTGCACGATCTGCAGAAGAACGGCAAGGGCAAGCTCACATATGCGAGCGGCGACGTCTATGAGGGCGAGTTCGTCGCAGACGCGGTCACGGGCACGGGCACCTTTACCTTTGCGAACGGCGACACCTATGAGGGACAGCTGGTCAACGGCAAAAAGGAAGGCAAGGGCATCTACAAATGGGCGGACGGCTCGAGCTATGAGGGCGAATACAAGGACAACCGCAAGAACGGCACCGGCACATATACATGGGCTGACGGCGCTACCTACACGGGCGAATACAAGGATGACCTGAAAAGCGGCACGGGAACCTACACCTACGCAAGCGGTGACGTTTACGAGGGTGAGTACAAGGATGATGTTCGTTCGGGCAGCGGCACGTTCACATGGGCAAACGGCGAAAAGTACGTCGGTGAATTTGAAAACAACCAGATGAACGGCAGCGGCACCTACACATGGCCCTCCGGCAGAACGTTCCGGGGCTATTTTGAGAACGGCGCTATCGTAGAGATAGACACATCGGCAAGCAGCTCATCGGGCGATGCCTCTGCCGAGACAACGAGCGCATAATAAGACGGGTGCGGAACGACCGCCCCGCAAAAACGCAATACAGAGGCTGAAAGACACTGCTTTTTCAGCCTCTTTGCATAGTGCCGCGGTATGGCAGAGAAACAGTATATACCGCCCGCCGCATAGGGCGGCGCACCTTTAAAACAGATTCGGTATCGCAGGACACCGATAAATCAAACGGAGAATGACAATGAAAATTTTGATGGTAACAATGGGGCTCGGAATAGGCGGTGCGGAGACGCACATCGTCGAGCTGTCGCGCGCCCTCTCGCGCCTCGGGCATGAGATAACGGTCGCGTCTGCGGGCGGAATTTACGTCGACGAGCTCGAGAACTGCGGCGTTAGCCATGTAACGCTGCCGCTGAACACAAAAAAGCCGGCAGCGCTGCGGCAGTCGTACCGCGGGCTGTGCGAGCTCATCTCTGGCGGCGGTTTTGATATCGTTCACGGGCATGCCCGCATCCCGAATTTCATCCTCTCACTGGTGCGCAGGAAGATCCCCTTCCGCTTTGTAACCACCGCGCATCTCGACTTCAAGGTAAATCTCATCTATCGCATGATAACAAGATGGGGCGAGCGCACTCTCGCGGTATCCGAGGATATCCGCGACTATCTCGGGCGCGAATACGGCATCCCCGCAGAGCGCGTCGACATCACGATAAACGGAATAGACATGGAAAAATTCTCGTCCGATGTCGATCACAGCGCGGTCGAGCGCGAGCTCGGGCTCGACCCGTCGCACCGCAAGATAGTGTACATCAGCCGCATAGACCATGACCGCAGCGCCCCCGCCTTTCATCTCTGCTCGATAGCGCCGTCGCTCGTCCGTGACTGCCCCGATATCGATATCGTCATAGTCGGTGCGGGCGACGACTTCCAGCGCCTGACCGATGCCGCCGTAGAGGCGGATAAGCTCGCAGGCAGACGCGCCGTTGTGCTCGCGGGCGGGCGCGCGGATATCAACCGCTTTACCGCGATGGCGGATATCTTTATCGCCGTGTCGCGCAGCGCGCTTGAAGCAATGTCCGCAGGCGTGCCGACCGTCGTAGCGGGAAATCAGGGCTACCTCGGTATCTTTTCTCCCGATAAGCTCGAGGTCGCACGCAGCACAAACTTCTGCTGCCGCGGATGTCCCGACGCAACGCCCGAGCAGCTTGAACGCGACCTGAGAGCCCTGCTCGCCATGTCGCCCGAGCAGCTGCACGAGACGGGCGAATACGGCAGGAGCATCGTCCGCGAGCACTACTCCGCCGCACGCATGGCGCAGGATTATCTCGATTGCTACGCACGGCTCGACCCGCCAGTTAAGTGACCGACGGGCGCGCCGACGATTACCATTTACTGCATAAGCAACGCATGCAAACGGCGGTTTGCCTGATAGCTGCCTACGATATATCCGACAGCACGGTACAGTCAATTATGTAAAAGAGAATTCAGAAGCACTGTACGCGGAACGGGACATAATCACCGCCAAATGAGGACATAAAAAACAAACATTTGCCGACGCCGAAAAGCATTGCTGTTTTTCGGCGTCTATTTTAATGCAATAATATCCGACGGCGCAAAAAATATTCCCCGCCGCTATTGATTTATTCACGGTTTTATTGTATAATAGCGGGAGAATTCGTAATTCATTTTATAAAGCAAAGGAGTACATAAATTCTATGAGCGAGCTTGTATATTCAAACGAAGTAGCAGGCATGTGCTGCGTAGCAAAGGGACCCAATCACGGTCCGGCTCCCATCCCCGAAGAGGGCAAGTGGGTCCAGGCTAAGCAGATCACCGATATCTCCGGTTACACACACGGTGTGGGCTGGTGTGCACCTCAGCAGGGTGCCTGCAAGCTGTCCCTTAACGTTAAGGACGGCGTTATCGAGGAGGCACTTGTTGAGACAGTCGGATGCTCCGGTATGACACACTCCGCCGCTATGGCAGCAGAGATCCTTCCCGGCAAGACCGTTCTCGAGGCGCTTAACACAGACCTTGTCTGCGACGCTATCAACACGGCTATGCGTGAGCTCTTCCTCCAGATTGTATACGGCAGAACACAGAGCGCCTTCTCCGAGGGCGGGCTTGTCATCGGTGCCGGCATGGAGGACCTCGGCAAGGGTCAGAGAAGCATGGTAGGTACCATGTACGGAACCCGCGCTAAGGGCGTCAGATACCTCGAGATGACCGAGGGCTACTGCACGAGAATGGCTCTCGATGCAGATGACCAGGTTATCGGATATGAGTTCGTTTCTCTCGGCAAGATGACCGACTTTATCAAGGGCGGCATGGAGCCGAACGAAGCATACGAGAAGTCGAAGGGTACATACGGTCGCTTTGACGAGGCTGTCAAGTACATCGACCCGCGCAAAGACTGATAAAGAGAGGAGAGATAACAATGGCACAGTTTGAAGGTTATGAAAGACGCGAGGCTAAGATCCTCGACACACTGAAAAAGTACGGTATCTCCTCTATCGACGAGTGCAAGCAGATCACCCTCGACAAGGGTATCAACTGCGATGATATCGTTCGTTCGACACAGCCTATCTGCTTTGAGAATGCAGTATGGGCATACACCGTAGGCGCAGCTATCGCAATCAAGAAGGGCTGCACCAAGGCAGCAGACGCCGCAGCCGCTATCGGAGAGGGACTCCAGTCCTTCTGCATTCCCGGCTCGGTTGCCGAGAACCGCAAGGTCGGTCTCGGTCACGGTAATCTCGGTAAGATGCTTCTCTCCGAGGAGACCGAGTGCTTCTGCTTCCTCGCAGGTCACGAGTCCTTTGCGGCAGCAGAGGGCGCTATCAAGATCGCTCTTAACGCAAACAAGGTCCGCGTAAAGCCCCTCCGCGTTATCCTCAACGGTCTCGGTAAGGATGCCGCTATGATTATTTCGCGCATCAACGGCTTCACCTACGTAAAGACCGAGTTCGATCCCTACTCCGAGACCGTAAAGGTCGTCTCCGAGACCGCATACTCCAAGGGTCCGCGCGCGGACGTTAAGTGCTACGGCGCTGATAACGTTCCCGAGGGCGTTGCTATCATGAAGCTCGAGAATGTCGGAGTTTCCATCACCGGTAACTCCACTAACCCGACCCGCTTCCAGCACCCCGTTGCAGGTACCTACAAGAAGTGGTGCGTAGAGAACGGCGTTAAGTACTTCTCTGTCGCTTCCGGCGGCGGAACAGGCCGTACCCTTCACCCCGACAATATGGCAGCAGGTCCTTCCTCCTACGGAATGACCGATACCATGGGTCGTATGCACTCCGATGCGCAGTTCGCAGGCTCGTCCTCCGTTCCCGCACACGTTGAGATGATGGGTCTTATCGGCATGGGCAATAACCCGATGGTAGGCGCTACCGTCGCGGTCGCTGTCGCTGTCGAAGAGGCTATGAAGAACGCCTGAGCATAGGCGCTGAATAAAATATCCCCCGGCACGGAGATAAAAGTCTAAGCAGGCTGTTAAAACGAGTTTTTAACAGCCTGCTTTCATCATTTGGGGGATAAGCAAAAATATTAGGTTCTTTTCAGACCTTTCCTTTTTTTGCGCGAGAGCACGTCAATCATTATCACTCAGCCGCGCGTGCGGCACAGCTTATTCCGCCTCAAACGGCTCAATGCTGACGATGCGGTAGTATACATGCCCGTCATCCTCGATGCGGTCAAAGGTATATTCGTATTTGAAGCTAACGGTCTCATCCGAGCCTATCTCGAACCACTGAACAACGGTCACATCGGCTTTTACGGTATCGCCGCTGCGGGTGAAGGTCATTTCGCTGTCATTATCAAGATAGAACATACCCCCTCCCCAATAATCGGTGCCGAGAAGAACGGTGACCGTATCGGTATCCGCATCATAATGAATATTTGTCCCTTCATCAATATATTCTTCAAACGAAATATCATAATCACCGACAAGGTTGTGCACTATCCTGAGCAGATTCTCCCCGCTTACGGTATAGCTGTCTCCCTTGATAAGCTGAACAAAGTCGTATTCATCGGCATGGCGCAGCAGATACAACGCGCCGAGATAGACGGGCGCACGCGACTTGATCTCATCGCCCTGCTTATACGGGCTGTTGTAGTACTGCGCAAAGATGTGCATATAAGAATGCAGACGCTCCGCTTCCTCGTCGGAAACCGCCTCGAACACGGGCTCCGTCTCCTCAGCAGTCGTCGCGGCGGTCGCAGCGGTGGTCGCAGCGGTAGCAGCGGCGGTCGATGCCGTTGTCTCTGCGGTCGAGCCCTGCTCACCCGAGCACCCGCTCACGCCGAGCGCTGCTGCGGCGGCAAGTAAAATAGCTGCGGCGGTCAAAATTGATTTTTTCATTATAACCTCCGTTTAATTTAATAATCGTTTGATTCGACAGATCCTCACGGGATGCCCCGTCGTTACGCCCTCGCGCCTTGCGTATGCAGCGGCGCTTATTTCAGATGCACGGTATCGACAAAGTGCTGCATCTCATCCTTTTCAATCGAGCCGACTATCCTTATGATATAGTTCTCCGACAGCCTGATGAACATAAAGTAAAAGTCTGAGCCGGTGTCGGGCTGATAGACGACATATTCATAACCGTAGCTGTTTACACCGCTCACGGCAATAACATAAGAAGGACGGGGCTCTAACGTGCTGTACGTCAGCGGGCTCTCCGAGAGCCGCTCGTCAAACACATAGTCGGACTCTACTTCCCAGAGCGTCACAGACGACTCCTCGATATTCGATCTGCCCATAACATTGCTGCTGTATTCGTTGCTGAATCCCGTCGGGAAATACCGCGTAGTGAGCTCACCGACAACAGCTATCGGCGTGTCAAGCTCACGCTCGGATTCATAGGAGAAATCGGCATACGCCTCGGTTGCGACAAACTCGGCATTATACGAAACCTCATCCATCGTTTTCACCGCTGCATTGACGGCTTGATAATCGTACTGAAATTCATATTTGCGCGAAGCAGAGCCGATTATACCGACAAAATCGTCGAAATCCGACCGTTCACCGCACATTTTATATACCGCGATATAGCTCGGACTGATACGTACGAACGCCAGTGCCGCAAGCTGCACATCATAAATTCGCTCGGAGAGCTCCTGCGGGCAGCGATATATCACGTAATTGTCGCCCTCAACCGTTTCGGCACCCTCCCAGGGCGCAGCAGCCGCATTCACCTGCGAATATATCGTACCGTCAAGCACAAAATCGCTGTCGACCTCATACAGCACATTGTAGCTGCCGATATTTATATACGATTTGAGCAGGCCCGTCTCGGGATCGGGCACCTTTGCGATAACGCCTCCCTCGGGTGTAGCGGGCATCCACTGCGACGGTATCTCAAGCCCCGTCAAGACGGATATGCTCTGCTGCATTATTCTCTGCGGCCGAACCTTCTCGCTGCTGAAATACCGATATGCATAGCGGTAGCTGCCGTCCGGGGTATCGTCCGAGTCGGTCGATGCGGCGGTTGTCTCAGCGGTCGTTTCGGCGGTCGTCTCGGTCTCAGATTCACCCGCTCCGCCCTGCTCGCGCGAGCAGCCCGTAAAGCCGAGCGACGTACTGGCAATAAGCAAAAGGGATATTGTCGATAACAGCGATTTTTTCATGATGCTCCTCCGTGAATTGATTTTTCTGAGTCGTATGCGGATATTTCTCGGACAATTTGTGCGCGGTTCTAAAAATTCTACATTTTGCCAACAAGAATCGCATATGCGTTTTTTTGATATCGGTCTGCTCGGGAAAAGCGGCATCTGCCGACATTTTCTGCATTTCAAGTCTAACATATGTAAGCCGATATGTCAATAGCAGTTTGTGCAATGGGCATAATATTATGCCGCGCCTGCCCCGTCAACCGCCCGTCACCTATTATTACAATACCGCGCGGCGTTTTACTACATAGAAAAATCAATTCAGAACGCACGGCAGCGCGACCGTGCAAAGCGTACGCGCAAATCTGTCTATTGCACTGCAACACCGCCGAACCCCTCTGCCGATACAATATCGCCGTTTTAATCATATGAAGCGAGCAGCCATGCGCAACAATTTCACTCGCCGCAAAGCGAAACTGAAAAAAGCACCTGCCGATGCAAGTGCTTTTTGTGGCGCAGGGAGTGGGATTCGAACCCACGCGCCCTTGCGGGCAAACGGTTTTCAAGACCGCCTCGTTATGACCGCTTCGATATCCCTGCATATTCGGTTTGACGGTCGGGGCTGCGCTCCGACCGTCTTATAATACCACATTCGGGCAGCGATTGTCAACCCTCTGACAAAAAAAGAGCCCTCCGCGCGCCGTTTTTTTTGAAAAAGGTATTGCATTTATGCTTGTTTTATGGTAATATAACGGTACTGTCCGTAATTCTCCCTGCCGACGGGCGGGCTGCGCGGATGACCGCCGCGGCGTATGCTGAGCGGCGCGGTCCCGATACAGACGGACAAGGCAAATGTTGATTTGTGACCCGAGCGGTCACCTAAATACTATTTTATATTGAATTGTTCGGAGGAGCTTTTTCATGACTAAGGTTGATATAGTTTTTGCAATCATACTGCTCGTTGCAGCCGTATTTCTGACGATTGCCGTTCTTATGCAGTCCGGCAAATCCCACAATCTGTCCGGTACCATCGCAGGCGGCGCAGACACCTTCTTCGGTAAGACTAAGGGCAAGACCATAGATAAGGTTCTCTCCAAGATTACTACCGTCGTTGCCATCATCTTCGCGCTGCTCGTTATCGTTGTATACGTAATTCAGGACGATAATGTTGTCACCAAGGACAGCTACATCGACGATTACATCAACAGCATCGACGAGACCACCGCAGAGACCACCGGCGCTGAGTCGATCGCCGAGACTACCGTTGCAGAGACAAGCTCTGTAAACGCAGCAGACACCACCGCTGCCGAGTAATTAAACCGAATCTTACGGAGAATGCCGCGCGGGACGGAAAGCCGCCGCTGCCCTGCATTCTTCGCTCACAGAGGACCGTTAAAGCCTTGCTTTGACGGTCTTTTTTATGTTATTGCGAAAACCATGCATAGGCTGCGCTTCGCGGCGAGCACACATCGGACTGCGCTTTCCGCCGACGATAATATGCGATAAAAAATACCGTACGATACGCAGAATATGACTGCATGAGCCCCGCCGACACTTGACGCGCAGACGAAAAGGGGCACGGCACGCAGAACGTGAAAGACCCGCTGTCCGCTACCCGCTGACACTGACCCGCGACGACGGGATACCGTACAGCGCGCAGACAAGGTCTATCACCTTTTTCTGCACCGCGGGATTATCCCCGCCCTCACAGACTATCGCAACGCCGCCGACCTGCGGGGGCTTTTCCTCAACGACGGGCGGAGACGAGCGCGAATATCCGCCCTCACCGTATTCGTAGCGCACCCCGTCGGAAAAGGTTATCATCACCCGCGCGCCGCTCACCCCGCTGACCGAATTAAGCAGCGCACGCAGCTTATCCTCCGCCTCCGCGCGATAGTCGACCGACTCTGTCTTCGCCGTGTCGGCATCGGCACTTTCGCCTTCCGTGTGCGAAAAAAAGAGGCAGAGCAGCCCCGCGGCAAGTGCCGCGACTATGTAGATGAGCCCTTTTGTACCGCCGAGAGCGCCGAGCTTTTCTTTTATCTCCTCAGGTATTTTCATATCTTCCGTGTCCCCGTGAATCGTTTGAATTATTCGCATCCGCTCGATGCCGCCGACCGAGCGTAAGGAAATGCCGCCTCGCCGCACAGCTCGACCGCAATCCGCCCCGCGACCGACCGAAAAGCCGCACCGTAACCGACCGAAAGCCGCCGTGCATCCTCACGCGCGACGTCTGCCGTCGACCTCAACGCTGCCGCAGCCCGAGATGTAACGCACATAATCGCAGACCGCCGCGCTGTCCGCGCCGCCCGGCAGGCTCAGCCGCACCGACTCAACGGTGTATACACCGTCCTCGCAGCTCGTGCCGACACTGACGCCGACCTCTATCCCGAACCGCGACCCGACCTCCGCCGCGATGGCATCCTCTATCGCCGCGATGCCCGCCTCCGCGACGGCATCCCCCGCCGCAGACTCCTGCGGCTGCGCGAGATCACCGAGACCGAGCGTCAGCTCGCCGAGACCCGAGAGAAAACCGCCGAGCGGCACAACGAGCGAAAGCGTTACGACGAGCGACGCGACGTATTTTACATATTTGCGCAGATTTCCGAGCGGGGCAAGCATCTCCGCCGCGCCGACCCCGAGCGACACGGCAAATATCGCGTAGAGCCACCCGCCTATTCCGCCGTCATTCATAGCATCCTCCGTTTCATGCGAGCGAAAGCTCCCGCCGTCTGCGTTTACCGCACGCTGCTCTCCGCTCGCCGTACGGGTCTTTTATCAGATGGGGGAGCGCCGCAGCACCGCACCGCGACTGCTGCCGCGCAGCGATCAATGTTACCGTTCACCGCCCGCCGTCCGCTGCGCGCCGCTTACAGAAACCGTCACTGTGCCATGATGCTCGTCGAGCTGCTTATCATCAGCGTGACCGAAAAGATAAACAGCATGCCGCAGAAAAATACCATGGCAAGCGCGTAGCCGAGCATTTCCTTCATTTCCGAAACTATCTTCTGTTCGCCGTCCGCGCCGAGCACGCCCGCAAGCACCCCCGCCGCGCCGAACACCAGACGGTAGAGGAGCAGCCGCACAACGGCGGGCAGCACCGTGAGCAGTATGCCGATTACCGCGACTGCGCCCGCGCCCGTTCGCACCGTCGCGATACTGCCGACAACCGCGCGCATTGCCTCACCCGCCGCGCCGCCGATAACGGGTATCATGTTCGCGACGGCGAATTTGACCGTTCGTGCCGCAGCACCGTCCGATGCGAGCGCAAGCTTGGTCTGCACACCCATCATGACCCCGAACAGCACGGTGACGAGCCCCATCCCCGTAGTAAAAATCCCGCGAATGAACGACCCTACGCCGTCGAGACAGAGCCCGCCGCCGACGCAGCGCACAACGGCGATACCGAGACAGACGCGCAGAACGGGCAGCAGACACATCGCCATCGCCTGCTCCATCAGCGTTACCGCAGCGGTGAGCGACGCGCTCGATGCCGCTGCCGCGCCGACGTTGCCGCCCGCACTGTACAGCGCCCCCATAACGGGGATCACCGCCCGCATATACACGGTAAGATTTTCGATAGCCTCCGCGCTCTCGCTCCACACACGGACGGCTATTCCCGCAGCGGGCACAGCCATCCCGAGCGTGACGGCATACGAGACGGCGGTCGAGCTGCTCCCTTCCCGACAGACGCTGCGAAAGAACGACGCTATCACCGCCCCACCGCAGAGCAGCGCAAGATCCGCGCACACGGGCGCGGTCATTGACGAGAGCAGCCGCGCTGCCTCCCGCACAAGCAGCCCCGCATCCGCTCCGCTGCCGTCGCTGCCGATGCCCTCCGCCGCCTCGCGCGCATAATCGGGCATAGCGTCAAGCATCCCCGATCCGAGCGCACCGAGACCGCAGTCCGACGATGCTGCAGCCGCGATATCGGACGGTTTATCCGACTGCCCGCCCGCAGCGCCGCGCGCCGTGATATCATCGGTAGACGATGCCCCGTCAGACGATGTTGGGTTATCGGCTGTACAGTCGGTCGACACCGCACGGTCATTCCGCGTATACACGTCGCCGCCGTATGCCGACATACGCAGTCCGAGCGGCATGACGAGGGAAACCAATACGCAAAGGAAAATCACCGCACAGACCGCCGCGAGCCCCCGCCGCAGCCGTTGTCTCATCCGCGCTGCCATCCTCGCTCTCATCACACATCACCCGTAAAGAGCGAGCGTACGACCGACAGCAGCTCAGTTATCAGCGGCAGACAGACGAGCATTATCTCCGCTTTTCCCGCGAGCTCGACCCCAGAAGCGACCGAGTCTTGTCCGAGATCGCGGCAGACATCGGCGGCGCAGCCCGCCACGACGGCTATGCCGAGCGAGCGCAGCACCGGAGTCAGCCACCGCTGCCATTCCTCACCCGCAAGCTCGCGCAGCTGCGACAGCGCGGGCGAGAGGATAAATACCGCATATCCGAGCAGCAGCACCCCCGCAGCCGCCCCTATCAGCGCCGCGATATCCGGAGCGAGAGCGCGCAGCGAAACGGTCAGCATCACCGCCACCATGGCGGCACCTATCAGCTTTATCATTTCTTCCATATCAACGTGCCGTGCTTTCATCTTCATACACATGCCTTATCGGCATGCCGTGCTTTCTTTATGTACTGTGCATTCATCATTTTCGCGCATGCTTTCTCGCTTTTGCACCGCGATTTCGCCGCTTGCGCGCTTTCACCGTTTTCACGCCGTGATTTCATAACACACGCGCCGCGATTCTGTTATTTTCCCCCGACAGACGTGCCGTCCGCGCCGCCGCTCATATCCCGAACAGCGAACGAATATTTCCGAGCAGCGCGCCTATCTCATCGACGAGCATCACGAGTACGATAACCACCCCCGTAACCGAAACGAGCATAGCCATCTCGTCGCGTCCCGTTTTGCTGAGCACCTGATACAGCACACTGACGAGCAGCCCGACCCCCGCGACGCGGAGTATAAGTCCGGTATCCATAAGCCAACCTCTCCTTCTTATATAAAGCCTTATGCGGCATCGCCGCTACATCAGCAGAAGCACCGCCATCATTCCGAGCGCCGTGCAGGTCGCCCTGTGCAGCTTTATCCTGTCCGGCAGCTCGCCCCGCCGACGCTGCAGCTCCGCCTCTATCAGCGCCTCCGCTCCGCGGCAGCTCTCGCTTTGCTCTTCGGGCAGGAGTCTGCCGAGGCTGTCGCCGAACGGAATAAGCGCATCGGTAAGCTCGCCGAGTCCGAGCGGTCGCGAGCAGCTGCGCAGCGCCTCCGAAAATGCGCCGTCACGCTCTCCCCAATCGGACAGCTGCGAGAGAAAACCCGTCCGTTCAAGCTCCGCCGAGCGGAACGAGTCGAATATCCTTTCCATCGGTGCGCCGTAACAGCCGACCGAAATACGTATGTAGACGATGAGCCTCCCGAGCTCCGAGAGCGCCTTGACCCGCCGCCTATCCTCTGCAGCGAGACTTGAGCCGAGCATGACGGAGCTGACGAATACAGCGAGCAGCAGCCCGAGCTTGATGAGCCCGCCCATGCTATCTGCCCCTGCGGTGCGGCACGCCCGATACAAGCACTGTCCCGCCCGACGGCACCGAAAAGCCGCCTTTTGCTGCCATCACGCGCCGCGCGTTGTCCGTATCCGCCGCGCGGTCTGCACTCGCCGCGTGTTCCGCATCCTCTGTATATCCGCCCGCGAGCGCTGTGACCGTAAAGCAGAGACCGCCCTGCGCGGCATCGTCACGTCTTATACCGATGCACTCGGCAAAGACTGACGCCTCAAGCAGCTCCCGTATATGCGGGCGGCGCAGCAGCGCTGCATATGACGGGGCATGTACCGATGCGAGCAGCGGAACGCCCGTATTCTGCGCCTCCAGTATCGCCCGCGCCTCAGCCTCGCCGCCTATCTCGTCGCAGACGATAAGCTCGGGCGAGAGAACGCGAGTCGCCTGAGCTATCCCCTCTGCCTTCGGATAGCCGTCGAGTCGGTCTATGAGCGCATCGGCAAATCGAGAGCGGTTGTCCGACGCACATCGCGCAGCAGCCCTTCGCTCACCCCCACCGCAGATACCGCCCAGCTCGCCGCGGCTGTCTATCAGCGCAACGCGCATCGGCTGATCACCCGATGCCGCACGGAAAGCGAGCTCGCGCAGAAGAGTCGTTTTTCCGCATGCGGGGGGACCGTAAAGCAGCGCCCCGCCCTCAAACCGACGCCGTCTCAGATGCCCGAAGATTCCGTCGGATACGCCGCATATGTCGCGCGAGATGCGGATGCACATCGAGTTTATCTCGCCTATGCCGGGCAGCGCATCGTCATTCGAGCGACCGCTCACCGCCCTGCCGCATACCCCGACGCGGGAACCGTCGGGCAGTCTGATGTAGCCCTGTCCGAGTGTTGCGGCATGCGTGTGCAGCGAGTTTTCGGTCATTCGAGCGAGCACGGCGGACAGCTCGCTGCGCGTCGCCCGTACCCCGAGCGTCAGATTCCGCCCGTCCGAAAGCGTGAGCGAGCACGGCAGCTCCCGCCGCAGCCGCAGCTCGGTTACAAAGCAGCTCTGCCCCGCCGCAGCAGTACCGTTTGCACTGCCGCTGCGTTCAAAAGCGCTGTTCGCCGTGCCCCCGCCGTGCGCCCCGCTGCCCATCACGGGATTTTCGTCCGTCGCAAAATAGCCGTTCACCGCGCGTCCCGCCGTAGCCACACCGCCGTACACGATATCCCTGCCATCGGCGGCTCCCGCATCCGCCACGAGCCGCCTGCTCTCCTCCGCGACAGCCTCCGCAAGACGCGGCGGCAGATATTTCAGCATGTCTCCGAGTGTGCTCATTTTGTGCCTCCTTTGCCGTTATCATCCCCGAACCATTTATCTCTACACCCCCCATTCTATGCCCATGTACGGACTTATATGCCGCCCTCGGAGCGATCGTCGGCATGTCCGCGCGACGCAGCGCAAAACACAAGATATTGTGACAACAAAATAAATTCGGCACAAGATATTGTGTTTTCCCCTTGACAACACCCCTGTTGTATGATACAATATGAGTCGTCAGGTAAATTCGGCAGCCGACGCGGCGCGAGGTGGCGCATGGCGGCAGCCGACGAATAATATATCATCTTTATATGAAAGGGAAAGAATAAAATGTATCAGGTCATCAAGCGTGACGGCGGAATCGTAAATTTCGACCTCTCCAAGATCAGCTCGGCAATCAGGAAGGCGTTCGACGCACTCGAAAAGCAGTACAACGACAACATCATAGACCTTCTCGCACTGAAGGTAACGGCAGACTATGAGCCCAAGATAAAGGACGGAAAGATATCGGTCGAGGCGATACAGGACAGCGTCGAGGATGTGCTCGTCCAGGCGGGCTATGCGGACGTTGCAAAGTGCTACATCCTCTACCGTAAGCAGAGAGAAAAGATCCGCAACATGAAGTCCACTCTGCTCGACTACAAGGACACCGTAGACAAGTACATGCATGCGCACGACTGGCGCGTAAAGGAGAATTCCACCGTCACCTACTCGGTCGGCGGACTCATCCTCTCCAACTCGGGTGCTATCACCGCCAACTACTGGCTGAGCGAGATATACGACGAGGAGATAGCCTCGGCACACAAAAATGCGGACATCCATCTGCACGACCTCTCGATGCTGACCGGCTACTGCGCGGGCTGGTCGCTTAAGCAGCTCATCAAGGAGGGTCTGGGCGGCATTCCCGGAAAGATAACCTCCTCCCCCGCAAAGCACCTTGCAACGCTCTGCAATCAGATGGTAAACTTTCTCGGCATCATGCAGAACGAGTGGGCGGGCGCACAGGCGTTCTCGTCCTTCGATACCTACCTTGCACCGTTTGTAAAGGCGGACAACCTCTCCTACGACCAGGTCAAGAAGTGCGTTGAGTCGTTCATCTACGGCGTAAACACCCCCTCGCGTTGGGGCACACAGGCTCCCTTCTCAAACATCACCCTCGACTGGACCGTTCCGGACGACCTCGCAGAGCTGCCCGCTATCGTCGGCGGCAAGGAGATGCCGTTCAAGTATAAGGACTGCAAGCCCGAGATGGACATGGTAAACAAGGCGTTCATCGAGATAATGATCGACGGCGATGCCAACGGCAGAGGCTTCCAATACCCCATTCCCACCTATTCCATCACACGTGATTTTGACTGGTCCGAGACCGAGAATAACCGCCTGCTCTTCGAGATGACCTCGAAGTACGGCACCCCTTACTTCTCCAACTACGTCAACAGCGACATGGAGCCGAGCGACGTCCGCAGCATGTGCTGCCGTCTCCGTCTCGATCTGCGTGAGCTGAGAAAGAAATCCGGCGGCTTCTTCGGAAGCGGCGAGTCGACGGGCTCTATCGGCGTTGTCACCATAAACATGCCGAGAATCGCATATCTCGCGAACGACGAGCACGACTTCTATGCGCGTCTCGACCACCTCATGGACATCTCCGCACGCTCGCTCAAGACAAAGCGTACCGTTATCTCCCGTCTGCTCGACGAGGGGCTCTACCCCTACACCAAGCACTATCTCGGAACGCTTGATAATCACTTCTCCACCATCGGTCTCGTCGGAATGAACGAGGCATGCCTCAACGCAAACTGGCTGCGCTGCGACATGACCGACCGCCGCGCGCAGGAGTTCACCAAGCAGGTGCTCACCCATATGCGCGACCGCCTCTCCGACTATCAGGAGATGTACGGCGACCTCTACAACCTCGAGGCGACCCCCGCGGAGTCTACCTCCTATCGCCTCGCAAAGCACGATGTAGAGCGCTATCCCGACATCATCACCGCTACCGAGAAGGGCAACACCCCCTACTACACCAATTCCTCTCACCTGCCCGTCGGCTTCACCGAGGATATCTTCGAGGCGCTTGACATTCAGGATGAGCTCCAGACCCTGTATACATCGGGCACGGTATTCCATGCGTTCCTCGGCGAGAAGCTTCCGTCGTGGAAGTCGGCTGCAAACCTCGTGCGCAAGATTGCCGAGAACTATAAGCTGCCGTACTACACCCTCAGCCCGACCTACTCCATCTGCAAGAATCACGGTTACATCCCCGGCGAGCACTATAAGTGCGACGATTGCGGAGCAAAGACCGAGGTATACAGCCGTATTACGGGCTACTACCGCCCCGTTCAGAACTGGAACGACGGAAAGTCACAGGAGTTCAAGGAGAGAAAGGTCTACAACATTGAGACCTCTCATCTGAACCATCAGGGACCTATCGAGCACGGCGAGGAGCAGCACGAGAGCTGCGGCTGCTCGCACTGCGGCAATGCGACCGAGGCTCAGGTCGAGGTGATGCTGTTCGCCTCCCGCACCTGCCCGAACTGCAAGCGCGCGGCAGAGCATCTTGACCGCGCAGGTATCACCTATAAAAAGATAATCTGCGAGGAGAACGAGGCAGAGGCAACTAAGTACGGTATCCGCCTTGCGCCTACGCTTATCGTTAAGCGCGGCGACGAGATCGAAAAGTACGCGAACGCATCCAACATCATCAAGTATATAGACAGCGTAACTATTAATGCGTAATGTAGGGCCTGCTAAAAAGACACGGATCGGAATGCAATCAACAAACCGAGGGGCTGTTAAAACGAGCTTTTTAACAGCCCCGTTTTAACGGACAAATACAAAACTAAGGAGCTATCGAGCATGGACAAGATATATGACGTTTTCACGGTCGGTGCGGGTCCCGCAGGACTCACCGCCGCGCTCTACTGCCGCAGGGCTGAAAGGAGCGTTATAATTGCGGAGAAGGAGGTCGCGGGCGGTCAGGTCACGCACTCCCCGAAGATAGAGAATTACCCCGGCAGCGCACAGATGAGCGGGCTTGACTTTGCCGAGCGGCTTGTCGCACAGGTAAAGGAGCACGGCGCGGAGTTTATCGAAGATGAGGTCACGGCGCTGCACCGCGACGGCGGAATATGGTCGGTCTCGCTCGCGGGAGGCGACACCGTTCGTGCGCGCAGCGTTATCATAGCAGCAGGCGTGCATCACAGAACGCTCGGTCTCGCAGGCGAGGATGAGCTCGAGGGCGCGGGCGTTTCCTACTGCGCGGTCTGCGACGGCGCTTTCTATCGCGGTATGACGGTCGCCGTTATCGGCGGCGGAAACTCCGCACTCCAGGAGGCGGTAATGCTCTCCGAGATATGCAAAAAGGTCTACGTGATACAGAACCTCGATAATCTGACGGGCGAGGGCGCGCTCTGCAGCATACTCGCCGACGCACCGAATGTTGAGATAATTACGGGAACGGTCGTCAGAGAGCTGATAGAGGACGGCGGAGAGCTCCGCGCGATACGTCTCGCCCCCGGAACAGACAAGCCGACATACCCGAGCTGTGCGGCAGTCGACGGCGATGTGCTCCCGCTCGACGGCATCTTTGTCGCGGTCGGACTGAAACCCGAAAACGATTGCTTTGCGGACGTTGCGTCACTCGATGAGCGCGGATATATCACCGCCGACGAGAGCTGCTGCGTCGGAGACGGGCTGTTCGTTGCAGGCGACTGCCGCACAAAGGCGGTAAGACAGATAACCACTGCAGTCGGCGACGGTGCTGTTGCTGCAGTTTCGGCTTGTAGGTATTTGACAACATTGTAACGCCCCGCAAAGCCCCCTATGCGAAGGTGGTTACCTTCGCATAGGGATTTTTTGATGCCGCACCCCTTCACTAAAAAAATCGAAAAAAATTTTAAAAACCTATTGCAATCGGGGAAATAATGTGATATCATAAGTTAGCAGAGGCTAACCGACTTTGCACCACTTTTTCGCCGCCCGTGAGCACCGCCGCACGGACGGGATAATTTATGGATATGTGTTAGTGTAGGCTAACCGATATCCGGCGGTTTCTCCTGTTTGCCGCTGCCCGCCGTATGGGTAACCGACATACGGCGGGCAGCGGTGTGATTGTTTTCAGGCGTTTTTACGCTTAAAATTAACGCATCGGACAGCCCCGACGATACCGCTGTGACCCGGCGATAAAGCAGTGACGGCACAGTGATTGACCGACAGCGACGCAGCGATTGTGTAACGACGGCGAGCGATTGAGTAACGGCGACGCAGCGACGGCGCAACGGTAAAACGATAACGCAGCGGATATGCGCCGATGCAAGCGGCATACCGCAGCAAAAGCGCACCGCACGTACAATGCAAGAGTCAAATTTTATTGCGCGGTCAAATAACCGTTCGCGGCACATGCGAAGCAGCAGAAAAGCCCCGATGCAAATATTACCCTAAAATTCAGATGCCGCGCGGCGTCGAAAAATCCGAGAGAAGGGATACCATGAAGCTCATTACAATGAAGGGAGTCACCAAGCTATATTCCAAGGGTGAGCATGCGCAGCGCGCGCTCGACTCGGTCGACCTCGAGATAGACGAGGGCAAATTCGTCGTTATTCTCGGACCGTCGGGCGCGGGAAAAAGTACACTGCTCAACATGATAGGCGGACTCGACAGTCCGACGAGCGGCACAATTATCGTCGACGGACAGAACATCGAAGCGCTCAGCCGCGACGAGCTCGCCGACTACCGCGCATCCACCGTCGGATTTGTATTTCAGTCGTACAATCTCGTTCCGACGCTTACCGTGCTCGAGAACGTCGCGCTTGTCAAGGACATCGCAAAGAATCCGCTCAGCTCGCACGACATGCTCCGTGCGGTCGGGCTCGAGGACCATATGAAAAATTTCCCGTCCGAGCTGTCGGGCGGAGAGCAGCAGCGTGTTTCCATCGCGCGTGCGCTCGCAAAAAACGCAAAGATCCTGCTCTGCGACGAGCCGACGGGCGCGCTCGACTCGGAGACGGGCGTCACCGTGCTGAAGCTGCTGCTTGAAATGGCAAAGAAGTACGGCAAGACCATAATCATAGTCACGCACAACCAGAATATCGCGAAGATGGCGGACGTTGTCATCGAGGTCAGAAGCGGAAAGATCCGCAGCTGCACCGAGCAGGAGCATCCGCTGAGCGCAGACGAGGTGGAATGGTAGTATGCTCGGACGAAAGCTATGGAGAACGATAGGTGTCTACCGCGTCCAGTTTATCTCGATGGTGTTGATGATAATCATCGGCATCGGAATGTTCGTCGGTTTCAACATGGAGTGGTACACCATTGAGCGCGACCTTACCACGGCGCTTGATGCATCGAACTTTGCCGACTACCGCATCTATTCCGAGAGCGGCTTTGACGAGGCTGCTCTCGACAGTATAAAGGATGTCGACGGCGTCGACGCCGCAGCGCGTTTTCTGTCGGTCAACGCTACCGTTGACGGCAGCTCCGACACGCTCGCAGTGACGGTCACGAGCGACCCGAATGTCTCCTTCTTCTCCCTGACGGAAGGCGACGAATACGACGCGGACTCCGAAAACGGCATCTGGCTCTCGGACAAATACGCCGCCGCAAACGACGTATCCATCGGCGATGAGCTGACCGTCGTTTACAAGAATATCAAGCTCGACGGCAGAGTCGTCGGACTCATCAAATCGGCTGAATACCTCATCTGCGTCGCGGACGACACGCAGCTGATGCCCGATTTTACAACGCACGGCTTTGCATACATCTCACCCGCAATGCTGGGGCGCTGCCTCGGCACCGAGTTTTATACCCAGCTGAACATAATCTCCGACCTCGATAAGCCCGAGCTCGTCGAGCGTGCGGAAAAGGCGCTCGGAAAAACTCTGCTCGTGCTCTCGAAGGATGAAAACCCGTCGTACAGTCAGGCACTCGGCGAGTCGGACGAGGGCAAAACAATGGGACTCGTGCTGCCCGTGCTCTTCCTTTCCATCGCCGTTCTCACCATGGTCACCACCATGAACCGTATAACGGCAAAGGAAAAGACGCAGATAGGCACCTTTAAGGCGCTCGGCTACCGTGACCGCCGCATAGCGGCGCACTACACCTCGTATGCGACCGCCATCGGACTTATCGGAACGCTGTTCGGCATCGGCTTCGGCGTTCTTGTGGCATGGTATATCATGAACCCGAACGGCTCGATGGGCACGTATACCGACTTTATCGACTGGTCGCTCTACTGCCCCGCCTTTGTTTGGATAGTACTCATCGTCATCAATCTGTTTATAACCGCCATCGGATGGCTCTCCGTCCGTCAGGCGCTCGGCGATACAGCCGCGGATGCACTGCGTCCGTATTCGCCTAAGCGCTTCAAGCCGCTCGCATGGGAGAACTGCCGCGCATGGAAGAAGCTCGGCTTCGGCTTTAAATGGAACACCCGCGACACCCTGCGCCATAAAGCAAGAACGGCTATGACGCTCTTCGGAGTGCTGGGCTGCGTCGTGCTTATCATCGCCGCACTCGGCATGAAGGACACTATGGCAAGCTTCATTCAGGTGTTCTACTACGATGCCGCACAGTACGAGTCGGTAATCAGTCTCGACAGCGAGACCGTCACCCCCGAGCGCGCAGAGGAGCTGCGTGAGCTCTATTCGGGCGACGGTGCGTCGACAGTCAGCATACAGCTCGACGGCGATTCGACGACGCTTACCGTCTACGACCTCCGCCGGAATTATATCCGCTTCCCGGATACCGATTACAACATGACAAAGCTGCCCGACAACGGCGTTTATATCTGCTCGCGTATCGAGCGCGACTACGACGTGCATGTCGGAGACGAGCTTGAATTCTCGCCTTACGTCACCGACGACAGCTACACCGTCCGAGTTCGCGGAGTCATCTGCTCGATGACTGAGGGCATCGTCATGAGCCGCACGGCGGCGGAAAATGCGGGCATAGATTATCACTGCAACACCATCTATACCGCGCAGACCGATATTATCTCCGATGAGGCGATCACCGCCGTTCAGTCAAAGCAGAGCATAATCGACTCCTTTGACACCTTTATGGCAATAATGAATCTCATGATAGTCCTGCTCTGCGGAGGCGCGGTGCTGCTCGGGGTTATAGTTCTCTACAACCTCGGCACAATGAGCTATACCGAGCGCTATCGCGAGATGGCTACGCTCAAGGTGCTCGGCTTCCGCGATAGGCGCATAGGCTCGCTGCTTATTCAGCAGAATCTCGTGCTGACCCTGATAGGAACAGCTATCGGTCTGCCCGCGGGATATTTCCTGCTCCGTGAGCTGCTTGTGCTGCTCGCGAGCGAATACGAGCTCAGCCTCACTGTCTCGCCGCTCTCGTACATCGAGACGGTACTCATCACGCTCGGAATGTCGCTGCTTGTCGGCTTGCTCATCTCGCGCAAGAACAAGAAGATCGATATGGTCGAAGCGCTCAAGGCAGCCGACTGACGGCAGCCCCTGACACGATATGTATCTCACCTCCATGAGTATATATGCCGCAGCGGCGGCACAGCCGAACGGGTTCACCCCCCGCTCGGCTGTTTTTGCATTATGGCTTTAGCCGGCCAAGCACGGGGAGCCCGAAACGATCAACCGCCTACTGTGCGGGTGCGCGACAATTATCCCCCGCACAGACAATTATCCCCCGCAAACATAAAAACATCAGGCATGTCACCCGCACAAGGCGGGCTGTATGCCTTTTGTGCTGAGACATTTATGCCGCAGCACGCCTTTTGTACTAAGGCATACCCCTTATGCGCACAGATACCGCAGCCGAGGGGCATTTCCCTGCGGCTGCGGTATCCGCCGAATATTATAGAGCTTACTTTTTCTCCGGCACAAACATCATCAGGAAGCTGACCGACAGCAGCGCGCAGCATATCCAGATAGCCTTGAAGCCGAGCGCCGAGGTGAGCAGGCTTCCGAGGCCCGCACCGACGGCGAAGATAAGAATTACGCCGAAATAGGTCATAGCCTTACGCAGAATGCGCTTGTCGTGCAAGCGGCAGTATGCACAGACCGACTCGGTCGCGCAGCGCAGATTGCCGATGCACATCGTGCTTGCGTATGCATGCCCGCGCACCTTATGAAAGGTCTGCACCTGCAGCGCACAGACGAACGATACAAGCGAATTTGCCAGCGGCTCGACGCTCTGCGGCAGGAATCCGACGATAAAGAGCAGCGCTATCTCACCGATAAGCACTATCTGCCGCCAGTGCAGCCGCTCATAAGACTTGAGCCTGATATGTATGATCTCCGCCGCAACGATGCCGAAGAGGAACGAGAACACGGGGATAAAATATTTGAGCACCGTCTGCCATTCTCCGCGGAACAGCGCCGTGCTGAGCAGTACGATATTGCCCGTCTGTGCATTTGCAAAAACCTCGCCGCGGCACCAGTAGGTATACGCATCCTGAAAGCCGCCCGAAAGCACAATAAAAACAGCGGCGCGGAAACTATCGGACATCTGCCCCTGAAATCCGCTGCTGAAGTCGATCTTTTTTAAACTTTTCATCTGATGCAATTTTCCTTATCCCTTGACATTACAAAGCATATATATTATAATGCTGACACACCCATGTTGGAAATATATATTAGTTATATACGGCATATCAATAATAAATATCTGTGAGGTCTGCATGTTTATCAGCTACGATTACTACCGCATATTCTATTACGTCGCGAAATACGGCAATATCTCAAAAGCGGCAAAGGTCCTGCTCAGCAGTCAGCCGAACGTTACCCGTACAATTAAAAATCTCGAAGGCGAGCTCGGCTGCGCGCTCTTTTCGCGGACAAGCCGCGGAATGCGCCTGACGCCCGAGGGCGAGCGGTTGTACGGGCATATACGGCTCGCGCTCGAGCATATCGAGGCGGGCGAAGCGGAGCTCGGACAGAGCAAGACACTGCAGAACGGTGCGGTCTATATCGCTGCGAGCGAGGTTGCGCTGCGCTGTCTGCTGCTGCCCGTGCTCAAGCGCTTTCGGATGCTGTACCCTGGAGTGCATCTGCGCATAAGCAATCACTCCACCCCGCAGGCTATCGCAGCTCTCAAGGACGGCACAGCCGATATCGCCGTTGTAACCTCTCCGACCGACAGATACGCCTCGCTGCACGAGACGGCTATACGCCCGATTCGCGAGGTCGCGGTCTGCCCGAGCGCCTTCGGCGAGCTGATAGGGCGCAGAGTCTCGCTCAGGGAGCTGAGCGGATACCCGCTTATCTCGCTCGGCTCGGATACGAAGTCCTTTGAATTTTATTCGGCACTCTTTACCGGCTACGGACTGTCGTATCACCCCGATATAGAGGCGTTCACCGCCGATCAGATCCTGCCGATGGTCGCAGCCGACCTCGGAATAGGCTTTGTCCCGCAGGAGTTTATAGGCGGTGCGGAAAATGTTCATGTCCTGGACCTCGAGGAAAAGATACCCGAGCGCAATATCGTCCTTATAAAGCGCAGGGAGCAGCCGCTCAGCGTAGCGGCGCGCGAGCTCGAGAAAATGATACTGTCGCAGTGAGTGATGTAAAATCGGACAATAATACATATCAAAAATCTGCGCGCGTCTGCCTTCCATATTGAACCGCCGCGCGGTTCAATATGGAATTTTGCTTTGCCGCAAACAGCGGCAATCTTGCTTCGCAAGACCGCAAAATTGCACACGCGCAAGGGGTAGGCAAGGCGAAGCCGCAGCCGAGCGAGCGATAGTGAATGACAGCCCGGTGGGCTGTCAGAGCCGCGAGTGACCGAGCCG
>URDX01000025.1 GCA_900546695.1 uncultured Eubacteriales bacterium | reverse complement strand
CAGAACTCAATCACTTTTTCTATTCTTTTGGTCTCACATCTATTGTAACGCTACATTGTACGAAAACAGAAAACTGCTAACGAAGGAGACATTGTTGTCGCTTTAGTAGGTAATGAAACTACCCTTAAACGCTATTATCTCGATAGGAAACATAAATGTATTCGGCTTCATCCCGAGAACGAGGAAACGGAAGACATTCTCGTAAAAGAATGTATGATTCAAGGAGTGGCAGAACATGTCATAAAAGCTTTATGAGAAAGATCAGGAGGTATCAAATTGCAGGTTTATGTTTCAAATAAAGAAATCGCTCAGATTGCAGAAGGAGTTGTTACTGCCTGTTGTGGAAAATCGCCGCCGAAACAGATCGACATTGATGCTGTGGCAAATTTTCTCAGACTGCCTGTGGTGTACGAGCAGATCGTAGAGGAAGATAAAGATAAAATAGGTTTTACATCAAACGGCGTAAAATTGATTACTGTATATCGGAATGGGAAAAAGGAAAGAGTTTTATTTCCGAAGGATGTAATTGTGCTGGAAAAGCTGTTGCTTAATCCGAGTGAAGCAAACCGCCGTCGCTTTACACTTGCTCATGAGATCGGTCATGTGCTGATCGGACGGGCAACGCCGGGACACAACGAGACTTGCTTTAATAGAGTTTATGATACAGAACGGGAATACAGCATGTCCGAACTCCACGAACGGTTATCGCTCGAAGAATGTCAGGCAAATGCAATGGCGGCGATGATTTTAATGCCATATACGGTTTTGTCTACTGCCATTTACAGATTCCTTCGTATAAAGAAGATTCCGATATACGGCGATTGCGTGTTCTTGCCGAAAATGAAACCGGCATTGCAAAGTATGTCGGAAGAGTTAGGCGTATCATACAGCACGATGCTGATACAACTGAAAAAGTATGGCTTGTTGGAGTATCGAAATATGCAAGAATACTTTCTGAAAACAATGCCGAGCGGAGGTGATGCGTAATGATGCAGAACGGATACAGAACGCCGCCGAGTCTTGCACCGCTTACGCTTGAAGTGCAGGAAAAATTGAACTTGTCTGCTGCGGAAACAGAGGGACTGTCGTTGCGTGAAGTTAAGTGTCCCCATTGTGGATTTGTAATTACAAAAGTCTTTTCCGATATGTGCGGACATTATCTTGCACGATGTCGCAAATGCAAACGGGAACAGCCGATCAATCTTGCATATTTTCGCAGACAGAAAGATGTTTGGCGTCTGAAGCTGAAATACTACGGCGAAGAATATTTTGAAAAACTGAATAACGAATAACGACTTTAAATCGCGCAAGCGGAGATAATCGAAAGATTAGACTACCAAGCACCGTATGAAGCCGAAATCCTATGGGAGTAAAATGCCCATTTGTGATTTCGATTTCTGCGGTGCATTTTTGATTGCACAATTTTTTCATACGATGTTTGAAGTCCTTTCCCGACAACCGCTTGGGAAAGGACTTTTATGATTTATACAGAATGGCAATGCCAGACCGCTAAGTACCCGTGATCTCGGAATTTTTAAATATATTTGACTTTATTTAAAAAATTCCAAAGGAGATCACGACGATGAAAAAACAATATTTTGCATGGAAAGATGGAAAGAAAGCAACCGACGGAACACAGGAGTGGGAGGAACTTACCGCTAAAGAGTTTTGCGAATTGGGAATAAAAATACGCACAGGACAAATCGAACCCAAGAGATACTTTGCGTGTGTACCGCCTGCCGAAAAGAATGATGTGTACTTCTATTTTGAGTGTACTTATGAACAGTTCCTTGTATCAGAAAGGAAACGCATAGAGAGACTTCGCAAGAAAATTGAAGAACAGGAATTGAGGGAGCAAGGTCTTTGGTATGACCTCGTTTCTTTAGATTATGAAATAACGGACGAAAACGGTGAGGGTGTTTCTTTGTATGATATGTTGGCAGATCCCGATTCATTGTTTGAAGATAGCCTGATCGAGTCTTTGACTTTGAAAAAGGCTTTATCCTATCTAACGGTCGAAGAAAGAATTGTAATAAACGCTTTGTATTTAAACGATACGGTTTGTACGGAAAGAGAATATGCCAATGAAATCGGTGTATCCAAAACTGCATTGCACTACAGAAAAAGCAAAGTATTGAATAAAATCAGAAAATATTTAGACCAAAACTGATTTTTTGTACTAGTAGGTATATATGTTTAATTGAAGCTCTCAAGATTCCTTTGAGAAACGATGTCACGGATTTTGTGCGAAGTGCAATAAGCGGAAGCAATAAATCGGAGATTATAAATATTCAGCAAAATCTGATAAATGTATTCTCTCAGATTGATAATTCTGAATCTTTTATACTATCTGAAAAAGCTCATAATCTTATCTCGAAGATGGATGAAGATGATAAGTTTACCTTAAAGAACGAAATAATTTATTTGGTGACAAGAATACCGGATCCAACTGGAGTTATTCCGCAGTTTTTGGAAGATGTTAATACTAATAACAAGGATCCTTACATCCTTTTAGATATTGCATATGCAGCTACACTAACTGGACCGACTTATATTGCGCTGGATTATGCAAAGACGCTAGAGCCTGGCTCGGAAAGCGATTTAATAAATCGATCTTGGACGCTTGCTTATTTTGGCGATGTGCAAGCCAATCCGCATGAGTATCGGGATACGGAAAAAGCTCCTTGGTTTAAATCACGCGAGGCAAGATTAAAACGATTCCAAAAATCGAATTATAAAGCTTTAAGGTTTCGCATATTGGATTTTCCACTTTTGTATTGCTATTATGTAGATAGGGATTGGAAAGATGTTAATGATACAGACTACAAAATAATAGCAAATACTGATATTGAACACAATACTTTCTCGATGGAAGAAAAACTGTTTTTGAAGCAAAAAAAAGAACAATTATTACAGGAGTTTCAGAAGCATATGTTATGATTATACTGATGTAATCTGACCATTGCGAGGATAGATAACAATGAGGTATTCTTTCTATTCTTTTATTTGAAGGACGCAGTCCTTTGTTGCTTACTTATCACCTTGTAGGGAGTATACGTTTTATTATGCACAAAACACAGCATTTATAGGTGAGAATTGATATTCTTTTTTGCTATTTCGGGCGTTTATACTATTCGAATTGAAATGCAGGGTTGGAAGATGATTTGATGTTCGATTTCATCAGTTGATTTAATTTTGCTATTTTAGGCGTTAATCACACAGTAAACTCTCATATAAAAAATGAGGTCTGATTTCGAGAAATATATGCTTCCCCGGTTCAAGTCCTTTTAGTCGAACATTCTATAGGGTTTTGTGCCCTGAAATTACATTTTAAAATTTGCCCCGGAAAAGCAAAAAGTCCCTGATAAATCAAGGACTTTCGGCATTTGTGCTTTTTCGTCGCACAGGTCTGGCCTGCCCGACAGGATTCGAACCTGCGACCATCGGAATCGGAATCCGGTACTCTATCCAGCTGAGCTACGGGCAGAAATTGATATAAATGTATTATACCACATCGGGCGGGGTTTGTAAAGACAAATTGCGGTATTTTACGAATAAAGTTTCCGCGGGTGCGGTTTGGTGTGCATTTGCTTACTTATTAAATATATGGTAACCTTGAGTTAACAATATGTTAAAGACATTTTGCGACATGTTGGCTATAATATAATTGCACTTTGCGGGGACGATTGGCTATGCCGACGTTCTCCGAGTTGCAGGCAAGGTGTTCTGATCCTACACGGACAGAGCGAAGAAAGAAAGGTTTGGTGTATAAAATGTACAAGTTTACGCTCAACGAAACGTCTTACCACGGCGCAGGTGCTATCAAGGCTGTACCTGAGGAGATCAAGAATCGCGGCTTTAAGAAGGCTTTTGTCGCGTCCGACCCCGATCTCGTCAAGTTCGGCGTATCCAAGAAGGTTACCGATCTTCTTGAGGCAGCAGGCATTGAATATACTCTCTATTCCGATATTAAGCCCAACCCGACCATCGAGAACGTAAAGCACGGCGTTGAAGAGTTCAAGGCTTCCGGCGCAGAGTGCATCGTTGCTATCGGCGGCGGTTCGTCCATGGATACCTCCAAGGCTATCGGTATCGTTATCGCTAACCCCGAGTTCGCTGACATTCGTTCGCTCGAGGGCGTAGCTCCTACCAAGAATCCATGCGTACCGATCATCGCAGTTCCTACCACCGCAGGAACCGCAGCAGAGGTTACCATCAACTACGTTATTACCGATGTTGAGAAGAAGCGCAAGTTCGTTTGCGTTGATACTCACGACATCCCCGTTGTTGCAGTCGTTGACCCCGAGATGATGAGCACTATGCCGACAGGTCTTACCGCAGCAACCGGTATGGATGCGCTTACTCATGCTATCGAGGGTTACATCACCAAGGGTGCATGGGAGCTCTCCGACATGTTCCATATCAAGGCTATCGAGATCATCGCTCGTTCGCTCCGCGGCGCTGTTAAGAACACGCCCGAGGGAAGAGAGGGTATGGCTCTCGGTCAGTATGTAGCCGGCATGGGCTTCTCGAACGTCGGACTCGGTGTTGACCACTCGATGGCTCACACGCTTTCCGCATACTACGATATGCCGCACGGCAAGGCTTGCGCAGTTCTGCTTCCTACCGTTATGGCTTACAACGCTGAGTACACCGGCACAAAGTACCGCGATATCGCTATCGCGATGGGCGTTGAGGGTGTCGACAAGATGACTCAGGAGGAGTACCGCAAGGCAGCAGTTGACGCTGTACGTCAGCTCTCCGAGGATGTCGGTATCGTTTCGACTCTTAAGGGTATTGTTAAGGAAGAGGACATTCAGGCTCTTGCAGAGTCTGCATATGCAGATGCATGCCGTCCCGGCAACCCGCGCGACACATCCGTTGAGGATATCAAGGAACTTTATCGCAGCCTGATGTAATCCCGGTCGGCTAAAATCGTCCGAACCGAAAAAGCTCTCGGGAAGGCTAAAAAAGCGCAGACCGAAAAAGCGGATAAAAGCAATTATTGGGCTTTTATTCGGCACAAATACAAGGAAAGCAGATGAAATCCTATCGGATTTCTCCGAAGGGAATGATTATCCGCCTTTTCTACCGCCGAAAACCGTCTCTGCCGTACGTTTGTACGGCGACGAGGCGGTTTTCGACGCTTCTGCATCTTTTTTATCTCTCCCCGATGCGGGTCGGCTGAGAAAGCGCAGACCGAAAAAGCGGATAAAAGCAATTATCGGGCTTTTATTCGGCACAAAAAAGGGAAGCTGATGAAATCCTATCGGATTTCTCCCGGGGAATGAATATCCGCTTTTTCTACTGCCGAAAACCGTCTCTGCCGTACGCTTGTACGGCGACGAGACGGTTTTCGATGCTTCTGCATCTTTTTTATCTCTCCCCGATGCGGGTCGGCTGAAAAAGCGCAGACCGAAATGCGGTGACAATGCAAATTGAATGCAGCCGCCGAGTGTATGCTACGCGCACAATGTGCGTTGTTCACCCGAGCAGGTCTGCGATATCCTCATCGGTTGCGCCGAGGATGAATTCTCCCGTTCTGCCGTCGAGCGCCGTCAGCAGCGCGTCGCGCTCGCAGCGCGTTCCGACAAGGTCAGAGCAGAGCTGCTGCGCCGAACCTGCGCCGAAAAAGTCGCCGCTTATGTCGATTTCCTCGATGATTCCGCCCGAGAGCGTATAGCGTATGCATACCGAGCCGAACGGAAAACGGCGGCGGCGCTCTGCGGCATACTGCTTTGAACTGCCGAAGTTCCATGCCCATGTGCGGTATTTTGCGTCGGCGAGCGCGCCTATCTCTTCAAGCTGCTGCGCCGAGAGCGGCACGGGGGCATTCGGGAAGGACGAGTACAGATACTCCCCGAGTCCGAGCACCGAATCCGGCACGGGCACATCGCGCTGCCGCTCGTCTCCGAGCTCCGCAAGCAGCGAGCGGATGTTGCCTACTCTGCTGCGGACGCTCTTTATCCCCTTTGCGGAGAGCTTTTCGGTGTCGGGGCGCAGCACGCCCTCCATAGCGCTGAAATCGGCATCCCACAGCAGCGTTCCGTGATGCATAACGTGTCCGCTGCGGACGCACTGCGCGGTGCCCGAGACCTTGCGTCCCTCCGCGAGAATATCGTTTCGGCCCGAGAGCGACGCATCGAGCCCGAGCGCGCGCAGCGCGCGGACGATGGGCTCGCAGAAGCGGGTAAAATTGAGCGAGCCGCCATCGACATCGGGGCTGATGAAGGTATAGTTTATGTTTCCGAGGTCGTGAAAGACCGCGCCGCCGCCCGTGAGTCTGCGCACCACCTTTATACCGTGCTCGCGTGCGAACGACACGTCAAGCTCGGAAAATGCGTTCTGATTCCGACCTATAATGACCGACGGCTCGTTTCTCCAGAGGATAAAAAGCTCCTCATCCCCCGCCGTGTCGATGAGATATTCCTCCATGGCGAGGTTGAAATACGGGTCGGTTACGTCTGTGCGATAGCTTATCATAATATTTCTTTCCTGTAAAAAGCATCCCGCCCGAGCCGCGTTCTGCCGTGGCTGCGAGCGGGACTGTTTAATTATCTTATTTGTGCGATATCGGTCGTATCGTGTCGGTTATCCGATCAGAGACCGAGCTTAGAGCGGTTCATCTTCTCCACATCGCTGAACGAATGCGTCGGAACATGTCCCGGTATGGGCATGAGCTTTTCATGGATGCAGTCAATGATGCCGTCAGCCTGCGGGAAGAAGTACTTCTCGAGCTCGAAGGCGGGGGTTATCCAGTTGCGCGAGCCGTATGCAACGGCGGGTGCATCGAGATAATCGAAGGCAAACTCGTTGATGTTCGCCGCCATATCCTTCATTACCGAGCCTCTCTCGCAAGCGTCGCCGACGATGATTATCTTGCCCGTCTTTTTGACCGACTCGATGACCTTTGTGTAGTCGAACGGAACGATGGAGCGGGAGTCGATGATCTCGGCGGAGATGCCGTACTTTTCCTCGAGCGTCTTAGCTGCCTCGAGAGCACGGTAGAGCACCGCACCGATGGTCAGGATAGTGACATCCTTACCCTCGCGCTTGATATCCGGGTCGCCCATTTCGACCTCGTAATACTCGGTCGGAACGCCGCCCTCGTGGAACTCCTCGCCCTTGTCGTAGATTCTCTGCGACTCGAAGAAGATAACGGGGTCGGTGCCCTCAAGCGCTGCGGACATGAGTCCCTTTGCGTCGTAGGGCGTGGACGGGAACACGACCTTGAGTCCCGGGATGTGGGCGGTCAGCGCCGTCCAATCCTGAGAGTGCTGTGCGCCGTATTTGCTTCCGACGGACACGCGGAGGATGATAGGCATCTTGAGAATGCCCGCGCTCATTGCCTGCCACTTAGCCATCTGGTTGAATATCTCGTCGCCCGCGCAGCCGATAAAGTCGGCATACATCAGCTCGACGATAACTCTGCCGCCGCACATTGCGTAGCCGACTGCCGAACCGACAATTGCGGACTCGGAGATGGGCGAGTTGAAGAAGCGGTGATAGGGGATGGAGTCGGTTATCTTCTTGTAGACACCGAACGCGCCGCCCCAGTCGCGGTTATCCTCACCGTATGCGATGAGCGTCGGGTCGTCGTAGAACTTGTTGATTATCGGCTCACAGAGACCGTCGCGGATGTTGTAGACCTTCATCTTCGGAACGGGCTTGCCGTTTGCATCCTTTGCGGTGCGTACCTTGGTAGCCATCTCCTTCAGACGGTCGCATTCCTCTCTCGGCTTGGTCATCTCCGCGGTGCGGGTCGGATCCATCGAGTGAACCTTCTGATTCGAGAACATGATGGAGGAGATAGCGTCGGGGGTCTTGTCAAGGTCCATGCGCGGCGAGATGTCGTCGTTTATGGCGAGCTTGATGACCTCGGTCATGCGGTCGATTATCGAGCTGTCGACAGCGCCTATCTCGCTCTCGGTTGCAATCTTGCCCTTGATGAGCTTTTCCTTGAATGCAAGGATAGGATCTGCAGCCTTCCATGCCTCGATCTCCTCGGGCGTACGGTAGGTCGAGCTGTCGGACGGGGAGTGTCCCGAAACGCGGTAGGTGACGACGTCGAGCAGTGCCGGACCCTTACCGTTTACAAGCAGCTCCTTCTTTCTCGTTACTGCGTCGATAACCGCGAGCGGGTCATAGCCGTTTACGCGCTCTGCATGCATCATGGTCGGGTTAAAGCCTGCACCGAGGCGGGCTGCCATGTCGTAGCCCATCGTCTCGCCGCGGGTCTGTCCGCCCATGCCGTAATGGTTATTGAATACATTGAAGAGGATAGGCATGCCCTCGCCCTTGCCGCCGTCCCAGAGCTGTGTTATCTGGTCCATGGAGGCAAAGTTGAACGACTCGAGAACAGGTCCTCTGCCGCATGCGCCGTCGCCGCAGTTTGCGACAACGATGCCCTTCTTTCGGTTGCTGCGCTTATAGAGTGCCGCGCCGAGCGCGATGGGCGCGCCGCCGCCGACAATAGCGTTGTTGGGCATGATGCCGAAGGGGATGAAGAATGCGTGCATCGAGCCGCCGAGACCGCGGTTAAAGCCGGTCGTTCTTGCAAATACCTCGGCAAGTGCGCCGTAGAGCAGGAAGTTTATCGCAAGCTCCTTGATGTTTCCGCCCGCGTTCATGTGCTTCTCAACGACACTGAGCACCGTTCCGCCGAGAAATTCCTTCATTATGTCGTACAGCTCGCCGTCCTCGAGCTTGTTTATCGACGACAGACCCTTTGCAAGAATCTCGCCGTGGCTGCGGTGAGAGCCGAAGGTCAGGTCGTTTATATCGAGCGAGTAAGCCTCACCGACGGCGGAAGCCTCCTGACCGATGGAGAGGTGAGCGGGTCCGGGGTTGTTGTATGCAACGCCGTTGTATTCACTCTTGGTCTTTATCTCGTTGAGCATCGTCTCGAACTCGCGGATGATGCGCATATCGCGGTAGATGCGGAGGAAATCGTCCTTTTTATAGAGCTTCTTTTCCTCTGCGAGCGTCTTTTTGTACTGGCATACCGGGATGTCCTCGAAGTGGATATAGCCGGGGGTAAAAGCCTTTTTGGGGTCAACGAACTGTGACTTGGGCATAACTTATCTCCTTTATTATTCAAGAATTGTTTTTATATTCATTTCCGCCTCAGCGGCTTGGGTTCTGATATTTGTCGGGAGCAGCCGCGATGCCGCCGCGCCCGTGATGCCGTCATATGCCGAACATCGCCTCGCGCAGCACCTCACCGACGGTGGGATGCGGGAATACCGTACGCTGAACATCGCCGACGCGCATGTGTCTGTCGACCATCATCGCGCAGCCGTAGATTATCTCGGAGGCGTATGTGCCTATCATGTGGACACCGAGAATGTCCTTGTGCTCGCGCCCGATTATCAGCTTGATAACGCCGTTTCCGCCCTCGTTCTCCGCGATGTATCTGCCGCTGAGCTTGAGCGTTACGGTCTTGACGATAACGTCCAGGCCCTTCGCCTTTGCGCTCTCCTCTGTCTCACCGACCGCAGCGACCTCGGGGTTTGTATATATGACCGACGGGATAGCCGCGTAGTTTACGCTGTCGCGGATGCCGAGAATATTGTTGATGCAGACCTCGCCCTCGCGGTATGCGGTGTGCGCAAGCATCGAGCGACCGTTTACGTCGCCTGCCGCCCAAACGCCCGCAACATTCGTCTGACCGCGGTCATTCGTCACTATCGCGCCGCGCTCGGTGAGCACGCCGATGTTCTCAAGACCTATGCCCGCCGTCATTGCGCGCCGTCCGATGGAGATGAGCACCTTGTCTGCGGGTGCGCTGAGCTGCTTTTCGTCAAGCTCGTAGTTCACGCAGTCGGTGCCGACCGACGTGACCTTTGCGCCAAGCAGGAACTCAACGCCGCGTGCCGTGTATTCCTTCCGCAGCATCGAGGATATCTCGAGGTCGGTAGGCCCGCCGATATGGTCGAGCATTTCAATGACCGTCACATGACTGCCGATGCTGTTGAAGTAGGAAGCCATCTCGAGACCGATAACTCCGCCGCCGATAACGACGAGTCTGCCCGGGACCTCCTTCATATCAAGAATCTCGTGATTGGTGAGTCCGAAGCCGCTCTCGACCGACTCGCGCAGCCCGGGGATGGGCGGAACCGACGCGGCAGAGCCCGTGCAGATGAGCAGCTGACGACCTACATACTCGCCGTCGCCCGCGCGGACGACAAAGCCCTCCGCGTCGCGGCGCAGTATCTCGCCCGCCTCGGTGACGACATCTATGCCCGCGCGCTTGAGCGTCGAGCCGATACCGCCTACGAGCATCTTGACTACCTTGTTCTTGCGCTCGATAACGTAGCTGTGGTCTATCGAAGCGTCGCCGAGCTTTACGCCGTACTCGGCGCAGTGCTTGGAGTAATCGAATATCTTAGCCGAATAGAGCAGGGTCTTTGTCGGTATGCAGCCCTCGTTCAGGCAGACACCGCCGAGCGCTCTCTTTTCGATAACGAGGGTCTTGAGTCCCCCGTGTGCGGCGCGCTCCGCCGCATTATAGCCGGCGGGGCCTCCGCCGAGAATTATCAGATCGTACATACAGTGCCGTCCTTTCTCACTTTGCCATCAGCAGACCGAAGTTCTCGAGTCCGAGGCAGAGCTCACGCAGGAATCTCGCTGCAGGTGCGCCGTCGAGCGCACGGTGGTCGAAGGTGAGCGACAGCCCCATAGCGTCGTAGAAAACATCCTGACCGTCGACCGTCTTTACTCTGCGCGTGATAGTTCCTACGCCGAGTATGCCCGTCTGCGGCGGGTTGACAACGGGGGTGAAGCTCTCGATGCCCATCGAGCCGAGATTCGTTACCGTGAACGAGCCTCCGCGGAGCTTGTCGGGCGATATCGTACCCGCCTTTGCCTCCGAGATGAGCGTCTTTGTCTGAGCCGAGAGCTCGTTGAGCGAGAGTGTATCAGCCGCAAATACGGTGGGAACGAGCAGCCCGCGCGGCGTGTCAACGGCTACGCCGAGATTTACATGCGTGAAGTAACGCATAATGTCCTTGTCGTCAAGGTAGTTCGCGTTGAGGTCGCGGTGACCGCGCAGGGTCTTTGCTGCCGCATAGAGCACCATGTCGTTGAGTGTGACGTTGTTCATGCCGAGCGCCTCACCCTTAGCCTTGAAGGCTGCGCGGAGCGACATTATCTTTGTCGCGTCGAAGGAGGCGTTGAGCGTAAGCTGTGCCATGCTCGAGAGCGATGCGTGCATGCTCTTTGCAATGACCTTGCGGATGTTAGGCAGCTTTACGTCCTCGTATTCGACCTCGGGCGATGCAGCCGCTGCTGCCGCCGCCGTCGGTTTCTCCGCCGCGCTCGCGCCGACGTATATGCCGCGGTCGAGCAGGGCGTTGATGTCGCGCTCGATTATTCTGCCCATCGGACCCGTCGGCTCAGCCTTTGAAATGTCCGCGCCCGTGCGCTCTGCGAGATGCCGCGCTCTGGGCGAGATTCGGATAAAGCCGTCTGCCTCGGTCGCAGCGGGTGCTGCAGCGGGCGCTGCCGTCAGAGCCGGTGCCGCAACGGGTATCGCTGCAGCTTTCGCCTCGGGCTTTGTCTCGGGAGCGGGCTCATCGCCGCCTATCTGTTTCTTTGCCTCGGCGATGAGCGCCGAGATGTCCTCGCCGGGCTCGCCGATAATGCAGACGGGGTTGAGACACGGAACGTCGTCTCCGTCCTCCGCAAAGGTCTCGAGCAGCGTTCCCGCGACGGCTGCCTCCTCATCAAAAGAGGATTTGTCCGTCTCGTAGGAGAAAAGAATGTCCTTTACCGCTACGGCATCACCTTTTTTCTTCTTCCATTCGGTGATGACGCAGCTTTCTACGCTCTGCCCCTGACGGGGCATGATAACGAGTGTTGCCATTGTTTTGTGTCCTCCGTATATTTTTTTACATTATGTTATGCTTATTTTACGAGCACGATATTATGCTCATATCATGCGCATGGGTATTAAATTAAATCCGCAGCAATTATCTGCGCTCCCGCGCGCTTTGCCGCCTCCGTGATATCGCTCGATACCGCGCGGTCGGTTATGAAGGTGTCGACCATGCCGAAATCGGCAAAGGTGTAGGGCAGCGTTCTTCCGAATTTAGAGCTGTCCGCAAGAATGACGGTGCGCCGCGCCTTCTCGATAACAAGGCGCTTGAACTCACACTCGGCATAGTTGCCGCATGTAAGCCCCGTCTCCGCCGATACGCCCGACGGCACTATGAAGGCTACGTCGATATTGATGTCAGCGAGGAATTTCGTTGCGTTGTTGCCCGATACCGAAATGCTGTCGCGGTTGAGCATGCCGCCTACGAGATTGACTATCGGCAGTTTTTTCTTTATCAGCTCGAGCGCGATGTTCGGTCCCGTTGTCGTTACGATGAGCCGCTCGTCGGGCATCATCGCCGCGAGTTGGAATACCGTTGTTCCGGAATCGAGAAATACCGAGCGCTCGGTCTCTATCATGCTCAGCGCGACCGACGCTATCTTCTGCTTTGCAGGGGTGTTCTCGTTCATCCTCAGCGAGAATTTTCCCTCCATGCAGGTCGTTATAAACTTCATCGATCTCGCACCGCCGCGGACCTTTATCGCCTCGCCCTGCTCTTCAAAATATTCGATATCGCGCCGTAGCGTCATGTTTGACACTCCGGGGAACATCTCGTGCAGCTCATCAAATGATATAAAAGGCTTGTTGCACAGCAGATCGCGTATCTGTTCCCTTCGGGTTGAGTTCATAAAATTCCGTCCTTTCGCAGTGAAAAATAAAGAATGAAAAAAGCATCAAACATCGGTAACCGCACGCCTCGGCACCGTTGAGCATGTTCGCCGCTGCAAGCCGCAGAGCACGTTTGCCGTCGGCGTCGGCGCATCGCAAAACACGCTCCGACCGTCACCGCGCCTCAAAACACATTCTGTGCGCATTCTGATAGACGCCTATGTTAAAAATAACATCTCACATGTTATTATATCACCGCGGTGTGGTAATGTCAATATGTTTCCCGTATAATTTCACAGCCTTGTGTGATTTTTGAGCGCGCAAATGTGCGTTTTAACATTTTTTTAACATACGACCGTGCATTACGGTACCGACTCCTGTGTTTGCGCCGGCATTTCCGCACCGCGCATACCTGCAGCAGCACCCGCGACATCACCCGAAGCGCAAAAATACCCGTCTGCGCATAAAGCTGTTGCATTTCGCTCCCGTCGGTATTATAATATTAGTATAATAAACGTTGAGGGAGAAAGCTATGATTACCGTTTCGCCGCTTTGCAGTGCAGATATAAAGCGCTGCACCGAAATCTACAACCATTACGTAATAAATACCTGCTTCACGCTTGAGGAGGCTCCGATCCCCGAATCCGAGCTCGCGGCACGGGCGGAGCGCATTATGGCGCGTTACCCGTTTCTTGTCGCGCATGACGAATCGGGCAGCGCGGTCGGGTACGCATATCTCGACGTTTTCAACGTGCGCAGTGCATACCGCGCAACGGCGGTTCTTTCTATCTACGTCGACCCCGACCGCCGTCACGAGCATATAGGCAGTCTGCTCTGCGAGCATATCGAGCGGGCGGCGGGTGACTGTGGGATAGAGAGTATTGTCTCGCTGATAACGAGTGATAATGCCCCGTCGGTCGCGTTTCATCGCCGCCGCGGCTTTTCGCTCGCGGGCGAGCTCGATAACGTTGCGTTCAAGCTCGGCAGGTCGATCGGCGTGGTATATATGAAAAAACGCCTCACGCCCGTACGCAAATCGGAGGGATAAGGCGGCTGCGGCACGAAAGGCAGTGCGGCTGTGACGCGGAGCGGTAATACGTCTGCGGCGTTAAGGGGGTAAGACCGCTTTACCGTACGGCAAACATCCGCGCCGAAGGCATCTGCACAGCACGGGGCGGCAATATATACATATACATTTCTGAAAAGGAAAGCAAGGAATGACGGCAAAAATCAGCACATTGATTACCGCCGAGGCTGCAGAGCTCGTCTGCGGGTCGGTCGACCCGTCGGGCACGGAGCACGGCAGGGCGGTAATTGCGATAGACGGCAGATGCGCGGGCGGAAAGACGATGCTGGCGCGCGCCGCGGAGACGCTGCTGCGCGAGCGCGGCATCCCCTGCCGCGTGCTGCACGCGGACGACTTTTTTCTCCGCCCGGAGCAGCGCACCCCGCAGCGGATGGCGGAGGCAGGCGGAAATATGGACTACGAGCGGCTGCTCTCCGAGGTGCTGCTGCCGCTCTCGCGCGGCGAGAGCTTTGTCTACCGACCGTACCGCTGTCACGGCGAGCAGCCCGAGCCGTATACGGTCGACCCGAACGGCATAACGATCATTGAGGGGGCATATTGCTGCCGCCCGGAGCTCAGGAGTTTTTACGACCGCTGCTTTTTCGTCGATATCGAGAGCGGCGAGCAGTCGGAGCGCATATTGCGGCGTAACGGCGCGGAGCGCGCCCGCACCTTTGCGCAGCGCTGGATACCGCTCGAGGAGCGCTATATCGCCGAGTGCCGCCCGCAGCTCTCCGCCGACGCGGTGTTCCGACTGATGGATTGACGGGACGTTAAAACGATAACATAGGACATCTAACCTGCAAAGGGACCGTTGAAAGACAAGCTTTCAACGGTCCCTTTAAATACTAACGTTTAGATGGGTACTTGTTTTCGCCCTGCGCAACTTCGGTATTCTTATAACCCTACACGAGCCCAAACTACATTTATACAAAATCACTTTTGCGAATTCGGTCCGTGTGATCTCTGCTCCGTCGGGGAGAGATAAAATCGTTTGGAGTGTTCGATTTCGTCCCGCAAGGCGTACAATTGTACGTCGCGGGGCGAAATCGGGCTTAGCCTTCCCGAATCGGCGGGAGATAAAAAAGATGCAGAAGCGTCGAAAACCGCCTCGTCGCCGTACGATTGTACGGCAGAGACGGTTTTCGGCGGTAGAAAAAGCGGATATCATTCCATCGGAGAAATCCGATAGGATTTCATCAGTTTTCCCTGTATTTGTGCCGGATAAAAGCCTAATAATTGCTTTTATCCGCTTTTTCGGTCTGCGCTTTTTCAGCCCCGTCGAGCGCTTTTTCGGTCTGCGCTTTTTCAGACCCGCCGAAAAAGGTGCCGACGGGCTTGCCTTCGATTATGTCATATATGTACTCCGGGTGCGTCCCCCCCGTCAGAACCATAGGTATCCCGTGAGCGAGCGCAATTTCCGCCGCGTGCAGCTTTGTTACCACCCCGCCCGTGCCGAGCTCCGACCCTGAACCGCCCGCGCAGTTGCGGACCGCATCGGTTATCTCGGGCACGTTTGCTATGAGCTTTGCATCGGGGTTATGATGCGGGTCGGCATCGTAGAGACCGTCGATATCACTGAGGTTTATCAGCATGTCGGCATCGGCGAGCACGGCGACATATGCGGCGAGCGTATCGTTATCGCCGAACTCTATCTCCTCGAACGAAACGGTATCGTTTTCGTTGACGATGGGCACGCAGCCGAGCGAGAGCAGCTTGTTCACAGTGTTTTGAGCGTTGTGCTTGCTTGTCTCATTGTCGACGGTGCTGCGGGTGATGAGTATCTGCGCAACGCTTCTGCCGTAATCGGAAAAAAAGCGCTCGTATATCTGCATCAGCTCCGCCTGACCGACGGCGGCGAGCGCCTGCTTTTCCTCAATGGTATCGGGCTTGTGGGTAAAGCCGAGCTTTGCGCGCCCTGCGGAGACCGCGCCCGACGACACGAGAATAACATCCATCCCCGCGCCCGAAAGGTCGGAGAGCACGCGCGCGACACGGTCGATGCTGCGCAGGTTGAGATGCCCGTTCTCATGCGAGAGCGAGGAGGAGCCTATCTTGACTACGATTCTTTTAATACTGCTTTTCATCTGCATATCCTATCTTTTTTTGTAAAATGAGCGCCGCACGGCGACTTTTTTACAAAAAGGTATTTTAATTCGTCGTAAAATATAATATAATAAGAAGAACGATTCCGTTTGGAAGTTAACAAGTGATATTATACAGCATTCCAGCGTCGATTGCAAGCATAAATCGCGCGGATGCGGAAAGGAAAAATATGAAGCAGAAGTACACGGTTACGGTCGCGGGAATGACCTTCAACATCATATCCGACGAGCAGGAGGAGTATGTGAACGGACTTGTCCGTCTGCTCGATCAACGCATCGAGGAAATGGTATCGGGAAATAAGCGCTGCAGCAAGACGGAGGCGATACTTTTCTGTGCCATCGACTATTTCGACGACAAGATAAAGAACTCGCTGCGTTTTCAGCATATGCAGGAGACGATAGAGAAGCTCGAGGCGGAGAATGCGTCGCTGCGCGCAATGCTCGGCATGCCCGCGCATGAGCAGGCAGCGGAAGACACCCCCACTCTCGCAGAGGAGACCGCTGCGCTTGACGAGGCGGCTGTCGGCGCAACCGCAGAAAAGTCTGCGGAAAAGCCCGCAGAGAAGTCTGCGACGGGGGCTGCGGCAAAATCCGCTGCAAAGTCCGCCGCTGCGTCGGCTGAAGGCTCCGACGGAAAAGCCGCGCTCTGATGGCTCGCAGACAGAGCCGCATCGGTGCTCGCAGAGAGGGTGTAAAGACCTTCGCTGCACGCGGAAAAGATGCGCGCGAAAAGAGTGTGCGTGAAAAGAATGTGCGTGAAAAAAGTGCGCGCAGGGAAAACACATACGGAGCGTCGCGCCGCGGCGGTAAGTCCGGTTCGGGCGGGGTAGGGAATGCCCGCGGCGGACGCAGTGATTTTGTGAGCGGTCGCGTATCCCCCATGGCGCCGTCGCACCCGTCGGCGGCATATATCGCCGCGCTTGAGGCGCTTCCGCCGCTCGAGGGCGGGCTTCCGCTGCCGGAGCTGCTTGTTCCGTGCGGCTCGGAGGAGATAATGCATGTCGCGGTGCAGAGCGGCGCGGATGCGGTATATCTCGGCGGACGTATGCATAACGCGCGCATGAACGCGCACAATTTCGACGACGAGGCTATGCGACGTGCGGTGAAATACTGTCACAAGCACGGCGTTCGTGTGTACGTTACGCTCAACACGCTGCTCTACGACCGCGAGCTCGAGGAGACGGCGCGTTATGCCGCATTTCTTCAGGAGTGCGGCGTTGACGCACTGATAGTCGCCGACCCCGGGCTCTGCCGACTGCTGCACGCGGCGCTTCCCGACATGGAGCTGCACGCAAGCACACAGATGGCGGTACACGAGACGGGAGCTGCGCGGCTGCTCGGTGAGTACGGCTTTTCCCGCGTCGTGCCTGCGCGCGAGCTCTCGCTCGGCGATATATACACGATGTGCAGCGAATCGGGCGTTGAGGTAGAGGTGTTCGTTCACGGCGCGCTCTGCGTCTGCCGCTCGGGACAGTGCCTGTTCAGCTCGCTTGTCGGCGGCAGAAGCGGAAACCGCGGCGAGTGCGCACAGCCCTGCCGTCTGCCGTACAACGGCGGATACCCACTGAGCCTGCGCGACCTCTGCCTCGGCGGGCACGTGACCGAGCTGATACGCGCGGGTATCGCCTCGCTCAAGATAGAGGGGCGGATGAAGTCCCCGACCTATATACGCACGGTGACCTCGATATACCGCAGCCTACTCGACGAGCGCAGGAACGCGACATCGGACGAGCTGTGCGAGCTGCGCGACGCTTTTTCACGCAGCGGCTTTACCGACGGTTACTATGTCGACGGGTTAGACGACGGCATGCTCGGCATCCGCAGCGAGAGCGATAAGGCGGCTACGGCACAGCTGCGGTACGGCGCAAAAAACGGCGCAAATGTCGGCAGCGTCGGAAACGCCGGAAACGGCGGCAATGTCGGTAACATCGGCAGCGTCGAAAATGTCGGAGATGCCGATAATATCGGAAACATCGGGCAGGTCGGTGACGGCGGACGGCGGGTGATAATACCTGCGCAGCGCCGCACGCTGCCGCTGCATGAAGTGCTTGAGCGACAGCTGAGCGAAGCGGCGGAACGCCTCTCCGACCGAATGAGCGCGGGACACGCACATGACGGCTCTGCCGCACAGCCACGCCGCACAGCGCGTTTTTCCTCGCCCGAGCAGATAACCGCGCTTGCCCGCGAATATTTCGATTCCGCAGCGCTCCCGCTCGACCGATATCTCGCATCAGATGCGGTCGGACGCGAGCGGGCGGATACGGTCATACTGCCGGCTGCGGTGCACGACAGCGAGCGCGCCGCCGTACGTGCGGAACTTGTGCGCGCCCGCAAGCTCGGCTGCAGGAGCTGTCTTGTACAGGGCATCGGGCAGCTGCCGCTCGTGCGAGGACTCGGCTTTGAGCTCATCGGAGATTTCAGATTCGGCGTGACGAATTCGCTTACCCCGCTGTTCATATCGGATATCGCGGCGCTTGCGGGCGCATGCGACACGACCGTTGCAGACGGCGCAGTAATTAACTGCGTGAACACGGTCAATGCAGCTGCGGACGGTGCAGGCATGAACAGCGCAACCACAGTCGATGCAAGCGCGGACGATGCAAACGTGAGCGACACAGACGGCGCAGCCGTAACAGACGCGACGGACGCGGGCTGCCTCGACATGAGCGAGATACTGCTCTCGCCCGAGCTGACGCTGCCGCGCATACGCGACATCCGCGCGCCGCATGCGGTCATCGTATACGGCAGGGTGCCGCTGATGCTGCTCGAGCACAGAACCGGCGTGCACAGCCTGACCGACCGACGCGGGGTAGTCTTTCCCGTCCGCACGGAGCAGCGCCTCGGTGGCTGCCGCGAGCGCGAGCTTATCTACAACAGCGTTCCCGTCTACATGGCGGACAGAGCGGAGCAGCTTGCCCGCGCGGGGATAACCACGCAGCACTTCATTTTTTCGACGGAGTCGGCGCGCGAGGTCGATTCGGTGATAGCCGCATACCGCGACGGTCTCCCGCCGCGGGGAGATGCCGTTCGGCGCATTAAGTAGACCGCAGCGGATGCGCGAATCGTGCGGTCAACACTTCGACTTTAACACAACAAACAGGAAAGGGTGCTCTCGCAGAGCGGGGGCAACGGTCAGATAAATGGAACTCAAGGTCAATATCAAAAAGCTCCGCCCTGAGGCGGTCATGCCCGCATACGCAACCGACGCATCCGCCGCATGTGACCTCTGCGCATGCATCGCCGAGCCCGTGACGCTCATGCCCGGTGAGCGCGCAAAGCTGCCGACGGGTATCGCCATAGCTCCCGAGCGCAGCGACCTTGTCGCGCTCGTTTTCAGCCGCAGCGGCATGGGGGTGAAGCACGGCATAACGCTCTCTAACAGCGTCGGCGTTATCGACGCGGACTATCGCGGCGAGATAATCGTCTCGGTCATAAATCACGGCGGCGAGGCGTATACCGTTCAGCCGGGTGACCGCATCGCGCAGATGATGTTCGTTCCGATATATACCGCGTCATTTACCGAGGTCGATGAGCTCGACCGGACCGACCGCGGCGCGGGCGGCTTCGGCTCGACGGGAAGGTGACGATATGAGCATGCGGAATGTTCTGTACACCGTTTTTCTTATCTGCGCGGGCGTTGTCGTAGGCTCGTGCGTTGCAAACGCCACAGCATCCGTTGCGGGTCTGTCATGGCTCGGCTACGGGCTGAGTCTCGGCATAACCGAGCCGCTTGTGCTGAATCTCGGCGTTATCTCGCTCACCTTTGCACTGACCTTCAATCTGTCGGTGTCGGTGGTGATATTCCTTGCGATATTCTTGCTGATAGGTAGGTTCTTTAAGCCGTGGAGAAGCTGATACTTGCGTCGGGAAGCCCTAGGCGTCGTGAAATACTCGAGTCGGTCGGCGCGGAGTTCGAGCTGCTGCTGCCCGATGTTGACGAGACCGTACCGTCGCTCCCGCCCGAGCGTACGGTAATGACGCTCGCAGAGCGCAAATGCCGCGCGGCGCTCAGAATGCTGCCGCATGGCTCGGAGCGCATCGTCGTAGCCGCCGATACCGTAGTAGCCTACAGGGGTGAAATATTCGGAAAGCCGCACACCCCCGACCGCGCCGCACAGATGCTGCGCACGCTGTCGGGCACGCGGCACACCGTGTATACGGGCATTGCCGTCGCACGCGGCGACCGCATAACGGTGGAGTGCGAGGGCTCGGATGTCTGCTTCCGCGAGCTGTCGGAGGATGAGATACGCCGCTATGCGGCGACGGGTGAGCCGCTCGATAAGGCGGGCGCATACGGGATACAGGAGCGCGGGAGCATCTTCGTCAGACGCATAGAGGGCGACTATTTCAATATCGTCGGACTGCCCGTCTGCCGACTTGCCGAGGTGCTCAGACGCGATTTCGGTTACGATATTCTCGGTGACTGATGCATGTCGTTTTCGGCGGCGAATGTGCACCCCGGCGGCGTGACGCTGTCGAGGGTAATGCTTTTCGCGCGGTGATGCGGGGGACCCCGACGGCGGTATGTCTCGCTGACGGCTGCGCGCAGCGGCTCACCGACATCACGCGCCGCCCGCGGCGCAAAACAAGCAGACTCACGTCAGCTGCCGACCGTGGCAGAGCCGACAGAAGGGCCGAAGGACCGCCGCGCGGCGGGGGGAGACAGAATGAAACGCAGAGAGACAGAGGAGCAGAACGGACGCGGCACAGCCGTCGGGCGTATGAGATATATCGCCCCCGGGTGTGTTTTTGCCGTTCTGCTTCTGCTTATGCTGCTGCGCATCGCGCAGATAGGCAGGTGGGAGCCGCTGCTGCCGGGCGAGATAGCCGCGGGCGAACGGACGGTGACGGTGACCGTTCCCGCGCAGCGCGGACAGATATTCGATCGCGCGGGCAATCTGCTCGTCGGTAATAACTATACATATGAGCTCGACTGCGACGCGCGACAGTTCGTCGGAAAGAGCGATGCGATTGCGGCGCTGTTCGATAAGCTCGCAGAGTGCGGCATTGCGGGCGACTATGCCGGCGCTGCGTCGCTTGAAGCGGCGATAAACGAGGTCGCGGGCGCGGAGATAGGTGCGGCTGAGACCGATGCGACCGACGCGGGGGAAACGTCCGAAGCGGACGGCGCATCGGTCGGCGGCACATCGGAGGGCGGTGCATCGGAGGAGACCGCCGTCACGGATGCCGAGTCGAGCGACGGCAAAATAAAGCTCACGTCGGACGGGAAAATCGTGCTGTCCGAGAACGCGCCGATGAGCATGATAGCATACGTCATCTCCGACCGCCCCGCGGGACTTTCGGTCGAGAAGCGCAGCGAGCGGGTCTGTTACGACGACGGCGCGGCGGCGCAGCTGCTCGGTCATGTCGGGCGCATCTCCGATGCGTCGCTGCAGTATTACAGCGATCTCGGCTACCCGATGGACGCGATAGTCGGAACGTCGGGCGCAGAGGCGGCGTTTGAGGAGTATCTGCACGGGACCGACGGCAGCATGCGCGTGACGTACGACGGCGCGGGCAACGTTACGTCTACCGAGTATCTGACCGAGCCGACGCGCGGCGCGGATGTCTATCTGACCGTTGATATCGGACTGCAAAGGACGGCGCTCGAGGCGCTGAACGCACAGCTCGAGGCGGTCGGGGCGCAGTGCGGGGCGACGGTCGCGCTTGACCCCGCGTCGGGTGAGGTACTGGTCTGTCTATCGCTGCCGACGTATTCGCAGGAGCAGTATAAAAACGATTGGCATGCGCTTTCGTCAGCCGACGGCGCTCCGCTCTTTAACCGCGCGACCGAGGGCAGATACGCGCCCGGCTCGATAATGAAGCTCTCGACCGCCGTTGCGGCGCTCGAGGAGGGGGTCATCACCCCGCAGACGACGGTGACCGACGAGGGCGTTTATACCTATTATGACGATTTTCAGCCGGAGTGCTGGCTGTGGGGTCGGCGGCACGAGACACACGGCAGTCAGACTGTGCGCTCGGCTATCATGAATTCGTGTAACTATTTCTTCTTTGAGGTCGGCAGACAGACGGGCATTGATAAGCTTAACGAGTGGTCTCTTAAGCTCGGATTCGGACAGAAGGCAGGCATCGAGCTGCGCGAGAGCGAGCCCGTGCTTGCGGGCAGAGCCGAACGGCGCGAGCGCGGCGAATATTGGGGCGAGGGCGAGACCCTTGCCGCCGCTATCGGACAGTCGGATAACCTGTTCACGCCGCTGCAGACCGCAGCGTTTGTCTCGGTCATAGCCGAGGGCGGAGAGGGCTACCGCGCACATCTGCTGCTCCGCGTCGTCGCGCCCGACGGTACGGTGACGGTCGAATCGCAGCCCGAGTTGACGGTGAATACCCCGCTCTCCGCTGCGACTCTCGACGCCGTCCGCGGCGGTATGTACGATGCCGCAGGCTTGGGCACCGTCGCGCGCGTCTTTGCCGACTGCGGCTGCGAGATAGCCGCTAAAACGGGTACCGCACAGATATCTTCCGAGAATTCAAATGCGCTTTTCGCTTGCTATGCTCCCTTCGTTGACCCGCAGATAGCGGTCGTCTGCGTTATCGAGAACGGCACCGACGGCTATAACGCCGCTGCTCCCGCCGAACCCGTAATCAGCAGCTACCTCGGACAGTGAGGAACGCAGGGGACGAGGAGTACGCGGGAGTACGAGAGGGGACGCGGAGAGGGGTACGCGGCCTTTTGAAAAAGGCCCGGCGAAAACTTTGTAATAGGGGAGTCTTTCTCGGGCAGAGCAGCGGGACGATTGCGAGGTAAAGGTTTTGCTCGCCGATGCGCACGGACTAAAGCGGTAGGCAGATTAAAGCTTTGCCCGCCGTAACGTGCTGACTGAGGCAGTAAGTAGCCGAAAAGTTTCGCCCGCCTTTTCAATGGGCGGCGCATAAAGGCGGTGCCTTTATGCGGTGCGGCGTTTCTTCCTTAGCTTTTGAACAACGCCGCGCGTTGTTCGCTGCACACTGTATGGTCAAAGAAAAGCGGCTAAAGGTTTGATTCTCTTAAACTCGTAGTGACGGCGTTTCTTTTTGTTAACTTTTCGAACAATGCTTGCATTGTTCGTTGCGCAACCTGCTCGCACAAAGAAAAAGCAGCTGAGGCTCTGATTCGCCTGAATTCGCAGTGATGACATACGATGACGAAACAACGCAAAATCTACGACCTTAATCTCTGAAAGCTCCCATCAAATTCACCCAACCAAACGGAGATGATACCATGAAAAAAACAAAAAGCTCCGAGAGGGCGCGTGCGGCTGCGATAGTCGCGGCGCTTGAAGAATACTTTCCCGCGGCGGAGTGCGCGCTGAACTACAAGGGCGACCCGTGGCGGCTGCTTGTGCTCGGGCGTTTGTCCGCGCAGTGCACCGACAAACGGGTGAACATCGTCGCCGTGCCGCTCTTCAAGCGCTACCCCGACGCTGCGGCGATGGCTGATGCCGACCCTGCCGAGCTCGAGGAGATCATTCGTCCGTGCGGGCTCTTCCGCACAAAGGCTCAGAACCTCATCGACTCATCGCGCACGATAATCGAGCGCTTCGGCGGCGAGGTGCCGAGCGACATGGACGACCTGCTCCTGCTGCCCGGAGTGGGCAGAAAAATCGCAAACCTGATACGCGGCGATGTTTTCGGGCTGCCCGCTATCGTCGCCGACACGCACTGCATCCGCATCGCGGGAAAGCTCGGCTTCTACCCCGAGACCTGCAAGGACCCGCGCAAAACGGAAAAGGTGCTGTCCGAGCTCATCGCGCCCGAAAAACAGTCGGACTTCTGCCACCGCATAGTCTTGCTCGGCCGCGATTGCTGCACCGCCCGCTCGCCCGAATGTCACCGCTGCCCGATATCGGCATACTGCGAGCATTACGGCAGGAGCAAATGAGAGGTTCCCGAAGTACAAGCTCATCGGTCAAACGTGTCACCTGCCTGGCAAACACGCACCTGGTCATATAAAAAACATTAAAATTGAATATTTATAAATAACCAATACTGCGGTATGATATTGCCACTGAAAAATATCGGAGCGGCGCGGGCTTGTTCCGAAGTATGTGGGGATAGATAAAAATGTTCCGAACATTTTCGGCATCCCCATGAAGGAAAGGACCATATAATGTCGGTATATTCAAACAAGAAAACAGCAACGCTTAACATCACGGTCACGGCGGTGCTGATGGCGATGAATGTTGCAATGAGTTCGTTCGGCGTGCCCGTTCCCGGCGGTCACCTGTATCTGAACGATGTTGTTATCTGCCTCGCATCGATTCTGCTCGGACCCGTCGAGGCGTTCATGGTCGGCGGTGTCGGCGCATTCCTCGGCGATTTCTTCTTCTACCCGACGCCGATGTTCGTCTCGCTTGTGACACACGGTCTGCAGGCGGTCGTTATCTCGCTGTTCACGCATAAGATAATAAAGAACAAGCCGCAGCTCGGCTCGATAATCGGCGTAGCGGTCGGCGCGGTCATAATGGTGGTCGGCTACTCGCTCGGCAGGGCGTTTATCTACAGCACGCCCGAATACGCGATAATTAAGCTGCCGTTCCAGATACTGCAGGCGGTGTTCGGCGCGATACTCGGCACCGTTCTCGCATGGAAGTGCGGTCTGAGAAAGCTCTATCTGCGTCTTGCTTCGGGAAATTAATCGGTTGTCTCGCACAGTGAGCCCGTCGGAGTCTAAATCCGTCGATATTGAGCCCGTCGGAAAACAAAAAGCACGTCCCCGCATGCTGTGCGGAGGCGTGCTTTTTCGTCTTCGGTGCGGGATGTCGGTCATTCCGAGCAGTAGCTGCGGTCGACCGTTATGACGCAGTTATAGCTCGGATTTTTTTGCTTTACGAGCTCGGATATCCTCTCACGCAGCTCGGATTCGCTCATGTCCGTGCCGTACGGCATGATGCAGTCGAAAATAACGTTTGAATGGCTCGCGCCGCGGACGAGCCGCAGATCATGGAAGGTCAGCCCCGCGCTTATCTCGTGCAGATGCTCGTGCAGGTATATGCGCAGGCTCTCGACCTCGGGGTCGTTGGTGACGATGGGGTCGTAGTGGACGATGAGCTGCAGATGTCGGTTCTCGGCGAAATCGCGCTCGATGTTGTCGATTATGTCGTGACTCTCGAGCGGGTCGGTCTCGGCGGACATTTCAACGTGAACGCTCGCAAAGGTCCTGCCCGGACCGTAATCGTGAACTATGAGGTCGTGTATCCCGAGCACGCCGGGATAGCCGAGTATGCGGTCGCGGATGTCGCGCACCGTCTCGGCGCTCGGCGCTTTGCCGAGTATGGGATCGAGGGTGTCGCGGACAAGCCCGATGCCGCTTATGACGATGAACACCGACACGGCAACGGCGGCATAGCCGTCGAGCTCAAAGCCGCTGGCGCGGGAGATGAGCGCGGAGACGAGCACGGCGCAGGAGCTGATAACATCGCTGCGGCTGTCTGCGGCGGCGGCAAGCAGCGCACCCGATGATATGCGTTTGCCGAGCCGACGGTTGAACAGCATCATCCACAGCTTGAGCGCGGCGGAGAGGATGAGCACCGCAGCCGACAGCGCGCCGAACTCGACCGACTCGGGCGTTATTATCTTGCGCACGCCCGTCGTGAACAGCTCGATGCCGATGGCGATAACGAGCGCGGATACGACAAGCCCCGAGAGGTATTCGTATCTGCCGTGACCGTACGGATGCTCGCGGTCGGGCGGCATGCTCGCGAGCTTAAAGCCTATCAGGCTGATGATGCTCGACGAGGCGTCGGAGAGGTTGTTGAAGGCGTCGGCGGTGATGGAGACCGAGCCCGAGAGAAAGCCCGCGGCGAGCTTGAATATGAACATTACCGTGTTGCAGATAATGCCGACGATGCCCGAGAGCCTGCCGTACGCGGCTCTGACCTCGACAGAGTCGACGGAGGCGTAGTTCGGGACGAATTTTTTAACGAGGAAATCGGTCATTTCGACCTCCGTGTTGTCCCGCAGGGCGGGAGATTTTGCGTTGGGGGCGGTTATATTTTATGCGGCGGCGCGTCGGCGATGAACGCAGGGGTAAATATCTAAGGCAGACCGATGCGTCGGTCTGCCTGTGGGATGAGCTTTTACAATGTTGTTAACGAATGGGGATGCTGTTGTTACTACGAATTCGGGTGAGTCAAAACTTCGGTCATTTTTTCTTTGTGCGAGTGAGTTGTGCAGCGAACAACGTGCGGCGTTGTTCAAAAGCTAAGGAAAAGAAACGCCGCACATGGGGCTCCGCCCCACGCCCCGCGACCTTTGAAAAGGTCGACGAAACTTTTAAACTGTCTGAGCCTTAGTCGGTGCAGCAGCGAGAAAAGTCCCGGTTTTAAAGCTTTGCGGGGGGTGTGGGGGCGCTTTCTCGAAAGCGTCCCCCGCATATCCCGTCCCCGTCCCCCGTTCCCATACCAAGGAGGTAAAGCATATGGCAACAAAGCCCAAGAAGGCGGTAGCGGTTGCGCTGCCGACCGATGCAAACGAAAAGAAAAAAGCGCTTGACACTGCGATATCGCAGATAACCAAGCAGTTCGGCGCGGGCTCGATAATCAAGCTCGGCGAGAACCCCGCTATCAACGTGACGGCGGTCTCGACAGGCTCGCTCACTCTCGACCTTGCGCTCGGAATCGGCGGTCTGCCGCGCGGCAGAATCATCGAGATATACGGTCCCGAATCTTCGGGTAAAACGACGCTTGCGCTGCATGTCGCCGCCGAGATACAGAAGAACGGCGGAACCGCTGCATTCGTCGACGCGGAGCATGCGCTCGACCCCATCTACGCCAAGAATCTCGGCGTAAAGATCGAGGACCTGCTTGTTTCGCAGCCCGACAGCGGTGAGCAGGCGCTCGAGATAACCGAGGCGCTTGTGCGCTCGGGCGCGGTAGACCTCGTTGTCGTCGACTCGGTTGCGGCGCTCGTTCCGCAGCAGGAGATAGACGGCGAGATGGGCGCGTCACACGTCGGACTTCAGGCGCGTCTGATGTCGCAGGCACTGCGCAAGCTCTCAGGCGCTATATCGAAGTCGAACGCGATGGTCATCTTCATCAACCAGCTGCGCGAGAAGGTCGGCGTTGTTTACGGCAACCCCGAAACGACCCCCGGCGGGCGTGCGCTCAAGTTCTACGCTTCCGTGCGTATCGAAATACGCAAGGGTGAAGCGCTCAAGAACGGTACCGAGCAGTACGGTACCCGCGCGAAATGCAAGGTCGTAAAGAACAAGGTCGCGCCGCCCTTCAAGATTGCGGAGTTCGATGTTCTCTACGGCAAGGGTATCTCCAAGTCGGGCGAGCTGCTTGACATCGGAGTTGACCTCGACATCGTCGAAAAAAGCGGCTCGTGGTTCTCGTTCAACGGCGTCCGCATCGGTCAGGGCAAGGAAAACGCCCGCCGCTTCATCGAGGAAAATCCCGAGTACATGGAGCAGATCGAGGCGCGCATCCGCGGAAAGAAGGACGACATCGACCTCACCATGACAGGGCTTGATCTCGAGGATGCCGATACCTCGGAGGGAGAGGAATTCGACGTTGATATTCCTCTTTCCGATGAATGATAGGCGAGCTTGACGAACGTCCCGAGTCTGCGGACGAGCGATCCTCCGCAACGCGCTCGGACGATGAGTTTTCCGCCTCCGAGAAAAAGTGCATCGCGAGTGCGATGAACATCCTCGTCTACGCGAGCAATACCGAAAAGCGGCTGCGTGAAAAGCTGCTGCGCAAGGGCTGCTCGCAGTCGGATGTCGATGTCGCGGTCGCGTACTGCAAAGGCAAGGGCTACATCAACGACAGCTCGCAGCTCATCTATACCGCGCAGGTTATGGCGAGCAGCAAGCTGTACGGTAAACGCAGGCTCGTCGTCGAGCTGTATAAGAAGGGCTTCCGCCGCGAGGATATCGCCGCGCTCGACTATGATGAGCTTGATATCGACTTTCCCGCAAACTGCGCCGCGCTGCTCTGCCGCGCCGCAAAGCTCCGCACCCCGCAGGAAAAACGCGAATTCGTCCCCGACCGCAGGATCATGGGCACCATGGTCCGCTACGGCTACTCGGTCTCCGAGGTGAAGGACGCGGTTCGGTTTCTGCATGAGTGCGAGGACGAGGAATAGAAGTATTGCGGAGAGGTGCCGACACGCCGATGCCCGGTGAATTTCAATTAAAGAACAACGCAATTCGTTGTTCGAAAGCTTCAAAAGAAATGCCGCCGTCGCTACGAATTCAGGTGAATCAGAGCTTTAGTCACTTTTTCTTTGTGCGAGCGGAGGCGACGTTGAATCGTAATACGATTCAACATGAAGTTTTTCTTTGCCGTCAATGACGGCAATCTTGCTCCGCAAG
>URDX01000024.1 GCA_900546695.1 uncultured Eubacteriales bacterium | reverse complement strand
GCTGCTGCTCGACGAGCACACCGCCGCGCTCGACCCCGCTACCGCCGAAAAGGTGCTCGATATCACGAAAAAAACGGTGTCTGAGCAGAGGCTGACCTGCATGATGGTAACGCATAACATGCAGTCGGCTATCGACCTCGGCGACCGCCTTATCATGATGAATAAGGGACGCATCATCTTTGATGCAAGCGGCGACGAAAAGAAAAAGCTGACCGTGCCTGCGCTGATGGAGCTATTCCGCAATGCGGCGGGAGAGTCGCTTGCGACCGACAGGATACTGCTCGGTGAATGAACTCGGGTAGGCTAAAAAAGCGCAGACCGAAAAAGCGAAAACAGATTATTATAATTGAGTTTTAGCATGTCCCATATGGCAGATAAGGGGTTGGAATCCTTACGGATTCCTGCATGAAGTTTTATGTTTTCGCTTTTTCTACCGCCGAAAACCGTCTCTGCCGTACGCCAGTACGGCGACGAGGCGGTTTTCGACGATTCTGCATCTTTTTTATCTCTCCCCGAGTCCCCGCGAGCCCAAAACAGCACAGACCTATAAGGTTCTCTGTGATACGAAAAAGCACAAAACAAAAATGCTCAACGATACTTGAAATTAGCTTAAAGTTAGGCGGATAATGCAAAAAAAGCTGCAAGTAGAAAGCCTCCCCTGTGTAAGGGGAGGTGCTGAGCGCAGCGAAGCGGAGGGGTTGTTGGAAACTAAAAAATCTGCAGCCAAATTATTTTTTCTCCATCCGAATCGGCAAGACTGATGAAGCCCTATCAAATTTCCCTGACAGGATAATTATCGGCTTTTTGTGACGCGATGTCTCGGACATCGCGTCTTTTTTATATGCTTGAAATTCGACATTGTTCGACAGACGGTCGGCGGCAAAAATTAATTCTCCGACAAAAATATCGCATTTTCTGTAAAAATTAACCGCAAACTTATTTACAAAATGAATATTATATGTTATCATTGTATTGATGAATATTAAAACCGCCGTAAGACGATGAATATAATGAAGAATCTATCGTATGGGAGACAAACGAATGAGCGAAACTGCAAAGAACAGACGTGAAAAGCGGGCGGAGCGCAAGAGACAGCGCGCGGAGCAGCGCGCAAATAAACCGAAGCTTAAGTTCGGAAACCTTTTCCGTGCTCTCTTTATGGGCATACGCTACCACCCCGAAAAGTTTTTCAGCGAGCTTGTGCTGCGCGTGCTTGATACCGTTATAAGCTTTTTCTCATTTACATACATGCTGAAGGTTATAGTTGACGGGCTGATGGAGCAGCGCCCGATAAGCGAGCTGATAGTATACGTTTCGGTCATGCTCGGGCTGTATCTTGTCATATCGGTGCTGCGGGATGTCTACTGGGGCTGTATCCATACCGTTCTCGACAAGGTCGGGGAGCGGCGGATGAACTCCATAATATACCGCCGCGCGCTGACATCGGATATCGCAAACTACGAGGATCCCTCGATGTACGCGCTGTTCGGGCGTGCGGTATCGGGCGGCGTAGGCTCGATAGAGTGGGCGAGATATTGGTTTATCGGCACCGTCTGCATGATAGTCAATCTCGGACTTTCGTCATGGCTTGCGCTGACCATCGACCCCGTTTTGTTCATATTTGCATTTGTTCCCGTGGTGTTCAATTTTCTGCGCAAGAAGATGGGTGTGCTCGAGCGCGTTTACGACGTTGAAAAATCCGAGCTCTACCGCAAGCGCGACTATGTTCAGCGCGTGTTTTATCAGCGCGAATACGCAAAGGAGCTGCGTCTGACCAACATAAAGAACGTCATGTTCGACCGCTTCCGCGAGTCGGTGGGACAGCTGCTTCACGTCATGCGCACGCAGGGCGTTAGGATAGCGCTGCTGCAGTTCGCGATAATGTTCGGCGGTCAGCTGCTGTCGGTCACGGGCGCTCAGGTTTACACGATATACCGCGCGCTCGTGTCAAATACCGTAACGCTCGGCGACTGTCTTGTGGTGCTGAACAGCATCTCCGCCATCTCACAGGACGTGCAGAGCATAGGCGGTACGATCTCGTACATGCAGAGGATATGCTATGCATATCAGGATTGGCGGGACTTTATCGAGCGCAAGGACCGCGTTGACGGCAACGCCGACGGCGAGGAGGCGCGCCCGGGCGATATAGAGCTGCACGGCGTTACCTTCCGTTACGGCGGCGCGGAGGCAGACACGCTGCGCGGCATCGACCTTAAAATAAAGGAGGGCGAGCGTATTGCCGTCGTCGGCTACAACGGCGCGGGAAAGACGACGCTCGTGAAGCTGCTGATGCGGCTGTATGACCCGTCGTCGGGAGTTATAACGCTCGGCGGGCGCGATATCCGAGAGTATGAGCTGAAGAGCTATCGCCGCCTGTTCGGCGTTGTATTTCAGGATTATAAGCAGTTTGCGCTGTCGGTCGCCGAAAATGTTCTCGGCAGACCTATGCGCGACGGCGATGAGGCGATTGTCGAGGATGCACTGCGCCGCGCGGGGATATGGGATAAGATATCCGAGCTCCCCGACGGTATGTACACTCAGATGACGCGCGAATTCAGCGAGGACGGGCTTGTGCTGTCGGGCGGACAGTCGCAGATGCTTGCCATCGCATCGGTCTACGCGCACGGCAGTCCGATAGTCATTCTCGATGAGCCCTCCTCCGCGCTTGACCCGCTCGCAGAGCGCGAGCTGTACAGACAGATGTACAGCGCATGCGAGGGCAAGACGATGATATTTATCTCGCACCGTCTCTCGTCCGCCGTCTCGGCTGATAAGGTCGTTCTCATCGAGGACGGCGTTGTCGGGGAATACGGCAGTCATGAGGAGCTGATGCGGCGCGGCGGCAGATATGCCGAAATGTTCCGCGCGCAGGCGGAGAGCTATACGGGGGCTCAGAGCACGGAGGAATAAACCGTGCATCCCTCCGAAAATTATTGTAATACTGTTGAAAGGAGCTTTCGGCAGCGAAGGCGGCAGGAAAAATGAATAAAGAAAAGAAACGGAGAGAGCGTCGGAATATCGGCGCTGCGCTCCGTCGATGGGGCAAGATACTTGAGAATAATATATATTCCTTCCGATACATGTGGCACGGCTCGAAGGGGTATTTCTTTGCGTCGGTTGCGAACGCAGTCATAAACGGTCTTATCGCGCCGCTTGTCCTGCTGCTTAATCGCAGACTGTACAACATGCTCGGCAGCGACCGACCTATGTTCCTTAACGCGCTGTATATCATTGCAGGCATCGTTGCGGCAAACGTCGTGTCATGGCTGTGGAATCTTTTGTCGTCTACGTATATAATGCCGAAGCTCACGGAGCAGCTGCATATGCACGTTCAGACCGACCTGTTCGAGAAGGCGCGCATGATAGAACTCGAGATGTACGATGATACCGAGTTCTATAATGATTTTATCCTTGCAATGCAGTATGCCGATGCTTACGCTACGGGAACGGTGAACAATTTCACGAACCTTATGAGCAATCTCATCGGTTTTTCGGGAATCGTTGCGCTGCTCGCCTATATCGACTCGGGCACTATGCTCGTTATGGTGGCGAGCGCCGTTATCTCGATGCTTATCGGAACAAAAAAGCAGAAGATAAATCTCGAGATGAACGAAAAGCACGCGCCCATAATGCGCCGCGGCTCGTATGTAAATCGGCTTTTCATGCTGCCCGATTATGCAAAGGAGCTGCGTCTGACCGACATCTCGGAATGCATTTTCCGCGACTACGAAAAGACCATAAGCGAGCATATCGGCGTGACGCGCCGTTACAAGACGAAGGATGCGCTGCTCGGCGCGCTCTCAACGCTCAATTCCATCGGTGTATATATCGCCGTTGTGATAATGACGCTGTATAAGTTCGCGGTGCTCGGAACGGTCTCCATCGGTGATTTTTCCGTCATAGTCAACGCAAATATATCGGTCGGCAGCCGTCTCGGCTCGCTTGCGGGCACGGTATCCGATCTCCCGTCGAACAGCGATCAGATAGACCGCGTTCGTGCGCTCATGGACTACAGCCCATCGTACAAGGGCGGCACGATGCCCGCTCCGCCGCTGCAGTCGCTTGAGCTGAGAAACGTTTCGTTCTCGTATTTCGAGGGCGGCGAGGTGCTGCACGACGTTTCGATGAAGATATCCCGCGGCGAGAAAATCGCCGTCGTCGGCTACAACGGCGCGGGAAAGAGCACACTTATCAAGCTGATAATGCGTCTGTACGACCCGAAGGACGGCTGCATACTCATGAACGGTGTCGACGTGCGCGAGTACGATGCCGAGAGCTATCGCGGGCGCATAGGAGCGGTATTTCAGGATTATCGGATATTTGCCGCAACCGTCGCTGAGAACGTGCTCGGCGACCGATATGACGATTCAAAGGAGGGCACGGTTCTCGAGGCGCTGCACAGAGCGACGTTTGACGATAAGCTCGCCGAGCTCGAGGGCGGCATAAATACCATGCTGACGCGCGAGTTTGACGAGAAGGGTACAAACCTCTCGGGCGGCGAGGAGCAGAAGATAGCGATAGCGCGCGTGTTCGCGGGCGATAACGACCTGATAATTATGGATGAGCCGTCTGCGGCGCTCGATCCGATGGCTGAATATGCGCTGAATAAACAGATAGCGGCGTTCGCGGAGGATAAGACCGTCATATTCATCTCGCACCGACTCTCGACTACAAGGCATGCGGATAGGATTTATATGTTCGAGGATGGGAGAGTGGTTGAGTGCGGGAGTCATGATGAGCTGATGCGGCAGAACGGCAGGTATGCGGAAATGTTTACGGCTCAAGCCGAAAACTACATCCTTGGGGGAGGCTGAAAAAATCGTCCGGACCGAAAAAGCGAAAACAGATTTGCATAATTGATTTTCGGTATTTTCAGCTTTGCGAATAAATGGGTCGGAATCCTTGCGGATTCCTGCTTGAAATTTGATGTTTTCGCTTTTTCTGCGCCCGATTTCGCTCCGCGACGTACAATTGTACGCCTTGCGAAACGAAATCGAACACTCCAAACGATTTTATCTCTCCCCATCTTGGGTCGGCTAAAAAAGCGCAGACCGAAAAAAGCGGATAAAAGTGTGATTTGGGCTTTTGTACAGCACAAAAGTAATGAAAGCAGATGAAATCCTATCGGATTTCTACAAGGGAATGATTATCCGCTTTTTCTACCGTCGAAAATCGCCTCTGCCGTACGCAAGTACGGCGACGTGACGATTTTCGACGCTTCTGCATCTTTTTTATCTCTCCCCAAGCCCCCGTAAGACCGAGACAGCACAGACCTATATAAGGTTCTTACGGATACGAAAAAAACACAGAACGGAAAAGCGTGACTGTACTTGAATTCAGTTTGAAATTAGGCAGATAAGGAGACGTTTATGAAAAGAGCGTCGATGTCGAATTTTGCGAAAAACTTTCGGTTTGTCATATCGCTCATATGGCAGACGAGCCCGAAATTTATATGTGCGAAATTCGCCGTAGTATTGGTGAATACCGTCTCTCCGTTTATTATGATAATCTTTCCTAAGCTGATTATCGACTCGATAATCGGCGGCGTAGACTGGGCGGAAACATTCCGACTCGTCGTGATAATGGGAGTCGCGCTGCTTGCTACAACAATGCTGTCTACGTTTTTGAACACGACGGCGCAGAAATACGGCGACACCATTCAATATGATCTGGTGCGGATATACGGCAGAAAGGTCATGTCGCTCGACTATGAGGACCTTGAGGATCCCGCCGTTCTCGATATGTTTGAAAAAACAAAGAGCGGCTTTAACATGTATGATTTCTTCGACAAAATAGTCGCCGTGATATCAAACGTGCTGACCTTTATCGGCTATGCCGCGATACTGTTCACATACAGCCGTCTGATGCTGATAGTGGTTATAGCGGTCGTTATCGTCAATCTTATATGCAACTCAAAGAGAAACAAGTATTATTACATGGCGGCGGAGGATGCCGCGCCCATGAATCGAAAGTTCACCTACCTTGCGGGGCTGATGTACGGCTTTGACTACGCAAAGGAGATAAAAGTCGGCGGGCTCGCCGATTACATAATCGAAAAGTATGACGACAATGTCGTCGGCTTCAGAAAAATATTCGGAACGCTTTACAGGCGCATATTTATGCTCAGCGGCGTCTCGTCGCTCACGTCTGTGCTGCAGACCTTTACGCTTTATGCGGTCGTTGCATATTCGGCGATACGGCGGACGATATCCATCGGTGATTTTACAATGTACGTATCGTCCATTTCCGCAGCGTCGGGCTGCCTGCTCTCCATCGTTTCCGCAATGATAGACATAAGTCGCAACACGAAATACGCCACCGATATGCGGCTGTTTTTCGAGATGGAACGAAAGACCGAGCAGGGCGGATGTCTGCCCGACCGCAGCGCGGACAATGTGGATATCGAGTTCAGGGATGTATCGTTCAAGTACCCGCGCACCGACCGATATGTGCTGCGCCATGTGAGCTTTACCGTGCGCAGCGGCGAAAAGATATCCATAGTCGGCAAAAACGGCTCGGGTAAAACAACGCTGATAAAGCTGCTGCTGCGGTTGTACGAGCCTACCGAGGGCGAAATTCTCGTAGGCGGCAGGAATATCGCGGAGTATGATTACGGGGAGTATCTGTCGCTGTTTGCGCCCGTGCTCCAGGACTACAAGATATTCGCTTTTACCTGCAAGGAGAATATTGAGCTGAATCTTGAAGACGACGATGAGCGGCTGATGCGCGCCATACATGACAGCGATCTCGATGAGAAGATTGCCTCGCTGCCCGACGGCGTTCTGACCCCCGTGTACAAGCAGTTCGACGAGAACGGGGTGGAATTCTCGGGCGGTGAGAATCAAAAGCTCGCCATCGCGCGGGCGATATACAAGGATGCGCCTATCATCCTGCTTGACGAGCCTACCGCAAATCTTGACCCGCTCGCGGAGTATGACATCTATACCATGATATACAACATGCTCGGAAACAAAACCTCGTTCTTTGTCTCGCACCGTCTCGCTTCGGGCAGATTCTGCGACAGAATATTTGTCGTCGGAGACGGCGGCATAATTGCGGACGGTCCGCACGACGAGATAGTCAAGACCTGCGAGCTCTACCGCGATATGTTCAACAAGCAGGCGAGCTTTTATACCAAGCGCTCCGACGAGGCTTGAGACGGCGGGCGGCGCTGCGAATGCTTTCGTCTGTCTCATGCGCACGGCAAGATTATCGACCGAATTCTAAAGGGTGCCGCAACCGACGGATAATCGGCGCGCTTTAAGAAAACCGCCGATGCTATGAGCGCGATTTATCGGCTTTTGTAAAATACAAAGGGATGCTGAAAAACGAACTTCTCGGCATCCCTTTAGCTGTTTGCGTGTTCCGCGGGTAACTTTTTAATCTTAGTGCTTTTAATCTTAGTGCGGCGGGCGGGTCATTTTTTTAATTTACGTGCGAGTGCCGCGTCTGCCTGAACAAGCGCGGACCAATTCTTCGTATATATAACGAAGCCCGGCTTTGAGCCCGAGGGCTTTTTTATATATCTGCGCAGCGTGTAGTCGACCTCTGCGGTAGCGTTTTCGGGCAGGGAGGAATTGACCGCGGCGATGGTCGCCGCCTCCGTAAAGTCCGCAGAGTCGGGCTCGCCCTTACCCTCCGTGAACAGAACGACATGGCTGCCCGGCGCGCCCTTTACATGAAACCACCAATCGTCGCGCTCTGCGAGCTTCATGGTGAGCTCGTCGTTCTGCAGGTTATTGCGCCCGCAGAGCACGCGGTAACCGCCGCTCGTTTCGTATTCGAGCATACGCGCATGCCGCAGCTTGCTGCCGCTCGGCTTTACCGCTCCGCGGCGCGCTATTCCCGCAGCTACAAGCTCCGCGCGCACCTCGTCGATATCCGCGCTCGTCTCACAGCGGCTCAGCGAATCGCGCACCGTTTCGATATATGAAAGCTCCGCCTCCGCAAGCTCTATCTGATGCGTCAGCTCGCGCTTTGCGTTGCGCAGTTTTGTATATTTGCGGTAGCACTGCTGTGCGTTCTGCGCGGCGGTCAGACGCGGGTCGAGCTCGACCGTGCGTTCTGCGGGCGGGTCTGCCGAATAGTCGGTAATAACGGCGCTGTCCGCACCGTTTTTTATCGCCCATATATTTGCGGTGATAAGGTCGCCGCGCGTACGGTATTCCTCTCCGCGCTCGCATTCGGCAAGCTCCTCGCGCTGGCGCACTATCTTCTTTTCGAGCTTGCTGCCGACGCCGCCGAGCAGATGAATGATGTCCGCCTCGCGTGCCCGCAGCCGCTCTGTGCGGTCGCGCTCTCCGTAGTAGCTCTCGAGCATCGCGGAAACGCTGTTTAGCCGCTCGCAGGTGTATCCCTCGCCGTAGACGGACAGCGAGGTAAAGCAGTATTCAACGGGTATGCCGCTCGCATCGCGGACGACAGTCGGCTCAAAGCGGCATTCGGAAACGTCGGTCATGACGGCGGATAGCGCCGCACCGAGTGATGGATATCTGCCGTCTGCCGTACGGCGTGCGATCTCGCGCGCAAGCAGCGATGAGATACCGAGGTAGTTTGACGTGATGAATTTGTCAGCGCGCAGCTCGCCCGTCGCGGAGCGCGATTCTGCAAGCGCGTCGATATCTGCGGCGCACGCTTCAAGCGGGTTCAGCTTATCCTGCGCGGGCGGCAGCTCGTACGTCATCCCGGGCAGCACCTGACGCTTCTGGCTTGTGGTGAAATCGACCGTGCGGCAAGCGCCGAGAATACGGTCACCGTCGCCGCAGAAGATGATATTGCTGTACTTGCCCATTATCTCGCATATGAGCGAGCGGCGGACGGGAAAGCCCATCTCGTCGACGGTGTCGAACACGAGTCGCAGTACACGCTCAAAGCCCGGCTGCTCAATCTCGCACAGCCGCGCTCCGCCGAGATGCTTGCGCAGCAGCATGCAGAACATCGGCGCGGTTATCGGATTCTCCTTCTGCTCGGTGCTCAGATGTATGCGCGGCGCGGAGGGCGATGCGGATATCAGCAGACGGAGATTTTCCCTGTCTATATGCATGACAAGGTCTATCTCGTCCTTTTCGGGCTGCTGTACCTTCGTGACCCGCGCCCCTGTCAGCTTTTCTCTCAGCTCTGCGGCGACCGCCGCGAGCATTCCTGCGTCAAATGCCATGTATATTTCCTTTCGGTGTTCCTTTTGCTTTGTGATGCTCCGCGCCGTGCTGTCTCGCGCGTGCTGCCGTGTCTATGCCTCGTCGCGGTAGCATACCGCGTCAAAGCATCGGCTCTCCTCGGTAAAACCGAGACCGAGAGCGAGTGCAAGCGACGGGTCGTTTGAACCGAAGCTGACATATCTCACCCCGAGACCGCGGCGCAGCAGCTCCCGCGTCAGCGCGGCGACGCATGAGCGCCCGTAGCCGTGTCTGCGGTAGCCCTCTGCGGTGTCGACGGAGATTTCCGCCGTGCCCTCGGCGGGCGCACCGTTCGTTGCGGCAAGCGATACGAGCTTTCCGTCACGGATGACCGCTGCTATCGGCAGCTCCGTGCCGTCGTTTGTGCAGCCGCAACCGTCTGCCGCGTCGCCTGAAAACTCACTTGCCGCATCACGCGGAAGCTCATCCGACTCAAAAACGGTAAGATTCTCGCAGTCGCCGATGCGGCTTTCGGGCAGCAGCTTTGTAGACTTCAATATATATCGGTCGAGCGCTTCGGGCTTGCCCTCATATACGAGCATCACTGTATCGAGCGCAAGATCGGAGCGGTCGAGCGAAAAGCCCGAGCCGCGAGTCTCCGTCTCAACGGCATCCGCGACGAAGCGCCGTGCTTCAACTGAGAAGGGAACATCCTCAAAGCGTCGCTCGTATTCCTGCGCGGTTTCGACGAGCCCGCGCTCGCATTCAACGGTAAGGCTGCCCCCGCGCAGCGTTACCGAAAACGGAATTATCATGTCGCGCCCGTCGTCGCGCGGCTCCTGCTCTGTCAGTTCTATCATAACGCATCTGCCGCCTGTGCGGCACCTCCGTGCTCGGAATTTTATGCACATATATTTTATACTCATTGCGGCTCCGTGTCAAGAGCGGAAGGCATCCGACATCGGTACCGCGGTTCGGTTTATTCGGCGGCGGGAGATTGCCCCGAAAGCGCCGCGCTGTATTGACAAATATACAATAATAATGTATAATATTAAGTTGAGATACAGTGCCCGTACAATAGGCGGGTGATGATCGGCATCCCGCGCCGCTCGCGGAAAAATGCCGTGATATGCCGCCTGTCTGCCGCTGCGGTGCGGCGGACGGTCATGCTCCTATACAGTTGAGCGGGAGAGCAGGCGGTAAGCCGATTCCCGCGGGAAAGCGATGGATATTTGAATGAACAGAAGAGAAGCACGCGAGCAGCTTTTTACACTGCTTTTTGAAACACAGTTTGTCGGCGGCGAGGATTACGACACCGTCTACCGCGAGGAGCTTGTCCTGCGCGGGCTCGAGGATGATGCATACGTGCGCCGTGTATATTACGGCATCGGCGAGCATCTTTCGGAGCTTGACGCGATGATAGCTAAATATTCGAGCGGATGGAAATCCGACCGCATGTCCCGCGTGCTGCGTGCGATAATGCGTCTTGCGATATACGAGATGAAGTATGAGAGCGATATCCCGACAAAGGTCTCTCTTAATGAGGCGGTAGAGCTCGCAAAGAAGTTCGATACCGAAAAGTCTGCGGGCTTTGTAAACGGGATCCTCAACTCGGTCACGCGGGAGCTCGGCGCGGGCAGTGCAGTCGGCGGTAAGGCGGACTGCGAGGTAAGTAATGCTTCCGACAACACAGCTGATGATGCGGCTGATAACGCGGCGGACAACGCAGCGACAGACACCGCAGCGGCGGGACACTGACACAGCTTGCGGTCGGTCGGGAGAGAGCCTTGAAATACTATCTCGGAATTGATACAAGCAACTACACCACCTCCGCGGCGGCATGCTCGGAGGACGGGAAGATAATTGCGATGGAGCGGCAGCTGCTGCCCGTTGCGCAGGGCGGCTGCGGCCTGAGACAGAGTGACGCGGTCTTTGCACATACAAAGCAGCTCGGCGATGTGATAGACCGTCTGCGAGCCGCGCTGCCCGCGGATGCCGAGCCGACGGCGGTCGGCTGTTCTACCCGCCCGCGTGATGTAGAGGGCTCGTATATGCCGTGCTTTCTTGTCGGGCGCTGCAACGCAGCGGCGCTGTCGGCGGTCTGCTCGGTGCCGATGTACGAATTTTCGCATCAGGCGGGGCATGTCGAGGCGGCGATATACGGCAGCGGCGCGCAGCAGCTGCACGGCAGACGCTTTTACGCTTTTCATGTTTCGGGCGGCACTACCGAGCTGCTTGAGGTCTCGGAGGACGGCGCTGTCCGCTGCATCGGCGGCAGCGCGGATATCAACGCGGGTCAGCTTATCGACCGCGTCGGGGTCATGCTCGGCATGCATTTTCCGTGCGGTCCCGAGCTTGAGACGCTTGCTCTGAAGGGTCAAGAGGCGGGCGTGCAGCTTCCCGAACGTCCGAAGGTTTGCGTGCGCGGACTTGCGTGCAATCTCTCGGGCTTTGAAAACAAGGCGCGTCAGCTGCTTGACCGCGGCGTGTGCGCGGAGGCGGTAGCGATGTATACGCTCGAGGCGGTCGCGCTCTCGCTCGCGGGACTGCGTGACGGACTGATCGCGATGCACGGCAAGGCGCCTGTGCTGTTTTCGGGCGGCGTAATGAGCTGCTCGCTGATAACGCCGCGGCTCGCGGGAGAGGATATGTTTTTTGCACCGCCGCGCTTCTCGGCGGATAATGCGGCGGGAATCGCACTTCTGTGCAGAAAAAAGCATCTCGGCTCAGCGGCAGGGTAAGGTGCCGCGCGCCCGCAATACATGAGCTGCTCGGTGATATTTACACCGCCGCTTGATGTGATTTGTTTATTGATGCAGCAAACCGAAACGGCTCATTTATTGATACGTATTGACACGGAAAACCGATGCAAATCGCCTCAAACACATACGGTCGGCGGACTGCCGACGTGACGAAATAAAAAGCGAGGGGGGGACGGAAATGCCCGAATATGAAGAACGGGGCGGCGCGCGCGACAGCGTGCTGACCGTAACGCAGCTGAATATGCTGACAAAGGGCATAATCGACTCAAATCCCCTGCTCGGCAAGGTCGCGATACGGGGCGAGATATCCAATCTCTCAACCCCCGGCAGCGGACACATATATTTCACGCTTAAGGACGAGAAGAGCGTGCTGCGGGCGGTCATGTTCCGCTCATCGGCACAGCGGCTGCGCTTCGCGCCCGAGGACGGTATGACCGTCGTTGCGCGCGGCAGCATATCGGTATACATGCAGGGCGGCAGCTATCAGCTGTACGTTTCGTCGATCGAGCCCGACGGGGTCGGAGCGCTCTACATCGCTTACGAAAAGCTGCGGCGCAGACTCGAGGCGGAAGGGCTGTTCGACGAAGCGCGCAAGCGCCCGCTGCCGAAGATACCGCATACCGTCGGAATAATAACATCGCCGACGGGCGCGGCGGTTCGCGATATGATAAACGTTATCGGCAGACGTTTTCCGCATGCGGAGATTGTGCTCTACCCATCGCCCGTTCAGGGAGACGGCGCGGCGGAGCGGCTGCGCGAGGGAATAGAATATTTTTCTGATTCGCTGCGCGCGGATGTCGTTATAATCGGCAGGGGCGGTGGCTCGATAGAGGATCTGTGGGAGTTTAACGATGAAGGGCTCGCCCGCGCGATAGCGGCATGCCGCGTCCCCGTTATATCGGCGGTGGGGCATGAGACCGACTTTACGATTGCCGATTTTGCCGCCGACAGACGCGCCCCGACACCGTCCGCCGCCGCAGAGCTTGCGGTGCCCGAGACGCGCGAGCTGAAGCGGCGGATAGAGAATGTCGTCGGCAGAATGGCGCAGCTGATCGGGGCGGAGCTCTCGCATTACCGCGCATTGCTCGACAGCTATGCGCGCAGCCGCGCACTGACCGATCCCGCCGCGATAACCGACGAGCGCAGAATGCGTCTGCTGCTCTCGGAGCAGCGGCTGTGCGGCGCGATGAAGGACAAGCTCTCATCGGCGCGCGCGGATTTTGCGGCGCTCACATCGGGGCTGTCGGCGCTTGACCCGCTTGCGGTGCTCGCGCGCGGCTATTCCGCCGTGTTTGCATCGGACGGCAGCGTTATCAAGAGCGTCGGCGATGTTCGGGCGGGAGACAAATTTACACTGCGTACCGCAGACGGCGAGATAGACGGCACTGTGCGCGCAACGAGAAAGAAAAAGCTGTCCCGCAGCGGACAGGAGCGGAGGTAGTCATGGCAGGCAGCGGTACGAAAAAGCAGGGTAAGGAGATGTCCTTCGAGGCGGCAATGACGCGGCTCGAGGAGATAGTGCGTTCGCTGGAGGGCGGCACCGCGCCGCTCGACGAGTCGCTGACCATGTTCGAGGAGGGCGTGCGTCTTGTCTCGCTCTGCAACTCGACGCTCGACAAGGCGGAGCGCAGAATTAAGATGATAGAAAAGAAGAGCGACGGCGGATATGCCGAGAACGATTTTGAGGAGAATTGACCGCGTCGCGTACGTGTCCGCCCCGACGGCATCGGGTACGGGCACGGTCATAACGGGCGGCTGCGGAGACCCGGTACGCAATTCCGACGCGGGTTTTGCATGAATATCACGACCGATAACAAATCATAAAAGAGAGGGAGCGGTGGTATTATGGACGAGAACAGGACGGTTCGGGCGGAGGAGATTCCGACCCTGATACATGAGGCGAGCGAGCGGGTAGACCGCGCACTCGGAGAATATTATACCTGCCCGGACGGCAGCCCCGCAGAGCTTTACGAGGCTATGCGTTACAGTCTGCTTGCGGGCGGAAAGCGGATACGTCCTTTTCTGACGCTGGCTTTCTGTCGGGCGCACGGCGGAGATGAGGCGGCTGCGGTGCCGTTTGCATGCGCGATAGAGTCGCTGCATTCCTATTCGCTCATACACGACGATATGCCGTGTCTCGACGGCGATACCGTCAGGCGCGGCGCACCGACAAATCATGTCCGCTACGGAGAGGGAACGGCGATGCTTGCGGGCGACGGCATGCAGGCTAAGGCGTTTTCGGTCGCTGCGGAGAACCCGCATGTCGATGCGCGCGCTGCGCTTGAAGCGGTGCGTGTGCTCTCCCGCGCGGCGGGACCCGACGGCATGGTGGGCGGTCAGATGCTCGATCTTATCGGTGAGAGCAGACGGCTCAGCCGCACCGAGCTGCTGCATATGAATACGCTCAAGACCTGCCGTTTTATCTCGGTGGCATGCGAGCTCGGCTGCATTGCGGCGGGCGCAGACAACGCGGCACGCAGACGCGCGGTCGAATACGGCGAGGCGATAGGACTCTGCTATCAGCTGACCGACGACCTGCTCGATGCGGATACCGAGAAGGCGGAAAAGACCACCTTTCTCTCGTATTATACGGTCGATGAGGCGCGCGACTATGCGCAGCGCCTTACCGCAAAGGCGAAGGAAATGATAGCGCGGGACGACCGCGACGGTACCCTCTCCGCGCTCGCCGACCGATTGCTGTCGCGCAGGGTGTGAAATGCGTCTTGATAAGCTGATATTTGCACGCGGACTTGCACCGAGCCGCAGCCGCGCGGCTGCGCTGATATCCGAGGGTGCGGTAACGGTCGACGGCAGACGGGCGAGCCGCCCGTCGGAGGATGTCGGAGACGGTGCGGAAATTACGGTAGACGGCGAGGGGCTGCATTACGTCGGACGCGGCGCGTACAAGCTGCTCGGCGCGCTCGATGCTTTCGGTGTCGACGTTCGCGGCGCGGTCGCCGCAGATATAGGAGCCTCGACGGGCGGATTTACTCAGGTGCTGCTTGAACGCGGCGCAGCCCGCGTTTATGCGATAGATTCGGGCAGGGATCAGCTCGCGCCGCAGCTGCGCACCGACCCGCGCGTCTGCGTCATGGAGGGCTTTAATGCACGCGCGCTGTCGCGCGATGACATCGGTGAGGTCGATGCCGCGGTGATGGATGTGTCGTTCATCTCGCAGACGCTGCTCTATCCCTCCGTATGTGACGTGCTGCGCACGGGCGGCAGCTTTATCTCGCTGATAAAGCCGCAGTTCGAGGTCGGGCGCGGGCATATAGGCGGCGGGGGTATCGTCCGTGACCGCACAGCGCGTGAGGATGCCGTTCTGCGGCTGCTCAGGGCTGCTGCGGAGAACGGTCTTGCCGTGCGTTCGCTGATTCGCTCGCCGATAGAGGGCGGGGACGGCAATACCGAGTTTCTTGCTCATTTTATCGCCTCGGGCGAGGCGCATGCTCCGTCGGATGATTGGGTCCGTCGGATAAGAGAGGTATCCCGTGAAGATAAAAAATGTTGTACTGATTCCAAATAAGGCAAAGGACGGCGACGGCAGCTATACCGAGCGCGTGGGTGAAATTTTTACCTCGCGCGGCTGTCGGGTCGATGTCGGAAATATCACCGCGTCGACCGACCTTGCCGTTGTTCTCGGCGGCGACGGCTCTATGCTGCGCGCTGCGCGGAATGCCTCCGCACGCGGTGTTCCGCTGCTCGGGATAAATCTCGGCAGGGTCGGATATATGGCGGAGGCGGAGATAGGCGACCTCGGCGTGCTCGACCGTCTGTTTGACGGCGATTATCGCGTTGAGAGCCGCATGATGCTTGATGTTATCGTGCCCGACGAGCGCTACGGAACACGCCGCCTTGTCGCGCTGAACGATGCCGTGCTTGCAAGCGGCGTCGTCACAAAGATGATAGATATCGGCGTGAACGTCGACGGCGTTGCCGCAGGACGCTACTATGCGGACGGCATCATCGTCGCAACGCCGACAGGCTCGACCGCCTACTCGCTCTCCGCGGGCGGACCGGTCATAGACCCCGTCGTGCACTGCATTTCGGTCACCCCCGTCTCCGCACACTCGCTCACCGCGAGACCGATGATATTCTCGTCTGAGTCAAAGCTCGAGATATTCGGCTGCGGACGCAGAGAGGGCAGGGCGTGTCTTACGGTTGACGGCGGGATAGGCATAATGCTGCCTAAGGGCTCGCGCGTCACCGTAAAAAAATCCTCGCGCGTGACAAAGCTTATCCGTTTCGGGAAAAGTCCGTTCTGCGAAACGCTGCAAAAGAAGCTGTCCGAAAAGGACGCGGACTGAATATAAAGGGAAGGTAAATATCAGATGAAAAACATGAGACACAACAAGATCATCGAGATAATCGAGTCGGACTCGATAGAGACGCAGGATGATCTGATATCCCGCCTGCGAGAGCAGGGCTTTAATGTGACACAGGCGACCATCTCGCGCGATATCAAGGAGCTCGGCATCGTCAAGATATCTACAATGGATAACCGATACCGTTACTCGCTGCCGCACGCTGCGGGACACGAGAATAAGCGCATCTCGGAGAAGTATAAGTCTATCATACGCGAGACGGTGATACACGTCGACTGCGCCATGAATATCGTCGTTGTCAATACCTATCCCGGTATGGCAAACGCTGCCGCTGCTGCTATTGACGGCATCGGAAACGACGCTATGGTAGGCAGTCTCGCGGGTGACGATACCGTGTTTGTTGTAATGCGCACGCCGGAGCAGGCACGCGAATTTACCGATAATTTTCACGATACGCTCAACGCACACTGACGGCTCTACCGTATAGCGGCGGACTGCGATGCACATGTGAGACACGCTGCAGCGCGTAATAAACAGGACGGGAGGGAGCAGAGGATGCTCGCAAACCTACATATAGAGAATATTGCGGTGGTGCGCCGCGCCGATATAGACCTCGGCGAAGGGCTCACGGTCATCACGGGCGAAACGGGCGCAGGAAAATCGGTTCTCATCGACTCCATAAAGCTGCTCTCGGGAGAGCGCGCACGGCGCGAGCTTGTGAGGCGCGGCGAGGACAGCGCAACGGTCGCGGGGCTGTTTACCGATTTATCCGATGAGCTGCTGTCGGCGCTTTCCGAGCTCGGAGTCGAATGCGAGGACGGCGAGCTGTACATTCAGCGTACGATAAATGCCGACGGTAAGGGGCGCTTTCTCATCTCGGGCAGGCAGGTGCCGATACAGCTTGCGCGCGAGATAGGCGAGCTGCTTATCGCCGTACACGGACAGCATGAGAACGGGCGACTGCTGCGTCCCGAGCTGCATCTGTCGTATCTCGACAGGTACGCATCGGATGATGAGCTCATCGCGGAGTACCGCGAGAGGTACGCGGCGCTGCGCACGATAGATAAGGAGCTCTCGGGGCTTGAGCACGACGAGCAGGAGAAAGCGCGTCTGACCGAGATGCTGACCTATCAGATAGGCGATATAGATGCGGCAAAGCTGCGGCAGGGCGAGGATGAAGAGCTCGAGCGCAAGCGAGACAGAATACGCGCGCTCGAACGGCTCTCACGCTTTGTTACCGCGGTGCATACGTCGCTTGTTACGGGCGACGGAACACCGTCTGCGCGCGACAGGATAGCGTCGGCACTCCCGGCGCTCGAACGGCTCGGAGACGTTGTACCCGACGGGGCGGAGCTTATAGAGCGGCTGCGCAGCTGCATGATAGAGGTCGAGGACATAGGCGAAACGGTATATGCGCTGCTCGACGAGGATATGAGCGACAGCACAAAGGTGCTTGACAGGATAGAGTCGCGGCTCGAGCTTATCACACGGCTGCGCCGCAAATACGGTGCGACGGTGAACGACATTCTCGACTTCCGCGAAAAGGCTGCGGAGCGGCTTGCCGCACTTGAGGATTCGGACGCACGCGCGGACGAGCTGCGCAAAAAGCGCAAAGCGGCGGCGCGCGAGGCGGCGGCTGCGGCAGAGCGGCTGACCGATGCAAGACGCGCTGCGGCGGAGCGGCTTTCCGCTGCGGTGACGGCGGAGCTCGACGCGCTCGAGATGCACGGTGCGCGCTTCGGCGCGGAGATGCAGCCGTGTGCGCTCGGAGAGAGCGGCGGCGACTCGGTGCAGTTCGTTATTGCAACGAACTCGGGCGACCCGCTCGCCCCGCTGCAGAAGATAGCTTCGGGCGGTGAGCTGTCGAGAGTTATGCTCGCGCTGAAATGCGTGCTCGGCGACCGCGAGGGAACGGGCGTTATGATATTCGACGAGGTCGATACGGGCGTTTCGGGCAAGGCGGCGCAAAAGATAGGCTACCGTCTGCGTCGCGTTTCGCGCGGAACGCAGGTCATATGCATAACCCACTCGGCGCAGATAGCGGCGCTCGCTGATACGCATCTGCTCGTCAGCAAGGAGACGCGCGACGGCAGGGCGGAGACGGCGGTGTGCGCGCTCGGAGAGGAGCAGCGACCGTACGAGCTTGCCCGCATAATGGGCGGCGAGAACATCACCGAAAAGCTGCTCGAATCGGCGCGTGAGCTGCGTGCGCTCTCGAGCACGGACGAGACGCAGCTCGGGTAGCTGCGGTCGGCGCGGGTTTCGGCGCGGGATGGATAGTTACGTATCTATGCTGCGGACGCGGGCGGTATCGCCCCGATAAAAAAATGACAGCTATAGCACCGTACGGCGGATACCGACGGCGGTGCGGAATCGTATAAATTTATAATAATAGGAGAAGAAAGATGAACATAGTTGAGGATTTCAAGGCGAGAGGATTGCTTGCACAGTGCACAGATGAGGAGGCTGTAACAAAGCTGCTCGAGGAGGGCGGCGCGACATTTTATATCGGCTTTGACCCCACTGCGGACAGTCTGCACGTCGGTCACATGATGCAGATGCTCATCATGGCGCGTATGCAGCGCGCGGGACACCGCCCCATCGCCATATTCGGCGGCGGCACGGGAATGATAGGCGACCCGTCGGGCAAAAGCGACATGCGCCGCATGATGACAAAGGAGACCATAGCGCACAACATAGAGTGCTTCAAGCGTCAGATGTCACGCTTTATCGACATCTCCGACGGCAAGGCAATATTCGTAAACAACGCAGACTGGCTCTGCAATCTCAATTACATCGACTTTCTGCGCGAGGTCGGTGTGCATTTCTCGGTCAACCGCATGCTCGCTGCCGAGTGCTACAAGTCGAGACTTGAGAACGGGCTTACCTTCCTTGAATTCAACTACATGCTCATGCAGAGCTACGATTTCTACCGTCTGTACAAGGACTACGGCTGCCGTCTCGAGTTCGGCGGTGACGATCAGTGGTCTAATATTATCGGCGGTGTCGAGCTTGTCCGCCGCAAGGAAAAAGGCGAGGTCTATGGCATGACCTTCAATCTGCTCACTAACAGCGAGGGCAAGAAGATGGGCAAGACCGAGCGCGGCGCCGTATGGCTCGACCCCGAAAGGACTCCCCCCTACGAGTTCTTCCAGTATTGGAGAAATATCGGCGACGGCGACGTTATCAAGTGCATGAAGATGCTGACATTCATGCCGCTCGATGAGATAGCCGAGTACGAAAAGCTCGAGGGCAGTGCCATCAACAACGCAAAGGAAAAGCTCGCATATGAGCTGACAAAGCTCGTTCACGGAGACGAGGAGGCGGACAAGGCGCTTGAGGCTGCAAGAGCCGTTTTTGCAGGCGCGGGAAGAAGCGAGGATATGCCTACCACTACGCTTACCGATGCCGACTTTGAGGACGGGCGCATCGCCGTCACCTCCATGCTGACCGTATCGGGTCTTGCACCGTCAAAGAGCGAGGCAAAGCGTCTTATCAAGGACGGCGGCATCACCGTCGGCGACACAAAGGTGACCGCATTTGACGCGACGGTCGAGCGTGATGCTTTTTCCGACGGCATCGTGCTTAAGAAGGGTAAAAAGACCTATCATAGATTTATCCTCGGCTGATCGGAATAATCAGGGCTCCGTAAAAGTAGACTGAATATAAGGGGAGCCGAGCTGCCGCAGCGCGGCGGACATCTTAGATCATCCGAAGGGAAAGGCATATATGAATGACAGGCAAAGGCTGCTCGCGGAGCAGCTTGCAGAGTATAAAAAACAGACGGGCAGCGAGATAAGCGCGCGGTTTGACCACATGCTTTCCGAGTGCTCCTCGTTCCGTATAGGCGGACCGGCGGAGTGCGTGCTGTACCCGTCGGACAGGGAGCAGCTGCGCTTTGTGCTCGATGCTGCGCGCCGTGCAGACATGGCGGTGTTCGTCGCGGGCAACGCGAGCAATCTGCTCTTTGACGATGAGGGCTTTCGCGGAGCGGTTATATTTACCTCTGCAATGCGGGGCGTGTCGGCGGACAGCGAGAGCTGCACCGTTACGGCGGATGCGGGCGCGATGCTCAGCAGCGTCGCGGCTTGCGCGCAGCGCGCGGGGATAGCCGGGCTCGAGTATCTGCACGGCATTCCCGGAACGCTCGGCGGCGGTATCTATATGAACTGCGGCGCGTTCGGCGGGCAGATATCCGATAATCTCGTCAGCTGCACATATCTTGATACCGAGAGCGGCGAGACGGTTACCGAAACGTCCGACAAGCTCGATTTTGCATATCGCCGCAGCATATTCATGCAGGGCGGTAAGATAATTCTCGGCGCGGCGCTGCGTGGGGAGACGGGCGAGCGCGATGGCATAAAGAGTCTCATGGAGGAGCATATGGCGTACCGCTCGAGTACGCAGCCGCTTGATTTTCCGAGCGCGGGCAGCGTATTCAAGCGCTATCCCGGCTATTATACCTCAAGGCTTATAGAGGAAGCGGGTCTCAAGGGCAGATCGGTCGGCGGAGCCGAGGTCTCACTCAAGCACGCAGGCTTTATCATCAATCGCGGCGGCGCGACTGCGGCGGATGTGCGCGCGCTGATAGATATGATAAAGGACGAGATTTTCCGCGTGAACGGGATACATATCGAGTGTGAGATAATATTCGCCCCGAAGGGGTGAGCTCGCGCGGCGATGCGTCGTGACGGGTGTGCGTGACACAACGGCTGTATCTGCCGAGCGGCGTCAGCCGAGCGTTGGAATGATGAAAGCCAAGGAAAGGAGCGGGCGGAGCATGAAAAAATCTCAGACAGAGGAGCTGCGCGAGGCACTTGCGGAGCTGCCCGTGCGTCAGCCGTGCTGCCGTGCGGCGGAGTATGCCGCGCTGACCCACTACCGTACGCCGTCCGCGCTTGCAGAGACGCTGTGTGAGCATTTTCGCCCGGGGCTTGAGCGCAGAGGCTGCCTGCCGATGCGGGATGACCCGATAGATACGCTGACGGTCTGTCCGTCATGCCCGGGCGCATTTCTGCGCGGACTGTTTATCGCGCTCGGAACGATGCCGAATCCCGAAAAGGGCTGCCGCATCGAGTTCCCGCTGCCGAGCGATACGGCGCGTGATGAGGTCACGACGGTGTTCGCTTCGGTCGGGATAGAGCCGCGGATATCGCACAGGCGTGGCAAACCGCTTGTTTATCTCGGCGGGGGAGATGCGATAGAGGACCTGCTCGGAATTATGGGTGCAACGCGGGAGGTCTTTGACTTTATCAACGCAAAGATAAAGCGCGAGATACGCAATAACGCGAACCGCGCTACCAACTGCGATGCCGCTAATATCAAGCGAACGGTATCCGCCTCGGAGGATCAGCTCGGTGCTATCGAGTTTCTGCGAGACGGCGGTTTTCTTCCGCAGCTGCCGGACGAGCTAAGACGAACGGCGGAGCTCCGACTTGCTAATCCGTCGGTCTCGCTTTCGGCGCTTGCGTCGCTGCACGACGAACTCATTACCCGCAGCGGTGTGAACCACCGTCTTTCGCGGCTTATCGAGCTTGCGGAGGCGGCACGCAGCGGCGACGGCATATCGGTCTGACAGGGATTCAATTTGACGTAGGTCGGTCTGACGTGGCTTTTGTCTGATGCGGAAATAAAACAAAAACAAAGGAGCGGAAAACGGTGAGCGGTTTTGTTCATCTGCACCTGCACAGCGGCTACAGTCTGCTTGACGGTGCATGCAGGATAAACGAAATAGCCGAAGCGGCGGCGCGCGAAGGGCAGAGCGCCGTTGCACTGACCGACCACGGCGCGATGTACGGAGCCGTGGAGTTTTACCGCGCCTGCAAGGCTGCGGGGGTCAAGCCCATTATCGGCTGTGAGGTCTATGTCGCGCCGAAATCGCGCTTTGACCGCGACCCCGCGGCAAAATACAATCACCTTGTTCTTCTTGTCGAAAACGAGACGGGCTACCGCAATCTCTGCCGCATGGTCTCTCTTTCGTTCACCGAGGGCTTCTATTCAAAGCCGAGAGTGGATTACGAGCTGCTGTCCGAGTATTCGGAGGGGCTTATCGCGCTCTCCGCATGTCTGGGCGGCATAGTTCCGTCGCTGATACTCGCCTCCGATTTTGACGGCGCGCTGCGTGAGGCGGAACGGCTGCGTGATGTTTTCGGCGCGGACAGCTTTTATCTTGAGCTGCAGGATCACGGCATGCCCGAGCAGAAAAAGGTCAACCGCGCGCTGCTCGAGATATCGGGCAGGAGCGGCATTCCGCTCGTTGCGACGAACGACGTTCACTATATCAGACGCTCCGACGCAGGCGCTCAGCGGGTGCTCATGGCTATTGCAATGCAGAGCACGGCGGATGAGGTCGGCTTCGGCGGCGAGGAGCATTATTTCAAGTCGGAGGCGGAGATGGCTCGGCTGTTTTCGTCATACAGCGGGGCGATGGAGAATACCGTCGCTATCGCGGAGCGATGCAGCTATGACTTCGATTTTTCGTCTACCTATCTGCCGCGCTATATACCCGACGACGGCAGCGAGCCGGGCGATTATCTGCGCCGCCTTACAATGCAGGGACTTGATGCACGAATCGCATCGGGCGCGATAGTGTTTTCCGGCGGCAGAGAGCGCGGGGATTACATCGAGCGCGCGGAGCATGAGCTCGGCATAATACATCAGATGGGCTACGACGAATATTTTCTGATTGTGCTCGATTTTGTCGGCTATGCAAAGTCGCACAGTATCCCGACGGGCCCCGGCAGGGGCTCGGGCGCGGGCAGTCTTGTCGCGTTTCTTGTCGGCATCACCGACGTCGATTCGCTTAAATACGGTCTGCTTTTCGAGCGTTTTCTCAATCCCGAGCGCGTCAGCATGCCCGATTTTGACATTGATTTCAGCGATGAGCGGCGTGAGGAGGTCATCCGTTACGTCGAGGAAAAGTACGGCAGCGATCGCGTATGTCAGATAATCACCTTCGGAACGCTGTCCGCGCGTGCGGCGGTGCGCGACGTCGGCAGGGTGCTCGGCTATGCGTACAAGGATGTTGACTCGGTGGCAAGGCTCATACCGCGCACTATCGGCGTGTCGCTCGACTCGGCGCTTAAAACAAAGGCGCTCGCGGCGGTTTATGAGTCGGACGAGAATGCGCGTCGGCTGATAGACATGGCACGGCTCGTCGAGGGGCTTCCGCGTCATACATCAACGCATGCGGCGGGGGTAGTCATTGCGGAGAAGCCCGTATGGACGTATCTCCCGCTTGCGGTGAGCTGCGGAACGCTCGTAACGCAGTACGATATGGACACCGTTGCGGCGCTCGGACTGCTGAAATTCGATTTTCTCGGTCTGCGCTACCTCACCGTTATCAGCGATGCTGAGCGTGCGGTGCGCGAGCGCGAACCCGACTTTTCGGTCGAGAGGATATCCGAGGACGATGCGGAGACCTTTGCGCTGATATCGCGCGGCGATACGGGCGGCGTATTTCAGCTCGAGTCGGCGGGCATGCGGCGCATGCTGACATCCTTCCGCCCGAACTGCGTGTCCGACATAATGGCGGCGATAGCGCTCTACCGTCCCGGACCGATGGAGTCGATACCGCGTTATCTCGCGGTGCGCGGCGGCGAGGTGCCGAACTATCTGCTGCCCGAGCTTGAACCGATACTTGCTCCGACCTGCGGCTGCATCGTTTATCAGGAGCAGGTAATGCAGATATGCCGCGCGGTCGCGGGCTATTCGTTCGGCAGGGCGGATATCGTCCGTCGGGCGATGAGCAAGAAGAAGCATGAGGTAATGGAGCGTGAACGCGGCGACTTTGTCGACGGCGCCGAGGCGAGGGGCATCCCGCGCGAAAAATCGGAGCAGCTGTTCGACGAGCTTACGCGCTTTGCGTCGTATGCATTCAATAAGAGTCATGCGGCGGCGTATTCGCTCACATCATACCGAACGGCATATCTCAAGGCGCACTACCGCGCCGAATACATGGCGGCACTGCTCACATCCGTGCGTAATAATACCGACAAGCTGAGCGAGTACATGACCGAGTGCCGCAGAGCGGGAATAGCGATACTTCCGCCGTCGGTCGCGGAGGGCGATGTGCGCTTCCGCGCGACCGGACACGGCATACGCTTTGCTCTCTCCGCAGTCAAGAATATCGGAGAGGGCTTTGCCGTTCAGATAACCGAGGAGCGAGCGAGCCGACCCTTTTCGTCGGTCTACGACTTTGTCAGCCGCATGGCGGGCAGCATGAACAAGCGTCAGCTCGAGTCGCTGATACGTTCGGGCGCGCTCGACAGCTTCGGCGTAACACGCAGCTCGCTCTCCGCAGAGTATGAGCATATGCTCGATGAGCTTTCGCACCGCGCTTCCGACGGGGTCGAGGGGCAGGTAGGTCTTTTCGACACGGCGGAGGATACGGGAATAAAGGATTATGAGTTTCCCGAGCTTGCGGAACTGCCGCTTGAGCAGCGTCTCGCGCAGGAAAAGGAGAGCACGGGCTTTTATTTCAGCGGACATCCGCTCGACCGCTACCGCGCGGATATCGCAAGCCGCGGAGCGGTGACCGTCTCTGCGCTGCGCTCGATTGCGCTTGACGGCGAGGGCGGCGAAAATGCAGGGCAGACCGAGTTCACCGTCGGCGGAATGATCTCCGCTGTCAGCGAAAAAAGGACGAAAAAGGGCGATATGATGGCATTTGTGACGCTTGAGGATGAGTCGCTGCCGATAGAGCTTATCGTCTTTCCGCGTGTGTACGACGCTTGTCGACCGTATCTGACATCGGGCAGCCCGATTGCAGTGCGCGGTCGGCTTCAGATAGGAGACGATGATGAGGAACGCACGGTTTCGCTTATCGCATCGGTTATAGAGCCGCTGCGGGCGGGCGCTGACGTTTCGGATACGCACGGTTCGAATGCTGACGACATGAGCGCTGACAGCTCAAATATCGGCGGCACAAACGCGCACGGCAGGGATGCTGAGGAAAATGACCCAAGCACAGCATGGCATAGCCTAAGTGCGTCAGGACAAAATTCGAATGCCGCAGGGTACAGCCCGAATGCAGCAGGATATAATCACAATGCTCCGGGACGCTGCCGAAATGCGGTCGGACAGACGACCGCCGCACGTGGTGTCGGAGCAGCTCAGCCCGTCGGACGGATAACGCTGTTCGTAAGAGTGCCCGACATGGTGTGCGAGTGCTACAGACATGCCGAAAATCTGTTCTCGATATTTGAGCTTGAGCACGGCACAATCGGCGTGAGAGTGACCGTCTACGACGCATCGGACGGCAGCTATCACCCGCGTTCCGGCGGTGATGTTGCGCTCAGCACCGTACTGCTCGGCGAGCTGCGTGCACTGCTCGGAGAGGAGAACGTCGCGCTTCGCCGCAGCAAGGAATGACAGCTTCATGTGCTGCAGCCGCTTCTGCGCGATGCAGAGCGCGATGAGAGCCGATATTTAATCGTATCGGTAAAAATAATTATGATAAATTTAGATAGGGATTCACATTTTGTTCAAAACCATAAACTATAATGAAGAGAACTATCAGGGAGGTGAACGCTTGTGAGTGAGAACGATCGTAACGGACAGGAGAACCGACAGTCCGCGCGCGGCAGTGCGCCGCAGAGCCGTGTCGGAAAGCCTGCTGTTCCTTTCGACGCACGTGCTCAGCGAGATCGCCGTGTTCCGCCGCGTCCCGTACAGCCGCAGCAGAGAGCTGCAATGCAGAACAGAGCAGGGCAGCCGAGCAGAGTCCCCGCGCAGCAGGGCAGATTCGCGGGACAGCATCCTGTATCGACGCAGCGCCACACACAGGGGCAGCCCGCGCGCAGAGGAACTCGACGCGGCGTGCGCCGCCCTACCGTTCAGCGCACCGATTGGGGAGCTGAGACCTCGGGAGCAATGAAGATGGTCGGCAAGGTATGTCTGAGAATGCTCTCGTACCTTGTCAACATACTGCTGACGATACTGCTTATAGGCGTTATTGCGGGAACCATCATGGGCTGCGCCTTCCTCTACTATATCAACAATTACGTAGACGGAAGCATAGACAGCTTTGATATGTATATGAGCGATCAGGACACAAGCACATCCATCTATTACATGGATTGGGATGATCGCGCCTCGGGACTCGGAACACCCGTAGAGCTCGAAAATCAGCGCCTATATGCGCGCGAGAACCGAATGATCGTCTCGTACGAGAACGTTCCGCGCTATCTTATCGACGCATATGTGGATACGGAAGATCACCGTTTTTGGACGCATCCGGGTGTTGACTGGATACGAACGATACGTGCTACCTTCAACTATTTTCTCGGTTCATCCAAGTTCGGCGGCGCTTCCACCATTACACAGCAGGTGGTCAAAAACCTGACGCAGGATGACGATGTCACCATTCAGCGAAAGGTGCAGGAGATAATGCGCGCGCTGAATCTCGAAAAGGTCAAGGATAAAACCGAAATAATGGAGCTGTATCTGAACCTTGTTTACTGCTCGCGCGGCTGCTACGGCGTTCAGTCTGCGGCGTACGTCTACTTCGGAAAGGACGTCAGCCAGCTGTCACTGCTCGAGTGCGTGGCTATCGCGGGAATAACGCAGGCACCTACGCGCTATGATCCCGTTTCAAACCCCGAAAACAACAAGGCTAAGCGTCAGGAAATGCTCAAGAACATGCTCGCCTACGGCGATATAACGCAGGAGGAGTATGACGAGTGCTATGATGCCGACCTTGAGCTGAACTACAACAAGAACGGTGCAAATACTTCAAACGGCTCGACCATCTTCTCATGGTACACCGAGGCGGTCTTTGATGAAGCGGTCAAGGTGCTGATGGAGCAGAAGGAGATGTCCTACTCCGCCGCGCAGACCTATCTCTATACGGGCGGACTGCACATCTACACCGCCATGGACCCCGAGATACAGGATATTCTTGAGGAGTTCTACGAGAATGACGAGAACTTCCCGAGCGTTAACAATTCGGGAGTTCAGCCCGAGTCGAGCATGGTGATAATGGACCCCTACACGGGTGACGTTGTCGGCATTGCGGGCGGCAGAGGCAAAAAAACGCAGAACCTGATACAGAACTACGCTACCCAGACCACCCGTTCTCCCGGTTCGTCGATAAAGCCGATATCGGTATATGCCCCTGCGATAGATGCGGGTGTCATAAACTACGGCAGCGTTATCGACGACTCTCCCGTTAACTTCGGTGAGCAGACGGAGGGCGAGGACGGAAGCACCGTATGGTCGCGTCCCGACGGTTATCCGCAGAACTATTCTAATACCTTCCGCGGACTTACCACCATCGACTACGCGGTCACAAATTCGCTGAATACCGTAGCATATAAGGTGCTTGACATGCTCTCGCTCGACCGCAGCTTTGACTTTGTAAAGAACAAGCTGCATATGGATAACTTCATCGAGTCGCGGAAGACGAAGAGCGGCGCTGTCCTTTCGGATAAGGACTACTCCGCGCTTGCACTCGGAGGAATGAACTACGGTGTTACACTGCTCGAAATGGTGGCGGCGTATCAGATATTCCCGAACGGCGGTATCTATACCGAGCCGCATACCATCCTTCAGATAAAGGATAAGCAGGGTAATATCATCGTTGATAACACTAATACCCTCGGCGAGGTGGTCATAAGCGATCAGACCGCCACTATCATGACAAAGCTGATGCAGAACGTCGTTCGCCGCGGTACCGCAAGCTCGGTAACGCTCAAGAACCGCGTTGATGTTGCGGGCAAGACGGGTACTACCACCGACGACCGCGATCGCTGGTTTGTCGGCTATACCCCCTACTATGTTGCGGGCGTATGGTTCGGCTACGCGATGCCGCAGAGTCTGAACGCGTTCTCGGCTTCCGTTCCCCCGTCGGCTAAGATATGGGATCAGGTCATGAACAAGGTACAGGACCTTGTCGAACGCGACAATCAGGATAACGGCGTTGCGCTGAAATCGTTTACCGATGCGGCGGGAGTTATCGAATGCAACTATTGTATGGATTCAGGCAAGGTCTACGGCGATAACTGTAAGGCAGACCCGCGCGGCTCGCGCGTCGCAACGGGCTACTTTACGCTTGCTACGATGCCTGTCGATGCATGCGATGTGCATGTTCTCGTGCCCTACGATTCAGGCAACGGAGTCGCAAACTCCGGCTGCGGAAGCACCGGTCAGGTGGCACTGCTGAACATAACCTCGCGTAATTTCCCCGTTCAGGTGAATATCACGGACGCGCAGTATACGTGGCGCGAGCTTCCGAGCGGCGTATCGCCCGCGACCGACCCGTACGAGCCGTTCTATGAGACCGCGCTCGGCGACGGAAAATACGCAGGTGTTACAGGCGGAACAACGCAGTATAACCGCGGCTGCGCCGCGCATTCGCCGTCCGAAAAGAGTGATTCCGACGCAAAGGACAGCGATAAGGATAATGACAAGGACAGCAATTCGAAAGATTAGGGGAGGCTAAAATCGTCCGGACCGAAAAAGCTCTCGGGGGAGGCTAAAAAAGCGCAGA
>URDX01000023.1 GCA_900546695.1 uncultured Eubacteriales bacterium | reverse complement strand
CGGGGGGTGTGGGGGGCGCTTTCTCGAAAGCGTCCCCCGCGCGTACCCCGTCCCCGTCGTCACGCAAAGACGAACCGGACGAGCAGCATGTACACGGCGGTGCCGACGGCGACGCTCAGGATAGTATTTTTTCTCCACACGTGAAGCAGCACGACGGCGGCGACCGAAATCAGCTCGGGCAGACCGTGCGTCGGACCGAGAAGGTCGGTGCTCTTAAGGCAATAGACTACGAGCATACCCATAATGGCATACGGCAGGACCCTGCCGAGGTACGTAATAACGGCGGGGGCGCGTCTCCCGCCCGAAAAGACCGCGAACGGCAGCACGCGCAGCGCGAGCGTCACGAGCGCCGATATCGCTATGCATATCGCGATATAGCTGTTTGTCACGGTGCGTCACCTCCGTTTTCAGGCTCAGATTTCGATGTCGGAGATGCGTCCGATATCGGAGCTTCATCGGATACCTCGAATACTGCGGGTGCAGCGTCTGCGTCGAACTGTTCGGCATATTTCGGCTCTTCGATACGGCGGATAAGTATCAGCGCGGCGGAGATAGCTATCATCGACGGAATGAGGAAATAATCGCTGCCGAAAATGAGCAGACAGACGAGCGAGATCAGCACGCCGAGCACTGCGGGGAGCTTATCGCGGTTGCGCCGCCACTGATCGACGAAAATAGTCACGAACAGCGCGGTCAGTGCGAAATCCATGCCGTCGGTCGAGAAGAGTATCAGCGAACCGATGAGACTGCCGAGCGCGCTGCCGACGACCCAATAGATCTGATCGAGCACGGAGACGGCAAAAAAATAGCGCGGCAGGTCGCTCTCGGGAATATCATCCCCCGCGCCGACGATGAGCGAATAGGTCTCATCGGTGAGCGAGAAGGCGAGATACGGTTTATATGCGCCTGCCTTGCGGTACTTATCGACGACCGAGATGCCGTAGAAAAGGTGGCGTGCATTGACGAGCAGGGTAGTCAGCGCAACGGTGATATACGACGCGCCTCCCGTAATGAGCCCTATCGCCACATACTGCATCGAGCCCGCGTAGATAAACACGCTCATCGAAAGCGCGCAGAGCAGCCCGAGCCCCTTCGACTGCATTATCATGCCGAAGCCCGCGCCGAGCACGAGATATCCCGCCATTACGGGGAGCGAGTCGCGCAGCGCGCGGCGCAGCAGCCCGCCGTCTGAGCCGTTGTTCTTTCTTTTTTTCCTTCCGTTCACCGATATTCGCCTCTTTTGTCAATAGAACGAACCGTTTCGTCACGGTTTGTAACATATCACATTATATCACATATTACTTGCGTTTTCAAACGGTTGCGACGTGCCGATGCAACTTTGTCCCGATATGCAGTCTCCCCCTCCCGATGCATCGATCCTCCTTGCAATTTGCATAAATATGTGATACAATACAGGAAATAAGATTATCACGCCGGGCACATGTGCAGCCTTGCACCGCCGCCGCGGCACACGATACTGCCGAAAGAAAAGCGGGAACGTCCATGAAAAAGAAACGACAAACAGCAAAAATGTGGGTGCTCGTCACGCTCGGACTGTTTATAGCAGCGCTCGGAAGCATTGTTTTTGCCTTCTTTCGCATATACAGCAGCGACCTCGGCGAGTTGCTGTATACCGAGCGATTGAGCCAGATGGAGGACATCACGGATCAGCTGTTCAAAAACCTCGAAAACGTTATCGAAAGGCGGTGGCGCGAGGTCAAGGTGCAGTCAAACCTACTCGCGCTTGAGCCTCCGCAGACGCCGGACGAGCTTTACGCCCTACTCGAAAAGGAGCAGCGCGCCGCGCTTATGGGCGACCGTCAGATGAACATAATCGCCGTCGACAGCTTTGGAAGGTATTACACCTCCGACGGTCCCGACGACACCGAAAACGGTGCCGACCGCATTGCGGGCAGCCCGTCGAAGGTCAGTTACGTGACCGATGCGAGCGGCAGCTCGCGCATACATCTGCTCATGCGGCTGCCCGAGCCCGTCGTGCTGCGCGACGGCGACGGGGAGACGAGCATCACATATTACGGCACATCTCAGGCCACGGAGCAGTACACGCAGTATTTCAACTGCGATGCATACGACGGCAACAACAGCGTTTATGTGCTCAGCCGCAGCGGGCAGCTGATATTCAGCTCGGACAGCAGCGAGCTGCTCGAGGAACACAACGCATACGCCGTGCTCGGAAAGATGGATTACCTGCACGGCAGCTCATTTGAAGAAACACTGCAAGCGCTCGAGGATCGCGGCACCGCGATGTCCGATGCGGTTCTCGACGGGACCGAGTACTACTACGCGCTGCACCGCATGAGCGATACCGACTGGACGCTGCTTTTCCTGATACCGTCATCGTACGTCGCGCAGAGCACCGTTCAGATTGTCGGCACCGCCGCCCGGACGCTGGTGCTGTTCGCGGCTATCCTGCTTGTTCTGTCGGTGATATCGATCGTTCTTCTGCTCCGCGCACATCACCGCGAGGAGCTGACCGCAGAGCATCAGCGCGCAGAGCTGCAGGCGCAGATGAACGCCGCGCTGGCGACGGCGAACGAGCGTCTTTCACAGGCGAAGGAAACCGCCGAGCGCGCAATGCGTACCGCAGAGGGTGCGACCCGCGCAAAGAGCAACTTTCTCGCAAATATCAGCCACGACATAAGAACTCCGATGAACGCCATCGTAGGTCTCGCCGACCTGCTCGAGCACAATGCCGATTCGCCCGAGCGCGTTCTCGACTACACGCACAAGATACAGTCCTCAAGCCGCCATCTGCTCGGGCTGATATCCGACCTGCTCGACATGGCAAAGCTCGAAAACAGCAAGGCACGCTTCAATATACAGTCGATGGATCTGTGCGATCAGATAGACCAGATAGAGACGATGATTCGCCCGCAGACGGAGCTGCGCCGGCAGGAGCTGCGCATCACCACCGAGAATCTGCGTCATACCCGCCTGCTCGCCGACGATCGGCTGCTCCGCCGCGTGCTGATAAATATTCTGTCCAATGCGATAAAATACACCCCCGACGGCGGCAGGATAGATTTCGACATTGAGGAGCTTGAACGCGAAAACCGCGCCTACGCTCGCTTCCGCTTCACCGTGACCGACAACGGCATCGGCATGAGCGAGGAATATCTGAGTCATATTTTTGAGCCATTCTCTCGCGCCGAAGCGTCGACCGTCAATCCGATAATCGGCACGGGTCTCGGCATGGCTATCGCGAAGAATATCGTTGATGCGATGAACGGTGCTATCCGCGTCGAAAGCCGCGAAGGCGAGGGCAGTATGTTCGAGGTCATTCTCAGCCTCCGCATCGACAACGGCACAGGGAATACGACGCTTCCCACAGTCAAGCCGATATCTGCAGGAACATCGGCACAGGCGGATGCGCAGACAGATATACAAACGCCATCTCCGCACGCAGGAAGCAAAGCCGACGGCAGCAACGACGTAAGCAGCAACGACGTAGGCAGCAATGACGTAGGCAGCACCGAAGAATATCCCATGCTGCGTGGCATGAAGCTGCTCTGCGCCGAGGACAACAAGCTGAACGCCGAAATTCTCGGGTCTATGCTCGAGTTCGCGGGCGCGGTCTGCCGCATCTACCCGAACGGTCGGGCGCTCGTCGACGCTTTCGCCGACGCAACACCCGAAAGCTGCGACATCGTGCTGATGGATGTCCAGATGCCCGAAATGAACGGATACGATGCCGCCCGTGCGATACGCAGCAGCACCAATCCGTACGGCAGGGTCGTGCCTATTATCGCTATGACCGCAAACACCTTCTCGGATGATGTTCAGCGCAGCATCGCTGCGGGTATGAACGCCCACCTCTCAAAGCCCGTCAATCTCGCCGCGCTCGACCGCGCCGTCAGGCGTATAAAGGCTACCCCCCCCCGAAATGGAAATAGATTCCAATGAATAACAGCCTGACCGAGCGCGGGGGACGCAGGGATACGCGGGGATACGCGTGGGGGGCGCTTTCTCGAAAGCGCCCCCCACACCCCCCCCGCAAAGCTTTAAAACTGAGTTGGGGCTTTTTTGAGGCTGCACCGACCGAGCGGCAGCATAAGAAAAAATCAGCCCGCCTCTGCGTTGCTGCTACGACAGAAACCACCGACTGAGCCGGTGGTTTTCTTTTGCCGATAAAAAATCGCCACCGATTAAGGTGACGACCTCTGCTCATTTAAAACTTACAGGCATTTTCCCCTAACTTTCAGGTATGGCACACCGCCGTTTTTGCAAAATATCAAATGTATACTTAAAACTTAGGTGTATTTGCACCTAAGTTTTAAGTACGGACCTATCATTTACAAAAAGGCGGGCTGTACTTTTTGTTACTGTCTCGGTCGGTACATCGGCACGGGGCGGTTTCTCTTCCGATGCCGTCTCGGTCCGTGCGGCAACGGTCATAAAAACCTATCACTGCCGTCGTCTCGGTCGGTGCGCCTTTTGAAAAGTCCCTCAGTCTTAAAGCTTTGGTAGGGGGGTGCGGGGGGAGACTTTCTCGAAAGTCTCCCCCCGCGTCTCCTCGTTCCCGATTACAGCTGTGCTATCAGAGAGACGAGCTCCTCGTATTTTTCCTTCACTGCGGGGAGCTGTTCTGCCGCCTCTGCGAGCTTGCCCGCGCGCAGCTCCTCGGTCAGCGCCGCATCGACCCTGTACAGCGACTCAAACCCGAGATTCAGGCACAAGCCCTTGAGCGTGTGCGCGGCGCGGAACGCCGTCTCGACATCACCCTGCGCAATCGCCTCGCACAGCTGAGTGTAGCTGCCGTCTGCGGGGAACTTCCGCACAAAGCGCACGATAAGCTCCTCCGTTCCGAGCCTGTCAAGAACGCTCGCCGCATCCCCGCCTATCCTCGTATAGAATTCCCTGACCTCCATTTTTTCACCTTTCCCTGCCGTGCGGCAGCCGCGGTGCAGCGCACCTTGTTTTTTCTGTTGTTTCGATTGTTTCGGTATTATAGGTTGTTTCGATATTTCTGTCAATTTATCTCGTCTCTGAGACTGCCCTCAATATCGCGCAGGCACTCGAGCAGCAGCGGATTGAACGCTCCGCATTCGCCGAAGCATATCCTGCGCATCGCGTCCGCATGCGAGAGCTTTGCCTTGTACGGGCGCTCGCTGACAAGCGCGTCGTAAGCATCCGCGAGCGATACGACCTGCGCGGAGATAGGTATCTGCTCGTCCACGAGCCCGTCGGGGTAGCCGCTGCCGTCGTAGCGTTCGTGATGATGGCGGCAGACCTGCGCCGCTATCCTGACCAGCTTTTCTCCGCGGAAGCGCTCGAGCGAATTAAGAATCTGCTCACCGAGCACGGTATGCGTCTGCATTATCCTGCGCTCGTCGGGGGTCAGCTCGCCGTGCTTGCCGAGAATCTCCTCGCTGATTCCTATCTTTCCGATATCGTGCAGCGAAGAAGCGAGCGTGATGAGCCTGCGATCCCCGTACGTCAGCCCGTATCTGTCGGTCCGCGTCGCGAGCCTTGCGAGCAGCAGCTCGGTTATCCTCGCTACATTTTCTACATGCTGTCCGTTTTCGCCGTTTCGAACCTCGACGATATGGCTGAGAATGTCGACCATCAGTCTGCCGCTGCGCTCGCGATCCTTCATCTGCTTTGAAAGCAGACCCGTCAGGCGACGCTGCTTCATGTTCATCTTAATGATGTTGTAGACCCGCCGACAGACGACGCGCATATCGAACGGTCGGCTGATATAGTCGGAGATGCCGAGCCCGTAGGCACGGTTCATAACGTCGTCCGAATTTTCGCTCGATATCATTATGACGGGGATATCCGCGATAACGTCGCTGCGGTTCATTTCCTCGAGCACGTCAAAGCCGCTGATGCCCGGCATTATTATATCGAGCAGGATGAGCGAGATGCCCGTGCCGTACTCGTGCAGCATTTCAAGGCATTCCTCGCCGCCGCCCGCCGTCAGGATGCTGTACGCGGAGCCGAGCATTTCGGAGAGCATGTCGCGGTTAAGCTCGGAGTCGTCGACGATGAGTACCTGCTGACGCTGATGCTCGCTCTCGGAGAGTGAGCCGCGCTCGCCCTCAACGTCGCTTGTAACCGCGGTACCCTTCCGTGTTTTTGCGATATACATATAGCGGTCGGCGCGCGCAAGTGCCTCTTCAAGCGGCTCGTTCACCGCGATTGTTCCGCCCATGCTTATCGACAGCTCGATTCCGGGATATTCCTCGAGACGGAGCTGCGCGATCTCGTCGCACAGCTGATCGAGACGCGAGGTGAGCAGCGCGCGGTCAAGCACCGTCGGCAGCAGGAGCATGAATTCGTCGCCGCCGTAGCGGATTATTTTTTCACCGTCGTGCAGGCAGGCGCGCACCGCGCCCGAAACGCAGGAGAGCACGGCATCGCCCGCCGCGTGACCGTAGATATCGTTGCAGAGCTTGAAGTCGTCGAGGTCGAAGATGGCTACAGCGCCGCAGCAGCGGGAGTTTTTCAGCCGCTCCTCGTAGTGCTTGCGGTTGTATGCACCCGTAAGACCGTCGATATAGGATTCTTTTTCGTAGTATTTCAGCTGCTGCTTGTATTCATTGACAATATCACTCACATCAAACCTCGCAAGCACGAGGATCGTATGATCCTCTCCGATATACGAATAGGTCAGTTTTTTATACGAAATCGCGCCGCCGTCACCGTGCAGCGCCACACACAGCGTGTACTGATCGGTCTCGGCGAGCCGCCCGAGGACATAGCTCAGCCGCAGCCGTCTCGCGACATCCTCCGCCTCGCTGTCGGCAATGCAGTCGCGGATAAAAGCATCAACGCGGCGGTCATAATCACCGTCGTCGTTAACGGGTCGCAGGTCGATGCCGTGAATATGGTTCATGTATCTGCCGCTCTCTGTGTCGATAAAGAGCAAATCTTCGAGGATATTGTCCATCACCCGCTTAAGCGAGGAATTGAGCACCTCGGTAAAGATGTTGCGGCAGGAGACAAGCACATTACGCAAACCCTGACGCTGCAATATCACCTCATGCCATGCCGTCTCGCCTGTCGAAGTTTTCATCTTCAACTCAAATGCGCGACAGCATTCCTCCCCCTCGCAGAAGCGGCGCATCGAATCGCGGCTGAGGTTGCTGCTCACCTGATTGACGTCCGCCGCGAACACGCAGTTCGAGGTATAGACCTCAATTATCTGCTCCGCGCCGAACCACTTGTTAGCGTGCTCGGGGTGCATTGAATCGTAGTAGAAAAAAACCTTGTCCTTTTCGTAATCGTACTTGAATATAGCGTCGCAGTAGAATTTCAGCGAGCGGACAATCTCGTTATTCTCCATAGTCTACCTCCTCTCGGACGTTATCTCGCGCACAGCCTCATAGGTCCTGCTGCAGTTGTTTTTATCGCGCAGCGGGAAGAAGCGCTCGGCGCGCTGTCTGTATTCCGCATCGGGCACCATGCCGCTCTCTATGCAGTGCCGCAGAGCCGACAGCAGCTCTGCCTCGCCTGTACAGACGGGTCCGAAGCCGTCGCGGCGGCAGTCGAAATAGCCGGCCTTGTAATGCTTTGCGCGGAATTCCTCCTCGTCGAACTGATAGTATATCACGGGCTTTCCGAGATAGGCGACATCGAAAAACACGCTCGAGTGGTCGGTTATCAGCACGGCGCAGTTGCGCAGCAGCTCCTGCACGTCGTGACTGCCCGCGTCGGCGATGACGATGCGGTCTGAGCCCGCGCGGAAGCAGTCGATATACCGCTGCATCTCGATGTGCGGGTAGAAAACAAGGTGCGTATCGCTCTCTTCAAGCAGCCGCACAAGCTCGGGGCTCGCAAGCAGCGAGCGGAAGCTGCGGCAGTACTCGGTATCGTAAAATGCGTCGCCCGACGGGTAGCCCGAGCCGCGCCATGTGGGCATGAGCAGTATCATGCGCTCGCCGCTGCCCGGATTCTGCAGGCTGTCGTAGCGGCAGAGACCGAGATAGCGCACGACCCCGTCGGGAAAGCCGTAGGTCGAGCGGATATGCTCGTATTCGGGCTCCGCGCCGCACGCGAACAGGTCGATGTACAGACTGCCGTGATGCAGCCAGTCCATTGCGTTGTTGATTATCCCGTGCTTGAGATAGACCTGCCGCCCGCTCGCATGCAGACCGTGCTGCGCGAGACGGAAATATATGACCTTGTCGGGCGCGGCGGGCTGAACGTGCGTCGATATCAGCGCCTCTGCGGCGTAGTACATCAGATAGTGCAGCAGGCTGCGGTAGCCGACCGCACCCCCGAGCTCGTCTATCCGCGCGCGGTCGGGGCTGTCCGGCGTTATAACGTAGCGCGCATTGACCTCGGGATGCTCAGAGACAAGGTAGGAATAGAAGCGGTAGCCGTTGTCCCGCGCGTCGGTTCCGCGCTCGGATATCAGCCACAGCCCGCGCATGCTCGGGCAGACGTGCCGACATATCGCTCCGAGCGGGCGAAATACCAGCATGAGCAGCAGCTCCCTTATGTAGCTCGATATTTTTTTCAGCTTTGATGTCATTTTAATTCTCCTCGATTCGGTCGGGATAAATCATGATAAAGACAGGACAAACGGCTATTACATCCTGCGCATTCGACGAAGCCTGCGTTTCAGATGCCTGAGCACACCGGAAAAGCCGTAGCGGCGCGCGGCGATTATGTATCGGTTTCGACGGTACCATCGCAGGAAGCGCGCACCGCCCTCCGAGGTTCCGTACCGCTTAATCAGTCGGCGGCGCTTGCTCAGCATCATGCGGTCGCCTGCGGTATGCCATGTCGCGTGATAGTGATGAATAGAGTAGGTGTTGTCGGTCATATGCGACAGCTCCTCGGTGTCAAAATCCTTGGGATTGAAATACTCGACGGGATATACGACAATATCGCCGAGCCGCTGCAGGGTATCCTCCGCACGCAGACCGAGCTCGGCAAACACCGCACTGTCGTTGTCCACGCACGGCTTTGCCTGCATCCTGCCGTCGGCACCGAAGTATTCGAGCTCCTCGTAGCCCGCCATCAAACGCCGCAGCAGCTCGGTTCCCGCCTCTGCGCCGAAGCCGAGCCCGGTGGCTACCTCTCCGGGCTTTTGAATGCCGAAATATGCTTTGCTTTCGAGCAGCGGGTCAAGCGGACGCAGCAGCTCAACGTCGGTGTCAAGATAGATGCCGCCGTGCTCGTAGATTATCCTAAGCCGCGCATAATCGGTAACATACGCCCAGCGACGGTCACGGTATGCATCGGCGGTGTAGCGTGTGCAGCCGACATCGAAATTTGTCTCGTTCCATTCGATTATCTCATAATCGGGGCAAAAGCGCCGCCAGCTGTCAATGCATTCACGTGCCTCGGCGTTCAGCGGATTCCCGCCGAACCAGCAGTAGTGGATTTTTTTAGGTATCATAATTTGTTGTCTCTTTGGTGCATTATTAGCCTGATTTACTGCAAATTATTTTGTCATCGTGTGTCATCACTGCGAATTCAGTCGAATCAGAGCCTTAGCCGCTTTTCTTTGACCATGCAGGGCGCAGCGAACAACGCGGGGCGTTGTTCCAAAGCTAAGGAAAAGAAACGCTGTCGTCACTGCGAATTCAGTCGAATCAGAGCCTTAGCCACTTTTTCTTTGTGCGAGCGAGTTGCGCAACGAACAACGCAAGCATTGTTCGAAAAGTTAACAAAAAGAAACGCTGTTGTCACTACGAATTCGAGTGAATCAGAGCCTTAGCCGCTTTTCTTTGACCATGCAGGCGCAAAGAAAAGCTAAGGAAAAGAAACGCCGTTCTGTGGGGCGCTGCCCCACACCCTGCAACCTTTGAAAAGGTTGACGAAACTTTTAAACTGTCTGAGCCCCGGTCCGTGCGCGTCGGCAGGTGAAACCTTTACCTTGCAATCGTCCCGCTCCTCTGCCCGAGAAAGACTCCCTATTACAAAGTTTTCGCCAGGCCTTTTTCAAAAGGCCGCGTTCCCCCGCGTCCCCCGCTCGTACTCCGCGTCCCCCGTCCCTCAACGTCTCCGGTTAAGCGCGGAGAGTGCGGTGACTGCGCCGAAGAGGCGGGCTTTAAGCAGCAGGAGCTTTACGGTATCGTTGCGACTTCCGGCGGAGGAGAGCGGCGTATCGCGCACCGCCTCCCGCACGTCGGGGATGCTCATCACGCGGCGCAGCCATGCCGTCTGCTCACGGTGGCTTTTGCCGCTGAGCGAGATATTCTTAATGCCCATCTGCAGGTCGCGGACGGTGCAGTATTTGACGGTCGCGGAATGCATCGGGCTGTCGTCGAGACCCCATTCGTGTACGACGCTGCGCAGCGCGTCACTGATATAAAAGTTCCCGTCGACCCGCTCGGGGTGATAGGAGTTTGAGAGCGAGCCTGCGCGCGAGTCGGTATAATGATAGCACACTCTGCGCAGCGAAACAAGGCATGCGGGGTCATGGCGATAAAAATCAATAAAGAACATCGCGTCCTCGCCGATATCGTAGCGTCGGAAGCGGCAGCCGTGCTGCTCGATGAAACCGCGCCGCATGAATTTATCCGTTATCAGATGGGACGATGCGATGCAGTCGAAGTTATCGCGGAAAGGCTGTCCGCGAAACACGCCGTCGAGCGGCGGCATGGCGTACGAGCGGCTGACGACGTTCCCCTGCTCGTCGTAGATGTCGTTCTCCTTGCCGAACATCACAATATCCGCACCCTCTCGGTCGGCGATATCGGCGAGCTGCTGCGCCGCGTCGGGCTCGACCCAGTCGTCGGGGTCGAGAAAGAAGATGTACTTTCCCTGCGCGGCATCGAGACCCGCGTTGCGCGCGCTCGCAACCCCGCCGTTCTCCTTTCTTATCAGGCGCAGACGGCTGTCGCGCTCCGCCGCCTCGGCAATTATCGCGGCGCTGTTGTCGGGCGAGCCGTCGTCGACGAATATCGCCTCAAAGTCGGGCATCGTCTGTGCGAGCAGCGAATCTATCGCCCGACGTATATATTTTTCCACCTTATATACAGGCAGTATGAACGAGACACGTACCATTCGGCACCTCCGAGAACAATAAAGTCGAAAGGGAGTCGCGCGGCGCGGGGGGACTGCGCCCGATTTCTTCCGCCGCATCCGATTTTTTCGCCGTGCGGACACTGCGTTTCCGCGCATGCTGCGGCGGGCTTATCAGCGGCGGGGTCGCCCGACCGAGAACGGAATAAATCGGTTGACCGCTGCGCTGACGACAGCCGCCGCAGCAGCGGAGAACACGGTAACAAGCAGCACCGCGACGGTCATGGGCAGCGCCCCCGAATGCGGCAGCAGCCCGAGCAGCGCGAGCCCCGCCTTTGCCGCGTACATATGCCACACGAAGAACACAAAGGTATTGCGCCCGATGAAGCAGAGCACGCGAGAGCTGCCTATCAGCTCGGACAGTGCGAACACCGCAAGCACACCGACGAACGACAGCACGGTAAACAGCGCGGGGTTGAAGTAGCCGCCGAGATTCATGTTCACGGGGCAGCCGCGCCACACGGGATTGAGCGATGCGAGCAGCACGGCATACAGCCCGACAAATATCGCCGTCCGAACGCCCGCGCCGAGGCCGAGCACCCTGCGTGCAAGCCCCGTCAGCGCAGCGGATTTGCGATTTTTGCCGTCCGCGCGCGCCGCGCCCTCTGCGTTGCTTGCGCAATCACAGTCTGTTTTTTCTTCACATTCTGCACGTTCGGTGGCGTTAGAGCCGTCCGTACCGTTTGTTTTACTCGCACCGTCTACATGTTCTTCCGTTTCTGATTTTTCTACATTATGGAAATTGCCGTCGCATCGCATACCGTCATACAGTCGGCGCAGCAGATATCCGAGCGTCATAAACTGCGTGCTTGTCAGCGCGGTATCTATCTTCCACGGCAGTATCTCTCCGCGCGACGAGACGATATAGCCGAGCACGGTGCAGAGCGCGGTGAGCAGCACGAGCGGCAGAGTGCGTTTTTTCGAGAGCCGCAGCAGCAGCGCAAAGATGAGCTCGAGCACGGTAAGGCACGGAATGAACCAGATAAGATTGCCGCGCAGGAACGGCAAAACGTAATCGGAGAGCAGCAGCGACGGTAGACTGCCGAAATCAAAGCCGCAGCGCAAAAGGTCCATTGCTGAGGCGACGAGCCCCATAAACGAACCCCAAAACGCATAGGGTACGAGCCGCGCGCGCACGGTGCGGCGGGCAAGATATGCGAGGTCGTCGTTCTTTGCCGAGAAGAGGTAGCCGGAGAGCGCGAAGAAAAGCGGCAGCTTTACGGGATTGATTACCATGGTTATCAGCCCGTACGCCCCATCCTGCGTGTAGCCCGCGCCCATCGTCTCGGTTCCGACATGCCCGAATATGACGGCGAGCATCGCAAGGGCGCGCGCGATGTCTACCCAGCCGAGTCTGCCGCCCGACGGGGCGGACGGAGCTATCGATGTGTGCCGTGTGCGTCGGTCAGGCTTCCCGTGTGATGCACAGGGGGCGGTATTTGCGGTCACAGCCGCCGTCCCTTCCTTCATATCAAAGCACCTCCCATGTGATAACGTATAATAAAATCAAAGCTGCGCAAGGCGGCAAGAACGACCGGTCCGCCGCATAAGTGACGAGTCTCCGCAGGACTGCGAAAACGGATTTTCGACGGCAGCTTTCGACAGAGCACTACCGGTCAGCACCGACGGACAACCGCAGAAAGCCGTCTCACCGCCGTTTCCCGCACCGCCGGTGCTGCACGCCGAGCAGCTCGTACAGCACGCCGCCGCAAGCGGAGGCAATGAACTCGCGCCCCGCACGAACGGGGAAGCTCTGTATCATAAGCGCGCACGCACCTGTCATAAACACAGGTATCAGAAAAAGGAAGGCCTGCTTTATCGAAAAGAAGAGCGACCCATTTCGCTGTCATATCATTTTGTTGAACAGACTGTCTGCCGCTTTTTTCTTTCATAGTTTCCGAAAGCAAATGCTTTTACCTTAAGGGTTGCGGTAAGCCTCGCTTATTCGTTCATCATTATCCCGATGAGGTCACGGACCGAACGTCGGTCGAGCGGCTGCCATGTCTGCTCCGGCTCGGCGCGGCGGCGCGAGGTCGCATATGCGAGAGTAACAAGACGGAGCGCCATCGTACACCAGAAATAGAAGGCGGTATTGTCGGTGAGGTAGGAGACGGTCATGTAGCCGAGCTCGCAGACGTAGAGCAGCGCGGTGCGCGTGTCCGCATACTTCACCCAAAAAACCGGGTAGGCGACGTACTGCGTGAGCGACCACAGCATCAGCCCGGGAAAGCCTATCTCGACGAACACCTTGAGAATGTCGTTATGAAAGGCGTATGCGAGCTTGAGCAGCCCGTCTCGGTACCACTGCCCCACCATCGTGTCGATGAACTCAAAGCCCTTGCCCATGTAGGCGGGGGAGAAGGTGTAGCAGCGATTCGCGAGCTGCCAGAGATATTCGCGTCCCATCGTGTCTATGCCGAGCTTGCCGAGCAGGTGAGAGACCGCGCCCGTTCGCACTCCGTAGATGTAGAGAAAGAAGAACGCCGTCCAGGCAATACCGATAAAGACGAACAGCCCCGTCATGCGCTTTCTTTTGCGCAGCAGCAGCCCGAGCAGCCCGAACAGGACCACCGCGGGGATGGCGATGCGCTTCATACCGATGATGAAGAAGAAGCCGGTGAGCAGGATATAATGTCTGCGGCGGCGGCGCTGATCCTCGGTCTCGGTCGGTGCAAATATTGCATAGTAGAGCAGCAGCTGACCGAAAACAAAGGTCAGGTCGTGTATCTCAAGGCTGCGCGCGTAGCCCTCCGCATCGCCGAAGGTGACAATGCAGGTGATGAGCGAACGGATGCTCGCGGCAACGCCGTAGTTCGGTATCTCGAGCAGCATAATGAGCCCGTTCGCCGCACCGAGTCCGAGCGAGAAAAGGTCGATAGCTTCTATCCCGAACATGTAGACCGCCGAGACCGCCGTCAGCATCGAGACGGTCTGAAAGAGCATCTTTGAGCAGCCGCGTACCATCGACGAAAGATCGGAAAAGTTTAGTATCCAGATGACGAGCGACCATATCAGCAGGAAGGCGATAAGCCCGAAATACATGAGAGTCGGCGGCAGCAGCTCGCGCAGCCGCGCAAGATTAGGACGGATGATGGCATAGGCGAGCGCGGTAACGATAATGCCCGCGGTGATTATCTTAGGCAGTCCGCCGAGAGCATTGTTTATCTTCTTCCATTCGCCGAGTGCCGAGAAGGTGAGGAGCAGGACGAACAGCAGCTTTAATACGAGCGGTGAGCTGCCCGCAGCCCGCGCCGCACGCCCCGTCCATACGTGCCCGTGTCTCCTGCCGCCGTGCCGTCTGCCTATCTCCGCGCCGATGCCCGAGAGCGGGCTGCGCTCTGCGGGCGAAGCGAGTGCGGCGGAGGAAAATGAGGCAGACGGAGATGCCCCCGAGTCGGAGGAAGACGCAGATGTCGGCAGCACAGCGGCAGCAGACTCTGCAACGGCTGCTTGCTCTGTGCGGGCCGAGGACTCTTTATGGACTGCGGACGCTGTATCGGACACAGGCGTTGTGTCGACTGTGGGCACGGTGTTGTCTGCGGACTTATCATATCGCAGCTGACGCGAAAAACCGGCTGCGTGGCTCTGCATACGCTCGCGCTCCGCCGCATCAGCCCTTGCCGCAGCATTCGGGAGAGCAGCGAGCTGCGCAAGGTGCGCTGCGCGCGCATGGCTTATCCGCTCACCGATCTCCGCGTCGTGAGCGACCCGTACGGCAGGCCTCCCCGCCTTTCTTTTTCTTTTCATTCCGTCACCTCCTCTCCGCACCGCGGCACATGCCCGCGGCACTGCTTTTTCCACATGCGGTGGATAATTCTTCGGTGTTATTCTTTAATATTACCCGCGCGGCGGGCAGCACGCAGCAGCATGAATCACCCGCACAGCGGCATCACACAGCGGCGGGAATCACCCGCACATCAGCATGAATCGCCCGCAAGGGCTGACATCACGCGCGGCGGCGCGAACGCACGAACGCGATGCACTCGCGCAGGTTGATAAGCACATTAACGGCGACAAACACCGCAGCTATCCACAGCGCGTGCGGTATGACCGTGAGAATGACGTGCAGATAGCCCGTCGCTTCACAGCTGTCGGTGCCGAGCAGCATTATAATGCCGACCCCGAGCGCGATGTTCACAAGAATCTTCTTGTACGGCTGCAGGCAGCTGCGGCCGAGGATGCGGCGCGAGGTATAGATTATAAGCGCATTGTTGCGGTAGAGCAGCGCGGCGACCGTTCCGATAAGACAGCCGATAAGGCCGAGCCGCCACGTCGCGACAAGCGAAACGGTAATGTTTATCGTCATCTCCCATATTGCCTGATTGCGCGTGTCGTCGAATTTTCCCGCAACATAGAGCTGCTGCAGCATGGGCGCCTCCGTACCCGTCAGCGCGGTAACCGCGGCAAACAACAGCAGTGCGGCGGTGTTGATATATATCGCAGCATCGGAAACACCGCTCGTATACAGACGGATTATCGGCATGAGAAATGCCGTCAAGATGGTGTATGCGGCGAAAAGAAGGGTGTAATAGACCGTCTCGTACAGGCTGAATTCGCGCTTGAAGCGGTCAAAATCGGTATGGAACATCTGTCCGAATTTAAAGGTCAGGCTGTTCGTAAACGAGGTGACTATCTTCTGAAAATTTGCAAAGAAAAGCGAGTAGACCGCGTAGACGCTGGCGTAGTTCATGCCGCACATTATCGAAATGATGACCGTATCGGTATTTGAAAAGATGCAGCCCGATATCTGATGCACAAGCACCGAGCGCTTCTGCGACAGCGAGGTGTTGTCGGGCTCTGCATGCCAGTCTATCCAGCCGTAGTGACGGCGGACATATATTATAATGAAGAATATCTGCAGAATCGACGGTACACAGTAGGTCGCCTGAATGAGAATGAGATTGTCCGAAATGAGCAGGAAGATGAGACGCAGGAGATTTGAGATGATGAGCGTCGCCGTCTGCAATGCGGTGAGGATGTATTTCTTTCCCTCGACCTCGAGAAAGGCGTTATATTTTCCGCGCCAGAGAAAGAGAACGATGCCCGGAATGCCGTAAAGCAGCACTACCGAAAAGACGGTAAAGTAGTCGAGGCTCGTCTGCACGACAAGCGGATAACCGAGTGCAAACAGCAGCGTCAGTGCCGTGTATATCATGCCCGACCGCAGGTAGAAGCGGCGCGCAGAGGCAAGAATTGAGTTTATCCTACCCGTGTCGCCCGTCGCTACGGGGTGATACAGCGCGTACTGTGCCGACAGCCCGACCCCCGCCTCAAGCAGCGAGAGATAGGCAAAGATGTTCTTTATCGTGCTGTCAAGCCCGTTAACATCCGAGCCGAAGTTGACAAGATACAGCCGCGGCAGCACAAAGCCGAATACTATCTTGACCGCCTCATAGGAGAGATTTGATATAATATTGAGTACGACGCGCTTGTTCTTTTCGTGCGACGTCGAGACCGTTGCATTATCCATTGTCATGCTCCTGCTTTCCCGTGAAAGCTCCGTGTTAAATCAAATTGTGTTGATATTTGCCGTCTGAGCATCCGCGACATTTTGCAGCATAGGGCGGCGCTTGTCTGCGACATTTTGCAGGGTAAAGCAGTACCCGCCTACGACATTTTACAGTGTCGGGCAGAGCCCGTCGGCAGACCCATGCGCTCGAGGGCGGCACCGAGCCGCGTCCCGCCGAGCAGACGGAGAATCAGATACGGCACGAGCAGCCCCGCCGCCATGCACGCCGCAACGACCGCGGGCGCGGGCACGCCGAGCTTTTCGTACAGCACGAGCCCGAGAAATGCGCAGCAGAACGGCTGATGATAGAGGTAGTACGGCATTGTCTGCCTGCCGAACGCGGCAAGCCGCAGCACACACGGCACGCGAGACGCAGACGCGCTTTGCCGCTCCGCACGTCCGCAAAGCGGCGACAGCACCGCCGTAATGCCGAGACAGAGACCGAGGATAGCCGCGTTTTCGAGATACATCGCGGGTATTGCGGTCGTGCGCGAAGCGTACAGGTCAACGCCGTACGGCGGGAAAAGAAGCAGCAGCATTACAGCGCCGCAGCCGATGCCGCCGACGGAGAGCGCACGCGCATGCTCACGTATCGCCCGTTCGGGGATGAGCGTTCCGACAAGGAAGAACATCGCCTTCTGCATAAACGCCTTGCCCGCCCAGACCCAATCGTGACAGAAAAGGTCGTAAAGCAGCGGGATAATGAACACGAGCGCGAGCCGCACCGCACGCGAGACGCGCGGGGGAAGATATCGCTCACAAGCGTAGGTGAGCAGGGTAAACAGAAACAGCGTTTGCAGATACCAGACATGGAAGCAGTAGGGGTTCTCGTTTTTCAGCATATCGAGCAGATAGCGCGCGGGCGAGATTAGCTCGTATGCGCTGCCCGCAAGCATCCCGCGCAGCGGCGGAAGCGCCCATATAAGCGCAAAGATGATATACATCAGCACCGAATACGACAGCCACGGAAGCAGCAGCGAGCGCGCCTTGCGGCGCAGAAATTCAAGCGGGGACTGCGCGCGGTAGCGCTGCGCGGCAAGCCCGAAGCCGAGCCCCGAAAGCAGAAAAAGAAGCGAGACATGAAAACGGTAGACCACGACATACGACACATCGCACCATGCGAGATCCGCACGCATCGACTCGCGGAAGGTGTGCCCGAAAATAACGAGCAGCACCGCGAGTCCCTTGGCAGCGTCTATGTAGTCGAACCGTTTTTTCTCCGCCATGTTCCTTCGCTCCTTTTATTGATATTGATTGTTCGAGCCGCACGCAGCAAGCCGCATCCCGAATTATAACTGCGGGAAAGCTGCTTCATTGCATTGCAGTGCCATGCCGCTCAGCGCCTGCTCATTTCAAGATACAGCTGCTGTATCCGCTGCGCCTCATGACCGATGTCATAGCCCGCATCGCGGACGAGATCCGCCCCCGTCTCACGGGGAAAATCACCGTGCGCGAGCATTTTAAGCGCCTGCGCCCAGCCCTCGTCGGTCTCGGTGAGCGGAACGCGCAGCGCGCGCGGCGACAGTGCGGCCTCGTCGGTCACGGCATCCGAGAACAGACACGCCAGCCCCGATGTCTGCGCTTCAATACCGACGACAGGTAAGCCCTCGAAAAGCGACGGCAGCACAAACACGTCCATCGCCTGATACCAGCGGTCGACACGGCTCTGCAGACCCGCGAACATCACACGGTCGGCAATGCCGAGTGCACGCGCCTTCTCGCGCATCGCACCCTCAAGCTCGCCCTCGCCGATGAGCACAAGCACCGAGTTCGGATCGAGCCGCGCATACTCGGCGTAGATGTCGAGCAGACGGGTGTGGTTCTTCTGCAGGTTGAAGCGCCCGACATGCCCGATGACCGTGCGATCGCCCAGCCCGTGCTCCGCACGTACGGCGGCGCGGACCTCGGGGTCAAAGCGGAACCGCGCGGTGTCGACCGCGTTCCGCATGACCATTCCGCACGCATTCCAGCGCTGCCTGCCGAAGAAATATATCCCCGCATCGCGCCCGCAGCTCCACAGATCGGTCGCCGCACGCGGGAGCAGCTGCTTGCAGACCATCTTGAGCGGCCACTTGTAGTCGCGGATAATGCGGGTGTTGTGCGCATGCGCTATGCGTGTTTTTATACCCGCACGCTCCGCTCCGCGCAGGGCGTAATAGCCCATCGCCTCGTTGTGCGCATGCACAATGGCAATGTCGGGGTCGGCAGAGAGTATCTGCTGCATGTATCGCTGATAGTCGGGATAGTGAATGGGATTCAGCCCGGGCGAGACGTAGATGTGCCCGCCCATGCTGCGTATCTCCTCGTCGTAGTCGCCGGGCTTCGGTTTGTTGACAAGAAAGTCGAATTGCAGCACATCGCGGTCTATCCGACGGTAATAGTTCATGAGCATCGTTTCAATGCCCGCTCTGTCCATGTTGCTGACAGAATGTAATACTCTAAGCATAGTTCACCATCCCGGGGAACGCCGGGGGACGCTTTCGAGAAAGCGCTCCCCCGGACCCCCTGTAAAGCTTTTCAATAGGGAGTCTTTCACGGCTGCACCGACTGAAGCGGTAAGCAGCTGAAAAGTTTCGCCGTCACGCACCGACTAAGGCAGTAAGCAGCAAGAAAGTTTCGCCCGCCTTTTCAAAGGCGGTGGGGTTCGGGGCAACGCCCCGGGAATCGGCGTTTCTTTTGGAGCTTTTGAACAACGCTCTGCGTTGTTCGCTGCGCCCTGTATGGTCAAAGAAAAGCGGCTAAGGCTCTGATTCACCTGAATTCGCAGCGACGGCAGCACCTTCCCCCGTCACATCATAAGCTGAAACAGCCGACCGAGTCTCTGCCATTCGCGGAAGCGGCATGTGCGCAGCGAATGTGCACAGAGGCGCAGCGACAGCGGCAGCCCTCTCGGGTCTATACCCGCGGCCGAGCCTTCATATGCTTTTACACTTACATCAGCATCCGCGCCCGCGCTTGCATCAACGCCCGCTCCCGCGCCCGTCACAAGCCGCGCATACATCGCGCAGCAGAGTCGGAACACCGCCCGCCGTGCGCTCTCGTCGAGTCCCGCAACATTTGAGTACAAAAAGCCCGAGAGCTGCATTACAAGACTGCGCAGAAACAGCCCATCTCGCGGCAGACCGAGCCGCGCGTCCGCATCAAGCAGCTCCCCGACGATCCAATAGCTCTGCAGCGCGCGGGGGGTATTCTGCGACACCGCGGTGATGCCGCGCGGGTTCTGCCGCCAGAAGTAAACATTTTCCCGGACGGAAGCGACCCGCTGCGCGCGGCGAAATATAAGAAAATGAATGATAGTATCTTCGCAACAGCTGTATGCGGGCGGGAAGCGAATGTCCGAAAACAGCTCCCGCCTGTACAGCTTTCCCCACGGCATACCGGGCAGATCGAATCGGTCTGCCCGACAATTACCCTCGTACACCGCGTCGGCATAACGTTGGGAGGCACCGCGTGTGCCGCCCTCGTCTATATACTGCCACCCGCCCTGAACAACGTCCGCGCCGAGGCGCTCGGCAGCCGATAAAAGGCTGTCTATCGCCCCGGGAGCGAGAACATCGTCGCTGTCGAGAAACAGTATATATCTGCCGACCGCATGCAGCAGCCCCTCGTTACGTGCCCTTGCGGCGCTTCCGCCCCGGTGCAGTTCAGGGAGGATAACGTCGGGCAGGTCACGGTAACGGGAAAGCAGCTCGCAGGTACGGTCAACAGAATTGTCGTTCACAGCGATAAGCTGTACGCGATGTCCGCCCGCCTGAGTCAGCACGCTGTCGATGCACTCGGTGATATAGCGCTCCGCGTTATGCGCGGGAACGATGACCGAGACCTCGACCTCGGGGTCACACGGCGGCAGCGGCGGAAACCTCTCGGGCGACGGCTCGGGCCGCGGGAAAAGGCGCTCCGCCTCCGCCCGTGCCGCGGACTCATCGCCGATAGGCATCCGCCTCTCGGGTAAAAGAGAGGCAAGTATGCCGAGACCTAAGCCGCATATGCGCGCGCCGACGGCTATCGGTGCGGCAAATGCAGCGCTGCCTGTCTTTGAGAAAACAAGCTGATACGGTCTCTGATTCTGTATCATAAACCGTCTCCGCTTCCTTCCTCCGCAACAGCATCCTTATCGGACGCCGACTTCTCCGCAGCGGACTCCGCAGCGTTTTCCGAATCGGATCCCGCAGCAGCGCCCGCCCGCTCCGCCTCGATACGTCCGAGCTTAGCCATTGCAAGACGCAGCAGCTCGCGGACATCGTAAACTCCGGAGGCGGTGGTGGTTTCGCTTGCGGCGCTGTATCGGATAGGGTAGTCGGGATTTATCCGATTGTACTCCCCGATCTGCTGAGCGAGTATACACAGGATAACGCCCGCCTTGCGCTCACTGCACTTCTCAAAGAAGGCGATGTAGCTGCCCACTCCGTTATAACCGACAAAGCCCTCGGTATCGCTCATGGTACTGACAATGTCGGAGAAGTCTCTCAGAATTCCGTCGCCCACCGAATAGCCGTAGCGGCTCGTTATCTCGGTCAGATTGTCTATGCGCAGGGCGACGCAGGTATAGTCGTCGGGAAGAATGCTTTTCGCGAGACCGTCGATATGTATGTTAAGGCGGTCGCGGTTGGGCAGCCCCGTCTTTTTATCGGTATAGAGCATGTAATTGATGATATCCTCGGCGCGTCCGATCACTACGGCACCGCCGCAGCCGATGATAAGGAAAAGCACAAGCGCGAGCGCGATGTACAGTCCGCGATTGATGGACGGGGTCACACGCACGGTGCTTAGCATCTTGAGATAATCGGCGCTGAGCGAGAGATTGAGCTCGCTGCCCGTCGTGCTGACTATCTCGTAGTAGCTGCCGAGCTGCTGCTCGTAGTCGGAGATAAGCTGCTCTATACTCTCATGCTCGGACTCCGTTCCCGACGCGCCCGCCGATGCGATACCGAAATCGCGCAGTATCTCCTCGCGGAAAACACGCTCTATCTGCTCGGTATATATCTGCTTATCTATATCCACCATATCAAGCACGAGCCCGTCGTATGTGGTCTGCGAGCCCGAGCCAGAACCGCGTCCGACTATCTCGCCGATGATATAGTCGGAGGAAACGCTGTTTCCTTCCTTGTCGCTCAGGATGCCGGGCATGGTCACATTCTGCTCAACGAAATTATCTATCAGCGCGCTGAGCTTTTCGCGGCGCTGGGTCTGTATCTCCTCGCGCTGCTTCGACTCTGCAATGCTGTTTTCGAGCGCATGGCGCAGCACCTCTCCGTCGCGGATCTGCGGACCCTCGAGAACGCGCGCATACAGCTCGGGTATCTTGTAGTTCTTGAACTGCAGATAGATGTTGTAAAGGTCGGCATAGCTGTAGCCTGTCTTTGATGAGCGGAAGTTCGGATGGTCGTCCTTCTTCGTCTTTAGGAACTCAAGCATTGCGTTAGTGTCATCCTCAAGGATGCTGATGCACTCGTAGTAATCGTAAGCCCCGCCGAGCAGGTCGGCAGACGGCGAGAGCGACAGCCGCTGCTCGACGTAGTTTTCGGTATAGTAGGTGCAGTAGCTCTGCATGATGGCGTCGAGAACGTTTCTCGCGTACGATTCGCCGTACTCGCCGTCAACGACAAGGTTCACACGGTAGGTGTCGGGGAAGTATGTGACCTCCTCGCCCTTGTCGAGCAGCGCCTGATTTATCTCCTGCTGCTCCTCCGAGACGACCTCATCGACGCTGCAGCGCGAGCGGATGATGTTGAGCGGACCGTCGTTTCCGAGGTAGTTCATCGCCTGTGAAATGACCGACGAGGAATATATCTCGCCCACATCGAGCTTTGTGCCGTCGGGCGTGTAGCCGTTTGCTATCTCGGAGTTCGTATATCTGATAACGACGGATGCGGTATAGCGCAGCTGCCTGTCGGTATAGATATAGGTCAGCGCCGCGCCGAGCAGGGATATGACGAGTATCAGGACGCTGAAGCGCTTCAGATATCTCAGAATCTGAAATTTTTTCATCTGTCCGTCCTCTCTTTCTTCGCTCTCCTGCCGAGCAGGATGTACTCGACAGCCGCCGCACCGGCGCAGAAGAGCACCAGCTCGACCGCCGTCTTTTTCAGCTCCGCACGCTGAATGAGCGATGGGGAGGAATAATTAAAGGTAACGTAGTTCTGCGATTTGTACTCGATATACGCGTTGTCGAGCACGAGCGCATCCTCGGCGAGCCCGTTCAGCGCACGCTCGAGCTTGTTTATCATGCTGCGCGCGGCGGCAAGCTGCTCGGGTGCGGTTTCGTTCTGCGCGAGCTTTTCTATAACATATTCGGTACTGACTATCTCGTCGCGGTGCTCGGTCGCCTCCGCGAGCGCATCGTCCGCGCTGCGCGCCATTGCGTCCATCGCCGTCTTTGTGCGGGACATGTAGTACTGCTCCTGCGCGTCCACCGTCGGTATCATGACTGCGGCGGACATCAGCTCCTCGTATGCGGCGATGCCGTCGTTGTCCGCGTCGTAGTACGCGCGCTGCTTCGACTCGGATACCGCCTCTATCTTGTTCTTGTATTCGAGAATGCGGGTAAGCTCCCGCTCGTCGCTCGCTACGCCGCACTCGATTATGTACGCGGTGGCGTTCGGAATGTCGTAATCTATGATATTCTGCAGACGCTTGTCGAGCTCGTCAAAGCTCAGTCCCGTATCGTCGTCCGAGAAGGTGCGGTTGTCGGTCATACGCGCATTCATGTATTTCTTTATCTGCTTCACACGCTGACTGAGCTCGTTCATGCGCAGAAACGGCTCGCAGTCGGTCGTCTCCTCGAGACGCAGCCGCAGTATCTCCTGATTGTCGCAGTGGTTCTCGAGAAAATACTCGCGGTACGCGCCGCAGATGTTCTTCAGCAGGTCGCCCGCCGTGCGCCCCCGCAGCTCGAGACCGTCGGCGCTGAGCGAGATGCGGTAGGTCGTGCTGATGTACTCGTCGTCCCCGCTCGCATTGCCCGTGTCGACGGGAGAAAGCCCGATGCGTGCGGAGAGCTGAGACGGCGTTATGCTGCCCTCAAGCCCCGCGAGATCGATGGCACGCTCAAGCACCGCATCCGACACTATCTCGGAAAAGCTGAATCGGGTCTTGTTCGGGTTCAGCCCCTGTGATGCCTCGGAATAGTTGAAGGAAACGGTGGCGTTGCCCGACTTTCCGCTCTTATAATAGTGTACCCCGCTCAGTGCCGCGAGCAGCGCCGCAAGCACGCACACGCTCCTGAGCTTGTACCGCCAGAAGAATCCGAAGGTCCTCTTTATTCTGCTCTTTATCCCGTCCATATTATGCGTCCTTTCGTCCTGCGCCGCACGTCGGCTGCGGAGTTTTCGTTATGTAAATACCGTCAGGAAATGTCTATCACCGTCAGCTCGGGGGTGTTGTTGATGCGGGGCGGGAAGCTGCTCGAGTCGCCCAGTCCTCCGCTGACGATAAGCGTCGCGCCGTTTTTGAGAGTGTACTCGCCCTTCGCATACTCGGGAAAGAAGCCCTCCTCGTCTGAGTAGAGCGGTCCGAACTTCGGCAGGTTTATTATGCCGCCGTGCGTGTGCCCGGCAAGCCCGAGATCAAACGAATAGTCGTCAAGCCGCTCGGTAAAGTAGGTCGGAACATGCGCCATGCATATCCGAAAGCCGCGGCTCTCCTCCCCGCTGCGCTCCATTACGTCGCTCGCACCGTAGCGCTCAAAGTCCGCAGGCTTTCCGTCAACGCCGATGAGAGTTACGGTGTTGCCGCCCACCTTTATCTGCTCGGTGCTGTTGATGAGCCAGTGAACGCCCGCCGCCTCGAACGAATCGAGCAGTGCGGTATCCTTCTGCAGATATATCTTGACGTCCTCATGATTGCCGAGCACACCGTATATCGGCGCGGTCTGCGAGAGACGGCTGCACAGCGAGAGCATTCCGTCATAGCCCGCAACGCTCTCGGTCACCATGTCTCCGCCGAGCAGGATAAGATCGGGCGAGAGCTTTTCGATGTCCTCTGCAAGCTCGCTGTTATCCTCTCCGTACTCGCGCAGATGCAGATCGGTCAGAAAGACGATGCGCAAACCGCCCGAGACACGCTTCGAGCTGAGCTGATAGAATTCGACGCGGTAGTTCGTCCTGTCGTGCACGATATCGAGCGCAAGCCCGAGCAGCAGCCCGCCCACAAGAAGCAGGCACACCAGCAGATCTATCAGTCTGTTTCTTTTTTTCGAGGGTCTCGCCCCGTCCTTTATTTTACCCATTTCCCGCTCCGTTCTCGTTTCGGTTTTTCGCCGTGTTTCGATTTTATTCGGCTTTGCTTCGCCGTACCGCCCTCGCTCGTTCCCCGACCCTGCTCTCGCTCGAATCTTTATCGGATTACGTCGCAATTTATCGTTTTTTATTCGTTATTTTTCGTCTGCGGTCGCATCCGGGCGCATATCGCCCCGTGTCAGCCGATGCGCATATACAGCCGCGGGCTTATCGCGAATGCGAGCGCGCGCACGCGGCGCTTAAAGTGATACGCGCAGCGCAGCGGCAGCGTTCGGCGGATGTGAAGATCGGCATTTCCGGTAAGCCGATACTGCTTGCAGCAGTCCATGTACTTCCATGCAATATCGTCCTGCAGCAGACGTCGCAGCCGCCGCGGCTCAACATCGGCATACATCGCAAGCTGCTCCGAATAGGTCTGCATGCGGTCGAGCGCCTTTTTCGGCGAGAGCGATGCCGAGTTCATAATCGACCCGCTCCGAGCGTTATTGTACAGATAAAATTCAACGTCGCTGAGCACAATCCTGCGCGCCGCAAGCAAAGCACGCGGGGTAAATTCCTCATCCTCGTGAGTTATCCCGACCTTGAAGCGCAGACCGCCCTCCGACAGAAAGTGACGTCGGTACAGCGATCGCCATGCTTCTATGCGCAGTGCACCCCCGGTGAGACAACCTATCAGATATTCCTTGCCGGTATACATCCGATGGCATTCCAGCCGCTCCGCAGCTATCCTCTCAAAGCGGTCCATGGCGGATGACGGACTGTCGGTCCTGACACGTCCTATAACCATATCCACCCGATCTCCGTCAGAGAGGGCATCCGTCCCGACGGCATGCGTCTCGGAATAAAGCGTCGACAGAGCTCCGTATGCAATGCGGTCGTCGCTGTCGACAAACAGCACATACTCGCCTGCCGCGCGGTCAAGCCCACAGTTGCGTGCATCCGACAGCCCGCCGTTCTTCTTGTGTATGACCGTGATGCTCGGATATCGCTGCGCGTATTCGTCGCAGATGCCGCCGCTGCCGTCGGTGCTGCCGTCGTCGACAAGTATCACCTCAAAGCCGTCAAAATCCTGCGTCAGCACCGAATCAAGGCAGCGCGGAAGATATTCCTCTACATTATAAACGGGAATTATTACGGATACCCTGACAGGTGTATTTTCCATCGCTTTCTCCTTGCCCCGTCTCCGCGGAAACGGCATTTTGTAACAGATTCGCGAGAACGGCACAGCCGAACCGCAAGCCGCACAGCGCCCCCTTTTCTACGGCACCCGCCGTTTCCCGTTCAGCGCGGCGCGCGTCCGCGCTTCCTTTTCGTCCCGCCGTCACAGACGCGGCGGTATATCTCCATATGCTCGTCTATCACGCGGTCGTAGCCGTATGTCTGCGCGACGTACGCCGCCTGCGCAGCACCGTCACGCTCCGCCGAATCGGTTCGGGGGGCATCGAGCAGCCGCGCGGCAAGGTTGTCAACATCGCCCGTGCGGAACGCACAGCCGAAATCGCCGAGCACCGAGGTGTTCTCTGGAATGTCGCTAACAAGACAGCTTGCGCCGGCCGACATCGCCTCAAGCAGGGTCAGCGCAAGTCCCTCCGTGTGGCTCGGCAGCACATAGAGCGCGCAGCCGCAGTAGAGAGAAAAAAGCTCCTCGCCGCCGGCAAAGCCGGTGCAGACGATGTTCTCGCAGCCGCTCACCGCCTCACGCACGGCACTTCCGAACGGATCGCTGCCTATCTCGCCCGCAATGACAAGCCGCTCGGTCGGCTGTGCTCGCTTGTACGCCTCTATCAGCTCGTCGACCCCTTTTTCGGGCGATATACGACCGACATAGAGGATAAAGCCGTTCTTTTCAAGCCCGTATTTCTCGCGGATGATGCCGATGTCGGTCGGCGGAACGGGCGATACGGCATTCCGTATGAGCGCGGTGTCGCGCCCGTAGGTGTCGAGAAAGTACCGATGCATCTCGTCCGAGAGCGTTATCACCTCGTCCGCGTATTTCGCCGCGATACGCTCGCCGAGCTTTATGTACTTCGATGCAAAGCCGCGCCACTTGTCCACCCGCCAGTTCAGCCCGTGAACGGTCGCGACCGTGTGTCTGCCGAAGGCGTGCGCGATTATCAGCGGCACACACGGACCTATCGCATGATAATGCATGATGTCATAGCGACGGCGGAGTGCCCCGAGCGTCGCGGTAAACGAGTAGACCATCGCGTTCAGGCTCTGACGGCGGAAAGTAAATGAACGTATAACGTTCACCCCCTCGACGCGGTAGCGGTTGTGACCGCGCTGCCTGCCGCGGTTGTAGACGGTTACGTCCTCTCCGCGCGCCGCAAGCCGCGTCGCCAGCTCGTATACAACGACCTCCACCCCGCCGGAACGGCAGGGAAAGTCCTTGTGACCTATCATTGCTATTTTCATTCTGCCGCCTCCTGTAGGTGAGTCTCGAATCTAAAATTAATCCCCGCCGCGAGCAAGCTCCGCCGCTCGTTCAATATCGACGCTGTGTCACCGCCGCGCGGTTCAATGAGGGAGGCTTTCACGTCCGTGCGCATGCTTAACACCGTCATCGCAATTTTTGCTTAATCACTCGCAATGCATATTCAACCGTGCGGCAATTTAATGCGAGGTGTTTTCCTGCGCCTTACCGCCCCTCTTTGCCTATCATCGCCATCGCCGTCTTGAACATTATCACGATATCCCCGACAGCGGTGCGGTGCTCTATGTAATCAATGTCCATCTCGACCCACTCCTCGAACGGAATCTCATTCCGATTGTCCGATATCTGCCACAGACACGTGAGCCCCGGAGTGACGACAAGCCTCAGCCGCTCGTAATCGTCATACTGCGCGACCTCGTCGGGCAGCGGCGGACGCGGTCCGACCAGACTCATATCCCCGCGCAGAACGTTGAACAGCTGCGGGAGCTCGTCAATGCTTGTCGCGCGCAGAAATCTTCCGACACGGGTTATGCGCGGGTCGTCCTTTATCTTGAAAACCGGACCGTCCATCTCGTTCTGCCCGCGCAGACTGTCCTTCAGCTGCTCGGCGTTCGCCACCATGGTGCGGAACTTGTACATGGTGAACTCCACCCCGTGCCTCCCGACACGTCTCTGCTTGAACATCGGTCCCGCATGTGGGTCGTCTATCACGATGACAACGGAAACTATGATGAACAGCGGCAGCAGCACAATAAGCATTGCAAGCGAAACAAGAATATCGAACGCCCGTTTTCGTTCCCAATACCCGCGGCGCGGCGCGCTGAACAGCCTGTCCATGCTCTCTCGCGTCTTCTCGTCGACCTTGTCATAGTTAATGTAATCAGATTGAGCACGCATACTCTCTCCCCCCAGCTTCCCGCCCGCGCCCATGAAAAAAGACCGACCACACCCATAAAAAGTGCAGTCAGTCAATCATACCGCATACGCGGGTTAGACACTAAACTTTGCGTCCCCGTTTTTCAACGGGTTTGCCGAACGGTCGTCGAACGATGCCGACGGTATTAATCCTGCACTGTATCAACGTAAGAATGACCCGCGACATCGGAAGGGAGATAATTCATACCCCGAATAATACCCGCCGTAACATCATTTTTTACCTTAATATAATACACTGCATCACATTATATCATGTACGACAAAAAATGTCAAGAAGTATTTTACAGGCGTTCTCGACCATTTAATGTGATATTCGGTATTTGATGTATATGTCGGCAGACACAGGCTGCTGTTTTAGCCGCTTTTTGACAAAAAACGCAAGGCCGCCGAAATCCTCTTCACCTCCGTACAAACGCACGGCAGAGACGGTTTTCGGCAGCCTTTTTGACCTAATATTCGACTGTTCTTTCGACAACATTCGGCAGTCGGAAGCACTTGAGACAGAGTACGTTTAAAGTTCCCTCTCGGTTTTAAAGCTTTGCGGGGGGTGTGGGGGCGCTTTCTCGAAAGCGTCC